>NZ_CP130832.1:1834285-2140000 GCF_030549615.1 Stenotrophomonas sp. 610A2
CGACCTGTTCTGAAGGAGTCTTGTGATGAACATGATCAAGTTCGCCCTGCTGGCCCTGGCGCTGACTGCCGCGCTGCCAGCCCATGGCGAGGAGAGCCAGAGCAAGCCCGGCAAGGGCCTGCATGAAATACCCGACCCGGAACTCAACCTGATGCGCGGCCGTTACACGGTTGGTGGCAATGCGGTTGCCTGGTTCGGGGTAACCATGGTCTCAACCTGGCAGACGTCCACTGGCCAGAATCTGCAGGGCACGATGGCGCTGGGCATGGATTTCACCAAGGGCAGCACGCCGAAGGTGAGTTTCACACCCAGCGTCAACATCACCGATGCCAATGCGCCGCTGCCCGATGTGGCCGGCCGCAGCATTGATGGCAGTGGTTTGAACAATGTCTCTGGCGTAACCCAGAGCGTGCAAGTTGCGGGTGATGGCAACCGCGCCAGCAACGTCATGCATCTGAATGTACGCAATGACGGTGTGGTGCCGACTGGTGCAGGAACGGTCGCAGGCAATGCCACGGCACAGTCCGCTGGCGCCAGCGCGGTAGCCAGTTTTGACGGCAACGCAGCGCGGCTGCAATTGAGCATCGAAGGCCAGGGCGCTGTGCAGCAGTGGCTGCGCAGCGGCAGTGTTGGCCAAAGCATCCAGCTGACCAGCGATGGCCAGGTGGTGAACAACCGGTTGCAGATAGACCTGGTGCGGCAATCACTGGGGGGGAATCTGCCGCTGGCGCAGAACGTGGCACAGGCCATCACGCTCAATCGGGGGATTGGCGGGGTAGGCGGACAGTGAGCCCGTGCGTGGTACGGGCTTTGGCGAGTACAACGGCAGAGGAATGCATCAATGAAACGACTGGCGATGGCGGCGCTGGTGAGTCTGACTGTTGCTTCACCCAAGGTGTTGGCACAGGAGGCGACAACCGGCAGTACCGATGAGGCGGATGTAAGGGCACTGGTCGCGCAGCTGGAGGCGCTCAAGGCCAGCTATGCACAGGAAGTGAGGCGCTTGCGCGAGTTGGACATGCAGGTGCAGGCGATCCAGGCGCGGGTGAGCGGCAAGACCGCGCAGCTGCCTGCTGCGCAACCACCAACAGCAGCGGTAACCAGCGCACCGGCGGCGCCGGCAGCAGCGGCCGCGGCCACGCCGCCCGCAGGCGAAGGTTATGCGAGCAGCGCAGCCGAGGCAAAGGAGGCCAAGGAAGCGGCGCGGCGCAGCGTTGATGACGTCAAACAGCAGCAGTCGGCCCTGTTCAATCAGCGCCTGACCCTGGAAAACAGCATCACCTATGCACGCTACGACCGGAAGCAGCTCACCCTCAATGGCTTCCTGGCGTTGGACGCGATCTTCCTGGGCAATATCGCCATCGAGAACGTCGAGTCCGATTCGCTGACCTACAACTTTGCCGCGCGTTGGGGCGTCAGTCCGAGCCTAACCTTGAATCTTGATGTGCCTTACATCGCTCGCAAGACCATTTACCAGAAGGGCGGTGCAGGTGGTTCGGCGGCGGCGATCGCGCAGGAAGAAACCCATGGCACCGGCATCGGTGATGTGACTGTCAGCGCCAACTACAAGTTGTTCGGCGAACGCGGCTGGCGCCCGGAGACGGTGTTGACCGGCGCGGTCACCGCTCCGACCGGACGCGAGCCTTACGGGCTGGATTGGAAGGTGATCGAGCGCGACGACGATGACTTCATTCGTTTCGCAGTGCCGGCCAAGCAGCCCACCGGCAATGGTCTGTGGCAGGCCAACATCGGCTTGTCGATGGTCAAGAGTGCGGACCCGGCGATCCTGTTCGGCAACATCGGTTACGTACGTTCGTTCAAGCGCAGCTTCGACGACATCGATGCCAATCCGGACACGATCAACCCGGGCGAAGTGGTGTTGGGTGATTCGTATTACTTCGGTGCAGGCATCGCGTTCGCCTTCAACGAACGGACCAGCCTGAGCATTTCCTTCAGTGACCGCATGAGTGCCCGCGCCTCCACCCGTTACAAGAATGGCAAGTGGATGAAGGTCATTGGCAGTGATGGCAACGCAGGCACGCTCAATCTGGGTGTGACCTATGCGCTGACCTCCAAGGCCACCTTCGTCAGCATGCTGGGTATTGGCTTGACCCCGGATGCACCGGACTTCAGCCTGGCCTTCAAGGTGCCTTACATGCTGTGAGGATGCGGGCCTGGTCTTTGGAACGCGTAATCAGCGCTGCGTTGCGCAATCAACGCAGCGCTTCCAGCTCCAGGCGGTGCTTGCGGCACATGCGGTAGATGGTGACCCGCGAGACCTTCATCAGGCGCGCGCAGGCGCTGATGTTGTATTGGCTTTGTTGCAGGCAGGACAGCAGGGTTTCGCGTTCGGCGTGGCTGCGCGCCTTGCTCAGTTGCGCACCGTCCGAGGCCTGGTTGAGTTCGAGGTCGGCGCTGCTGATCAGTTCGCCTTCGGCGGTAATGGCCGCGCGCTGTACGCGATTGAGTAGTTCGCGGACATTGCCCGGCCAAGGGAAGCGATCCATGGCCTGGCGCGCTTCGGTGGTGTAGCCGCGTGCGCGGATTGGGTGGCGCATGCGGAAGTTGCGCAGGAACTGCCGTGACAGCAGTTCAATGTCGCCGTCGCGCTTGCGCAGCGGTGGCATGGCCAGGCGCAATACATTGAGGCGGTAATAGAGGTCGCGGCGGAAGCGGCCTTCTTCCACCGCGCGCTCCAGATCGACGTGGGTTGCGGCAAGGATGCGCACATCGATCGCCACCGGCTGGTTGCTGCCTACCCGTTCGATCGTGCCTTCCTGCAACACCCGCAACAGACTGGTCTGCGCATCCAGTGGCAGGTCGCCGATTTCATCGAGGAATACGCTGCCGTTGTGCGCGGTCTCGAATAAACCCTGGCGACGGCTGGTGGCGCCGGTGAAGGCGCCGCGCTCATGGCCGAACAGTTCGGATTGGATCAAGGTGGATGGAATGGCACCGCAATTGATGGCTTGGAAGGGTTTGCCGCTGCGCGCAGACAATCGATGCAGTGCATGCGCTGCGACTTCTTTGCCGGTGCCGGTTTCGCCGGTGATCAGTACGGGCAGATCCACCGGCGCGTACTTGCGCAGTGTTGCGCGCATGACCAGCATTACCTCGCTCTCGCCGAGCAGGGTGTCCAGCGCATCGTCGCTGGCTGGCCGCGGCACTTCACTGGTGAGGCCGTGCAGGCCGCGCAGCAGTTCCTTGAAGTCCGGCGGGTGTGGAAATTGTTGGCGGCACGCGGCCAGCAGCGGATGGTGGGATGGGGTTTCGGCACCGTCGGCGGCGGTGATGGCAAACAGCGGCATGTGCTGATGCGCGGCGGTCAGCTCACCGATACGCTCCAGCTCGCTGTCCGAACTGGTGCGGAAATCGATCAAGCCAACCACCGTGTCGCCGCCGCGCATGCCTATGTCGGCGGGTTGTTGGGGCAGTACCGTCCGCACCTGCCAGCCATCTGCAGCCAGCATCACTTTCTCTCTTGCCCCCGGATTTCCAAACCAGATCACACAACGTGTACTTGACATTTGTGCTTCCGCCATGCCTGGTCGCTGCTCCATTCGCGGCAACGATATACCCCTGATTCACGCATGCGCAATCGTATTTGGCACTTTGTTGCGGGCAGTTGCCGGGTGGTTCGTATTAACTTTTGTGCAGGAAAAGTTACGAAAATGGCATTGGCATCGACCAATAAAAAAGCCGCGACCCGGAGGCCGCGGCTTGACAGGAAGTTGCCGGCGGGGCGCTTACAGCGCCACGCGACGTGCCTGCATGAACTTGTCACCCCAGTAGCCGGTGAGCAGGGTATCGGTACGGACGTCCTTGCCGGTGCTCGGAGCATGCAGGAAGCGACCTTCACCGACATAGATGCCGACGTGATCGACGCGGCCCCTGCGGCCGAAAAACACCAGGTCGCCGGCGGCCAAGGAGGCGCGGTCATTGATCAGTTCGGCATTGGCCTGGCTGGCCATTTCGCGCGACACGCGCGGCAGCTCGACACCCAGGGCGGTACGGAACACGTAACCAACCAGCCCGCTGCAATCAAAGCCGGCGTCCGGCGAGGTGCCGCCCCAGCGGTACGGGGTGCCCAGCAGGGTCATGGCGCGGCGCAGGATGGACTGCACCTTGCCATCGGAATCGTTGGCCAGCGCTGCCTCGGTGGCAGCGGAGACGCCCTTGGAGGCGTCGTAGGCGGAAATCAGGCGGCTGAGATCGCCGGCAAACATCGCCGAGCGGTCCATCAGCGGAATGGTGTCGCTGGCGGCCAGATGCGGCAGCAGCGCGGCGAGTGTGGCGGTGGCAGCGCTGTCAGCCTTGCTGCGCGGTGCTTCGGTCTTGGCCGCAGCCGGCTTGGCTGCCGGGGCGGTATCAGCGCTCTGAGCGAGGGCCGGCAGGCTGGCCAGAGCCAGTGCCGCGGCGCAGATCAGGCGGCGGAAGTTGAGCGATGAAATCTTTGGCTGGCTCGGATGGGACGTGTTGTCAGTCGTCACGCGGCAGTCACTTGAAAAAGTCGATGGGCGATCATGCCCTGTGAAACGTGTGGATAGGTACAAATTTCGTTAAATAACCGTTATTTTTCGCGAGGAATGTCTCGTTTTACCGTAATACCCGCTTCGCGCCGGTGTAATGATCGCGCCAATAGGCCCCATCGAGGTGGTCAAGGCGCACGGTTCCGCCGGTGCTGGGAGCGTGCACAAAGCGGCCTTCACCTACATAAATGCCAACGTGGAAGACGTTGCCCTTGTTGCCGAAAAAGACCAGGTCACCGGCGGTCAGTCGGTCGGGCGCGATCTTCGGTCCCTGGATGGCGGCCAGCTCGCGCGAAGTGCGCGGCAGGCTCAGCGCCAGCATGTCCCGGTAGACATAGGTGACCAGGCCGCTGCAGTCGAAGCCGGACTCCGGTGTATTGCCGCCGTAGCGGTACGGTGTGCCGACCAGTCCCAACGCGCGCATCAGCACCGATGCGGCGGCAGCGGGGTCTGCGGGGGCAATCGGCGAATAATTGCGGCCGGGATCGGGCGCCGGGCCGCGCTTGGGCGGGTTGTGCCCGCAGGCGGTCAGCAAGGCGAGGGTCAGCAAAGTGGCCGGCAGGCGCCACGAACGGATGCGGAAAACTGGCGTGATGTGCATGGAGCCCGGATAATGCGCCACCTTAGAAGGCCGTCATCATGGCGGCGTCCCCGGCGGCCGACAAGCCGTCCCAACGTCTGCCAGCGGGCAGCCATTTATCAGAGTTGCGCATGAAGATCGAAAAAGACCGCGTCGTCCGTTTCCACTACACCGTCTCCGAAGTTGGCCAGGAGCCGATCGAAAGCTCCAAGGACCGTGATCCGTTGGCCATCCTGATCGGCCACGGCAACATCATCCCGGGTCTGGAAGCGGCGATGATGGACAAGGAAGCTGGCGAAAGCTTCGGCGTCGACGTGACCTCGGCCGATGCTTACGGCGAGCGCCGCGAGGGCATGACCCAGCGCGTGCCGAAGAAGCATTTCGGCAAGACCCCGCTGATCCCGGGCACCCAGGTGATCCTGCAGACCAACTTCGGCCCGCGCGCGGTCACCGTCGAGAAGGTCGGCATGACCGTGGTCGACGTCGACCTGAACCACCCGATGGCCGGCAAGGACCTGCATTTCGACGTTGAAATCATCGAAGTGCGTGAAGCCAGCGAAGAAGAAGTGCAGCACGGCCACGTCCACGGCGACGGCGGTCACCAGCACTAAGCGGTTGCCGACAGGCAATGCAGCACCGGAACGGCCCGCCAACGCGGGCCGTTCTGCGTTGCGGGGCGGGTGGTATGTAGTGCCGAGCCATGCTCGGCATTACGGTCCTCGCTTTTGCTTAAAGCCCCTCTCCCGCTTGCGAGGGGAGAGAGACCGCCTGCGAACCAGCGGTTCGCGGTTTCTCGAGCGCCCTTGCGTCAGCGCAAGGGCCGGGGCGCGGAGCGGGGGTTGGGGTGAGGGCAGCTGTTTGGCATTGCCGGTAAAGCTCCTGCCGAGCATGGCTCGGCACTACAGGTGACTCCGGTAAAGCCCCTGCCGGGCATGGCCCGGCATTACATTGATCTGGCGTGCTCTAATCGCGCTCCTGTTGCTGAAGGATCTTGCCGTTGTCCTCTTCTGCTTTTCAGCCCGTGGCGGCCAATGAGCGCATCGCGACTCTGGATGTACTGCGCGGCTTTGCCTTGTTCGGCATCCTGCTGATGAACATGGAGGCCTTCAGCGGGCCTTTGGATATGTCGTTCACCGGCATCGATCCGCATTGGCAGGGCTGGGACTACTGGGCCGATGCCTTTGTCTACGTCTTCGTGCAAGGCAAATTCTTCACGCTGTTCTCGCTGCTGTTTGGTGCCGGCTTCGCGGTGATGGCGCAACGGGCAAGCATCGCCGGACGCGACTTCACCCGCTTCTATCTGCGCCGCAGCCTGGGCTTGTTGATCATTGGCATGCTACATGCGGTGCTGCTGTGGTCAGGCGACATCATGGTTGCGTACGCGTTGTTGTCGTTCGTATTGCTGGCCTTCCGTGAGGCCCCGCGCAGCTGGCTGCCGGCGCTTGGGGCGGTGGCCTATCTGGGCGCGGCGGCATTGATGCTGTTGCTGGGCGCACTGATGCAGTTCGCCCCGGCCGATGCAGCAAGCGCGCAGGCCTCTGCCGCAGCAAGTGCAATCGAAGCGCAGCGGCAGGCATACGGGCACGGAAGTTACCTGCAGGCCCTCGCGCAGCGTCTGCGTGACGTCGCTGCTTCGCTCGGTGCCTTGCCGGTTGTGGGGCCGCAGGTGCTGGGCATGTTCCTGATCGGCGCCTGGTTCGCACGCAGCGGTGCCATCGCCGAACCCGCGCACTATCCGCGTCTGTGGGCTGCACTGCGCTGGTTGCTGCTGCCGCTGGGCATCGCGGTGATGCTCTGCAGCGTTTATCTGCAGTCTTACACCCCGCCAGGACGCTTCGATATGCGCGGCGCCGCGGCCTACGCGTTGACGGCGGTCGCGGGCCTGCTGATGTGTCTGGGTTATCTGGCTTGGGGAGTGCGCTGGAGCCGCTACCTGCACTGGCTGGCACCGGCTGGGCGCATGGCCTTGAGCAATTACCTCGGGCAATCGCTGGTCTGCACCCTGGTGTTCTATGGTTATGGTCTTGGCTGGTTCGAACAGATGGGGCGGGCGTGGCAGCTGGTGTTTGCCAGCGGCCTGTTCGCATTGCAGGTGGTGATCAGCCATGCCTGGTTGCGCCGCTTCCAGTTCGGGCCGGTGGAATGGCTGTGGCGTGCGTGCACTTACCTGCAATTGCCGCCTCTGCGACGCTGATCAGGCTACGCCAGCGGGCTGATTGATCGATATGCCCGGTGGTCAGGGGCGAGGTGGCGCCATGCTCACAGATGGCTAGCGGCCGGTCATGGCATGCTCGGCATAAGCATGAGCAGTGGGAGCTGGCAATTTATGACTGATTTGATCACAGGGCAGGCGCTTGCCATCGCCTCTGCGTCCTTTCGCGCGGAGTGCTTTCAATGAGTGCACGCAACTATGACGTGGTGGTGCTGGGCGGTGGCTCGGGTGGCTTGGCCGCTGCGTTCCGCGCCGCATCGTATGGCGCCAAGGTGGCGATGCTGGAACCCGCGCCGCTCGGTGGCACCTGCGTCAACGTAGGCTGCGTGCCGAAGAAGGCGATGTGGTTGGCGGCGGACCTGGCCGAGCGCATTGGTCTGGCGCGGCGGATGGGTTTCGACGTGCCGGCGGAGCCGGCGCTGGCCTGGCCAACGTTGCTGGAGCGGCGCAAGCTCTACATCTCGAATATCCACGCCAGCTACCAGAAGCGGCTGGACGAGACCGGTGTTGTGCGCATCAGCAGCCGTGGCCACCTGATTGATGTGCACACGGTGCAGTGCGAGGACGGGACGCAATTCCGCGCCGAGCACATCGTCATCGCGACTGGTGCGCATCCGCTCAAGCCAGAACTGCCGGGCGCGGAGCTGGGCGGCGTCTCGGATGACTTCTTTGCATTGCAGGCGCGGCCCGACCGGGTAGCGCTGATTGGTGGTGGCTACATCGCGGTGGAACTTGCCGGTGTACTGCGTGCCTTGGGCAGCGAGGTTGCCTTGCTGGTGCGCGGCCAGCGCCTGCTGGACAGATTCGATGCGGAAGTCTCGGACCAGCTGGCGGAGAACCTGCGCCTGCAGGGCGTCGAGCTGCACTTCGGTTGCAAGGTGGAAGCGCTGCAGCGGCAGCAGAAGCAGATCCGCGCGCAGCTCGATAATGGGCCCGAACAGGCGTTGTTCGACACCGTGCTGTTCGCCACCGGACGCGGCCCGAATACACGCGGACTGGGTTTGGAGCAGGCCGGCGTGAAGCTGGGCGAGAAAGGGCAGGTCGAGGTGGACGATCACCAGAACACCTCGGTTCCGGGCATTTACGCGGTCGGCGACGTGACTGGCCGGGTGACCTTGACGCCGGTCGCGATTGCGGCGGCACGCAGGCTGATGGACCGCGTGTTGGGCGGGCAACCGGAGGCCAGGCTCGATTACGAAAATGTTCCCAGCGTGGTGTTCGCGCATCCGCCGCTGGGTAGCGTTGGCTTGAGCGAAGAAGAAGCGAGCAAGCGTTTCAGCAAGGTGAGCACGTTTTACAGCCGGTTCCGGCCGATGCTGCAGGCACTGGGACAGGGCGAAGTGCGCAGCCTGTTCAAGATGGTCTGCGCTGGCGAGGACGAGAAGGTGGTTGGTATCCATCTGCTGGGTGAAGGCGCGGATGAGATCCTGCAGGGCTTTGCGGTGGCGCTGAAGGCCGGGGTGACGCGCAGGCAGATGGAGGAGACAGTGGCGATCCATCCGACCTCGGCTGAGGAAGTTGTTTTGATGCGTTGAGGTTTTTGGCTTGGTAGCAGGGATAGCGCCAAGAGCACCCCTCCTCAATCCTCCCCTGCGCTGCGCGCAAGGGAGGAGGCTGGTCCTGCATCTGCTCCCTCCCGTTGCCGAAGGCTATGCCTTCGGGCCGGGCGGGTTGGGGAGGGGTGCTGTTGATCTTGCTTCTTCTCCGGTAAACGCCTTGGTCTTACCCGTCAGCCCGTAGAAATCCCGCAGCGCCCATAATAGAAAGCCATCTCCCCCGGATGCTGTAACACCGTGACTGCTCCAACCGCGCGCGAAGCCACCGTGGCCGCGCCACCATTACCAACCAGCTCGCGCCGCTTGTTGATCAGCGGTCTGCTGCTGGCTGCCACCGGCGCGATCGCCGCATCCGGCAAGGCGGTGATCGTCAAACTCGCCTACCGGCATGGTGCCGACGCCACTGCCTTGCTGGCGCTGCGGATGATGATCGCGTTTCCGTTCTTCATCGCCATGGGCATGTGGGCGGCACGACGCGCGCAGCCGTTGTCTGTCGGCGACCGTTGGCGGGTACTGCTGCTTGGCTTCAGTGGCTATTACCTGTCCAGCTACCTGGATTTCCTCGGCCTGCAATACATCAGCGCCACGCTGGAGCGCTTGATTCTGTATCTCAGCCCCACGCTGGTGGTGCTGATTGCGCTGGTGGTGCTCAAGCAACGGCCCACGCGCATCCAGGTGGCGGCCTTGCTGGTCAGTTACCTCGGCGTGTTGTTGGCCTTCGGTCATGACATCCAGCTCGAAGGACGGCGTACCCTGATCGGCTCGGCCTTGGTGTTCGCCAGTGCGCTGAGCTATGCGGTATACCTGTTCGGCAGTGGCCAGGCGGTGGTGCGGATTGGTGCGGTGCGCCTGACTGCCTACGCGAGCATGGTGGCCTGCGTGTTGTGCATCGGTCAGTACCTGCTGTTCCAGCCTTGGGATGCGTTGTGGGAGTACGCACCGCCGGTGTACTGGCTGTCACTGCTCAACGGCACGGTGTGTACCGTCCTGCCGGTGTTGGCGATCATGATCGGGGTCAAGCGGATTGGTTCCTCGCTGGCCGCGCAGGTGAGTATGCTGGGGCCGGTTTCCACAATTGTGCTCAGCGTATGGCTGCTCGACGAACCGATGGGCATTTGGCAAAGCGCCGGGACGGTGCTGGTGCTGTTCGGCGTGCTGCTGGTGGGCAGCGGCGTGGCGAAGAAGCGGTGAGCACCGAGGCCGCTGCCGCCGCCGGCCATGCGCGCATCCTTGAGGCGATTCGCACCATCCCGCGCGGACAGGTGATGGGCTATGGCGAAGTGGCGGCCAAGGCCGGATTGCCCGGTCGTGCACGACTGGTCGCACGTCTGCTGGGCAGCAATGAGGACCCGGAGCTGCCTTGGCACCGGGTGCTGCGCTCTGACGGACGCATCGCCATGCCCGAGGGCTCGCGCGGTTGGCGCGAGCAGAGCCAGCGGCTGCGGGCCGAGGGTGTGGTGGTGGAGAACGGCAGGGTGAAGCGCCCCAAACCGCCGCGCAGCCTGGACGAGGCGATCTGGGGCCCGGGCTAGCCGCTGCGGCTATCATGGGGCCAGTTCCCCCGGATGCCACCATGTTCCCGCGCCTTCCAAAAATCACCCAGACGCTGCTGATCGCCAACGTCGTGCTGTTCCTGTTGCAGCAGCTGCCGCAGACGGCGGGCATCTTTACCCAGTTGATGTTGTGGCCGCTGGGTTCGCAGCAGGTCTTCAGCGACTCACCGGGATTTGAGCCGTGGCAGCTGCTGAGCTACGGCTTCCTGCATGGCAGCTTCGGTCATCTGTTCTTCAACATGCTTGCGCTCTTCATGTTCGGTGCGCCGCTGGAGATGACCTGGGGCGAGAAGCGCTTCCTGACCTATTACATGGTGTGTGTGGTCGGCGCTGGCCTCTGCCAGTTGCTGGTGGCTGCGTTTGCTGGTGAATACAACCCGGTGCTGGGAGCCTCGGGCGGCGTGTTCGGCCTGCTGTTGGCCTACGGCATGTTGTTCCCGAACCAGCGGGTGGTGCTGTTGTTCCCGCCTATCCCGATGAAGGCACGTACTTTCGTGATCGTGTTTGGTGCGATTGAGCTGCTGTTGGGCTTCACCGGCTGGCAGCCTGGCGTAGCCCACTTCGCTCACTTGGGCGGCATGTTGTTTGGCTGGTTGCTGATCCGCTACTGGCGCGGGCAGCCGCCGTTCAACAAGCGTGGCCCGCATCTGCGCCGTGTCAAATAGCAAGCAACTGTAGTGCCGAGCCATGCTCGGCAGGGCTCTACCGATAAAGCCCAAAGATGTGGTGCCGAGCCATGCTCGGCAGGGGCTCTACCGATAAAGCCCAAAGATGTAGCGCCGAGCCATGCTCGGCAAAGGGGCATCACCGGTAAAGCCTCAGCCGAGCATGGCTCGGCTCTACAAAAACAAAAGAAAGCCGCGGAATCCGCGGCTTTTTTCTTCAGCGAGGCATCAGCGCCAGATCCTGATCTGCTCGGCGTCGGTGCGCTGCATCGGCTGGCCCAGCTTGCAGCTGAAGCTGGCACCAAATGCCGGCAGGTTGGAGAGAGGTGCGTTGCTGCGCCAGCGGCCCGGGGCGCGCACGTCGGTACGCAGGCGCTGCAGTGCTTCGTTCGGCGACAGCTGCTGTGCCCACAGGCTGGTCCAGCCCTTGAAGAAATCCTGCTTGTCGGCCGGTTTGGCATCGGCCTGGGCGGCGCTGAAAGCTTCCCATGCGATCTCCATGCCCGACAGGTCGGCCATGTTCTCGTCACGTGTCAGTTCGCCGTTGACCTTTGCGTCCTTGACGCCCGGGAAGGCATAAGCGCTGTACTGGGCGGCGACGCGGTTGCCAAGCAGGGTCCAGGCGCTCTTGTCGGCCGGCGTCCACCAGCTGCGCAGTTCGCCCTTGGCGTCGATCATCGCGCCCTTGACGTCGATGGCGCGGCTGACTTCGTGTGCGACCAGGCCACCGAAGGCACCGAACTTCTCGGCGCTGCTGGCGTTGCCTGCAAAGATCGGGCCCTGCAGTGCTGCAGCAGTGACGATCAGGCGGTTCTGGGCGATGTCATAGGCGATCGACGGCTGCTGCGGCAGCACGTCCCAACGACGGTCGGCGTTGCCCTTGCCGATGCGCTTCATTTCCTGGGCGTGGCGCCAGGTGGAAGCGATCAGGATGTTGCCGCCGAAGCTGCCACGGCCCATCGGCTGCACGGTGTAGTCGAGGTCGCGCAGCGGGGTGCCGATCTCGATCTTCATCGCCGCCAGTTTGGCTTCGGCTTCGGTCTTGGCCTCGGCGCTGAGCCAGGTGCTGCGCTTGACTGCAGCGATCTGTGCTTCGCGGATCTGGTCGACCATTACGCCGGCCTGGCGGCGGGTATCACGGTTGAGATAGGTGTTGGCGTATTCGTGGCCCAGCATCGGGCCGGCGGCCACGTTGATGGCGTCGAGCACGGCGTCCTGACGCGACGGTGCAATGGTCTGGCCACGCAGCACGCGGCCACGGAATTCAAACTCGGCGTCGCGGTAGGCCTTGGACAGGTACGGCGCCATCGAGTCACCCACGCGCCAGCGCAGGTAAGCCTTCCACTGGTTGGCCGGCAGGCGGCTGACCATGCCATTGAGCTGCTGGAACAGGGTCGGGTCGGCCAACGACACCAGGTCGTCGTTGACGCCCTGCGCCTTCAGGAAGGCATCCAGCTGCAGGTTGCGGTAACGGCTGTTCAGGTCCTTGGTGGCGACAGGCGCGTAGTTGTTGAACGGGTTGTTGATGTCGGCCACCGAGTGCGCGCTGCGCGCCAGTTCGGTCTCCAGCTGGATGACCAGTGCCGATTCGGCATCAAGCTGCGCGGCCGGGGTGCCGGTCAGCGCCAGGATCTGCTTCACGTAGCCGCGGTAGCGGCCCATCAATGCGACGGTTTCGGCATCGGTGCGGGTGTAGAACGCCGGGTCCGGCAGGCCGGTACCACCCTGCATGAAGTAGCCGATGTGGCGGTCCAGCGCCTTCAGGTCGACGTCCGGGGCGAAGTTGAATGCCACCGGGATGCCAACCTGGTGCAGCGCGGCGATCGAGGCCGGGATGTCCTTGGCCTTCTTGATGGCGTTGATGCGGGTCAGCAGCGGCGCGATCGGCTTGGAGCCATCGGCTTCGACTGCGGCTTCATCCAGGCCGCTGGCCCAGAAATCACCCAGCAGCTTCTGCACATTGCCCTGCGGTGCGGTCATCGCGCCATCCAGCAGCTGGCGCTGCTGGGTGCGGGTGTTGTCTGCCAGGGTGCCGAGGGCGCTGACCGCGCCGGTCTGCGGCACCGGGTTGGCCTTGAGCCAGTTGCCGTTGGTGGTTTCGTAGAAGTCCGTACAGGCCGCGCTCACTGCCGGTGCCCGAGCCGCAGGTTTTTTGCGGGCGGCCTGCGCATCGTTGGTGGACAGCACGGTCACCAGGGAGAAGGCCAGGGCCAGTGTAAGTGGGCGAACGTTAGGCATGTGGTGCATATCCGCAGAAGGACAAAGTGGGCGGAGTTTAACAAGCTGGCGGCGGATTGGTGCCGGGGCAGGGCACGGATTTGGGTACTGCATCAAAACCAGTGGTTGTGGGAGCGGCGTCAGCTGCGAAGTCACTGCAGTTGATGCGGCTGGCATTGACTGGATTGCGTTGACTCGTGGTGCTTTGGATTTGGTCGGCTTCGCGGCTTACGCCGCTCCTACAAAAAAAAGAAGAAGGCCCGGCAATGCCGGGCCTTCTTCGGGTCTCACTGCAGGGCAGCGATTACCAGATCACAACCTGCTTGTCGCCAGCACGGACCATCGGCGAACCGGCCTTGCACTGGAACGCAGCGGCGAAGGTCGGCAGGTTCGACGGCGCACCCATGGCGCGGAACTGCGCCGGGGCGTGCGGATCGGTAGCCAGGCGGACCTTGGCGTTTTCGGCGGTGTACTTGGTACGCCACACGGTTGCCCAGTTGAAGAAGAAGCGCTGGTCGCGGGTGAAACCGTCAACCTTGGCGTCTTCCTTGCCGGCCGAAGCCTTCTGCAGGGCGTCATAAGCCGTGGCCAGGCCGCCCAGGTCGGCGATGTTCTCGCCCAGGGTCAGCGAGCCGTTGACGCTCTGGTCGCCCACCTTGTACTCGTTGAACTGGTTGACCAGCTTGCCGGTCAGGCCAGCGAAGCCCTTCGAATCCGCCGGGGTCCACCAGTTCTCGAAGTTGCCGGTCGGGCCGAAACGGCTGCCCTGGTCGTCGTAGCCGTGGGTCATTTCGTGGCCGATGACCGCACCGATGCCGCCGTAGTTCAGCGCGTCGTCGGCGTTCGGATCGAAGAACGGCGGCTGCAGGATGGCGGCCGGGAACACGATCTCGTTCTGCAGCGGGTTGTAGTAGGCGTTGACGGTCTGCGGGGTCATGCCCCACTCGGTCTTGTCCACCGGCTGGCCGATCTTGGCCAGCGCCCACTTGTAGTTGAAGGCATTGGCAGCGCGCACATTGCCCAGGTAGTCATCGTGGGTGGTGCTCAGGCCGCTCCAATCACGCCACTTGTCCGGGTAGCCGATCTTCGGGGTGAAGGTTTCCCACTTGGCGATGGCCTTGGCCTTGGTTTCGTCGCTCATCCAGGTCAGGTTCTGGATGCGGTCCTTCAGGGCGCCGGCGAGGTTCTTGACCAGCTCTTCCATCTTGGCCTTGGACTCGGGCGAGAAGGCGACCTTCACGTACATCTGGCCGAAGGCATCGCCGGCATCGCTTTCGATCGTGCCAAGCACCTGCTTCCAACGCGGCTTGATTTCCTTCTGGCCGTTCAGTTCCTTGCCGTAGAACGCGTAGTTCTCCTGCACGAACTCATTGCTCAGGTAAGGCGCGGCGCCGTCCACGGTGTGGAAGCGCAGGTAAGCGCGCCAGGCTGCCGGGTCGGTGTCGGCCAGCATCTTGCTCACTTCCGCGTGGAAGGCCGGCATGGCCAGCGAGAACGTTGCCGGCGCGGCAATGCCCTGGGCCTGGAAGAACGCAGTCCAGCTGAAGTTCGGGGTCAGCTTGTCGGCATCAGCCACGGTGACCGGGTTGTAGTACAGCGAGACGTCGCGCGACAGCTCGACGCTGGACTTGGAGGCCTTGGCAAGACGGGTCTCGAACTTGATCACCTCCTCGGCCTGCTTGGCGGCGTCGGCCGCGGCCACGCCGCTCAGCTCCAGCACCTTGGCCACGTGGGCCTTGTAGGCGTTGAGCTTGTCGGCCTTGCTGGCGTCGGTGTAATAGGTGGTGTCCGGCAGGCCCAGGCCGCCCTGGCTGGCGTAGGCCATGTTCATGGACGAATTCTTGAAGTCCGCTTCCGGGCCGAAGCCAAACAGGAAGTTCTCGCCCTTGGCAGCCGTGCTGCGCAGGTAGTCAGCCAGTGCGGCGGTATCCTGCAGGCCATCAATCGCAGCCAGATCAGCCTTCAGCGGGGTGATGCCCAGCGAATTGATCTTGGCTTCGTCCATGCCGGCGGCCCAGAAGTCACCGACGATCTTTTCGATGCCGGTGGCGTTCTTCATCGCCGCGGCCTGCTCGGCCAGCTGGTGCTGCACGGCAACCGAGCGCTCGTCGAGGATGGTGAAGGCGCCCCAGCTGGTGCGGTCGGCCGGAATTTCGTTGGCGTTGAGCCACTTTTCGTTCACGTAGCCGTTGAAATCGGTACAGGCGTCCTTGCTGGCGTCGATGTCGGCGGCAGTGAAGGCGTTGTAGGCCGGCAGCTTGGACTCGTCCAGCTTCAGCTCATTGGCGGCTGCCGCGGCCGGCGCGGCTGCCGGAGCTGCCGGGGTCTCTTCTTTCTTGCAGCCGATCAGCGCGGCCGAGACGGCCAGGGACAGCAGCAGGATCTGGGGTTTGCGAACGATCACGGGATAGGCCTCCGGGCCGATTTCAGAGCATGAGTGAGGCCGCGGAGTCCGGGGCCGAAGCAGGAAGATACGCCTGAAACCGATCGCGCAGGGGTGTAGAAGGTAATGGGTCGCAGTCGGCATATTCCTATGGGCGGCGACGGCTGGCCGATGCTATACAGCGGGAATGACCAAGACATCGAGCAGGCGGTGGGACGCGATCCTGATTGGCGGCGGCCATAACGGACTCGTATGTGCGGCTTATCTGGCCAAGGCCGGCAAACGCGTGCTGGTGCTGGAGCGGCGTTCAGTGGTGGGTGGCGCTGCGGTTACCGAGGAGTTCCACCCCGGGTTCCGGAACTCGGTGGCTTCTTATACGGTGTCCTTGCTGCAGCCCAAGGTGATTGCCGATCTGGAGCTGGAGCGGCACGGATTGCGGGTGGTTTCGCGAAAGCTCAACAACTTCCTGCCCCTGGGCAACGGCGAGTATCTATTGGCCGGGGCAGGTCGCACTGCCGAGCAGGTTGCGCGCTTTTCCGCGCGTGATGCGGCGCGCCTGCCCGAGTACGAACAGCGCTTGGAGATTTTTGCCGATGTGCTGCGTGCGCAGGCGCTGCAGGCACCGCCCAATATCAGTGGTGCGAGTTGGTTGCGGGCGTTGCCGGAGCTGTGGAAGGCAGGGCAGCTGGGCCGGCAGCTGCAGCGCCTGGATCCGGGCTTGCAGCAGGAGTTGATGGATCTGTTCACCATCTCGGCCGCCGAGTACCTGGACCGTTGGTTCGAAAGCGCACCGATCAAGGCCTTGTTCGGTTTCGATGGAATCGTCGGCAACTACGCAAGCCCCTACGCTCCCGGTACCGCATACGTGTTGTTGCACCATGTGTTTGGTGAAAGCAATGGCGTCAAAGGCGCCTGGGGACATGCCATCGGCGGCATGGGCGCGATCACCCAGGCGATGGCGCGTTCGGCGATTGAAGCCGGTGTCGAGATTCGTACCGATGCCGCTGTAGAGAAGGTGCTGGTAGAGCAGGGTCGTGCAGTCGGCGTCGTACTGGCCGATGGCGAAGTGCTGCGCGGCTCGGCCATCGTTGCCAACGTCAATCCGAAGCTGATGTACGAGCGACTGTTCGATCCTGCGGATGTGCCGCCGGCCACACTGGAGCGCATGGCCAACTGGCGCTGCGGCTCCGGAACATTCCGGATGAACGTGGCTTTGTCGAAACTGCCTGAATTCAGTGTATTGCCGGGGCAGGGCGATCATCTGACCGCAGGCATCATCATCGCGCCCAGCCTTGATTACATGGATCGTGCCTATCTGGATGCGCGTCAATACGGATGGTCACGCGAGCCTATCGTCGAGATGCTGATCCCCAGTACCTTGGATGATTCGCTGGCACCAGCGGGGCAACACGTGGCAAGTCTGTTCTGCCAGCACGTAGCGCCGCAGCTGCCCGATGGTCGCAGCTGGGATGACCACCGCGAGGAAGTGGCGGATCTGATGATCGCCACCGTCGACAAGCACGCGCCGGGTTTCGCGGCTTCGGTGCTCGGCAGGCAGATCATGAGCCCGCTGGATCTGGAGCGGACCTTTGGTTTGATCGGCGGCGATATCTTCCACGGTGCATTGAGCTTGAACCAGTTGTTCAATGCACGGCCGATGCTGGGACAGGCGGGGTACAGGGGAGCGCTGCCAGGACTCTATCTGTGCGGTTCGGGGGCCCATCCGGGTGGAGGGGTTACCGGGGCGCCTGGGCACAATGCGGCGTCTGTGGTTCGGCAGGACCTCTGAACTGCGCTGCGGGAGATCAATTTGTGTTCGGTCGCCCTTCGCTGCATACGCGCTGTCTGGTGTCGAGGCACTGGGTTGATTGCCGCAAGGTCCAGGTCGCGTGGTTGGCGAAAGCGGATGTCGCTCTTCGCGTGCCGATAGGCATCAGCGAATAGTGGCTGAAATGAAGAAAGCCCGGCATTTGCCGGGCTTTCTCTTTGAACCAAGCCAGTGATTACTGGAACTTGTAACGCAGGGACAGCATGAAGCGGCGGCCCAGCGAGTCCAGCACGTACGGGAACGGACCGATGTCGTCAGTGAGGTTGATGACCGCCAGGTTCAGGCGGGCATTCTCGGTGAAGCGGTAGCTGACGTTTGCATCCCAGGTGGTCCAGCTGTCACGAACGAAGTGCTGGCGGCTTTCCGGCGTAGCGACCAGGCTGAACTGCGCGCTGCTGGTGTAGTTCGCCGCGAAGCCTGCGCTCCAGTTGCCGATCTTGTGCTGTGCGGTCCAGCGGAACTGGCGCTTCGGCTCATTGAAGGTGCCGACCTGTTCCACGAACGGGACTTCCGGGCTGGCGGCCTGGCCGCGATTCTTCGGCATGTAGCCGTAGAAGCCGAGATCCAGACGGCCGAAGCGGTCCATCTCCAGACGGTAGTCCACTTCGGCAGTCCAGCCACGGAACATCAGGACCGGGCCGTTGCCGAACTGGGTCTTGATGTCGGTAGCAGCAGCGGTGACCGGGTCACGGGTGACCAGGCTGCAGAAGCGGTTGGCGTTCGGGATGTCGTTGACGTTGAAGTCCGGGTTGTCAAAGCAGCCGGTGATGATGTCGTTCGGGCTGAGCGCGGTGATGACGTCGGTGATCTCGATGTCGTACCAGTCAGCAGCGACGCGCAGGCCGTTGAGCCATTCCGGAGCAAAGACGATGCCTGCGGTCCACGACTCTGCCTTTTCATTCTTCAGGCCGGTGTAACCGTTGCTGGAGCCCAGCGTGTTGGTCGGCGAAGCGACGAACGACGACGGGTTCACGCTCGGGTAGGCCGCGAAGAATGCGTTGCAGTTGTTGCGACGTACGGTCGGGTTGCTGCCGCCGCCGATCGCCGCCAGGGTGCAGACTTCCGGGATGGTGTAGAAGGCCGGCTGCTGGTTGGTATACAGCTCGGCAATCGACGGTGCGCGCATTGACTGGGTCTTGTTACCGCGCAGCTGGATGCCAGCGAACGGCTCGTACTGCAGACCATAGGTGAACGCGGTGAAGCCACCAGCGACCGAGTTGTCGACGCGACGTACCTTGCCGGTAATGTCCAGGCGATGCAGGCCCGGCAGGCCCCAATCCGGGTTGAACAACGGAGCAAGGAACTCGGCAAACACTTCATTGGTGTTGTATTCGCCGTGCGCGGACTGGATCGGCACCGAGCGGCCCTGGCCCAGACGCTGGTACTCACTCGGGGTGAACGAGCCTTCTTCGCGACGGTGTTCATAACCACCGGCGACAGCGAACTCGCCGCCCGGCAGGTCGAACAGGCCACCAGTGACGGAGGCATTGAACACGGTCTGGCGGGTCTGTGCCTTGGCAACGGTGTTGGTGGAGACGTAGTCAAGCGCTTCGCGCGATGCTTGGTTCTCACCGAACAGGTTCAGCGGACGGCAGTTGGCATCGACGGTGGTGCCGGCGGCGGCCGAATCACAGACGATGTTGCCCGATGCATCACGCTTGACGTTGATGGCGTTGATGAAGTTCTGCTGGATCAGGCCGGTGCCCAGGTAATCGAAGTCACCGCGGCCATGGACAATGCTGGCTTCCCAGTTGAAGCTGCGTTGGCCAACGTCGAAGTAACCGTCGGCGCCGATGACAGCACGGGTCAGACGGGTTTCGGTGCTGGAGTTGTTCATGCTCAGGTCGCGCGAGGAGCGCGACAGGCGGAACTCGGTGATGCCGTTGTCGGCCAGGATCTTGCGCGATTCCGCACTCAGGTACGGATTGTCGGCCCGGAACAGGAGGGCACCGCTCAGAGCGCCGGTGCCGTTGTTGTTGGCGCGGCCGAACGAGATCGCGTTGTAAATGTTCTGGTCCAGTGTTTCGCGGGCGGTCGCTTCGTAACGTGACAGTTCGAAGAAGCCGCGCACGGAGTCGGTGAAGTCGAAGCTGCCGTTGGCGTAGACACTACGGCGCTCGAGGTCGGCGATCAGCGGGACCGTCTCGTTCAGGTTCAGGCCGTCACCACCGGAGGCGTTGCCGCCTGCGTAGCTGGTGCCCGGGTCGAACGCGACCAGATTGCCGGTGTTGTTGAATTGCCACAGCTTGTTCTGCGGACCGAAGCCGGCGATGGCGCCAAGCGGGTCGCGGGTGTAGCTGGCGACATTGGGCAGCACCAGACCGCCGAAGGTCATGCTGGCGATACGGCGGTTCTGGATCCAGACCTGGTCGGCGATGCCATCAGCCGCACCCGTATTGAACGGGATGCTGCCGTCGATGCGGCCGTCGCTGCCCGGGGTGCGGCCCGGCTGCCACAGTGCGGCATTGGCGGCGGTCGGGTTGGTCTGCAGGCTGTAGCCCCGGCGGTAGAAGTCACGCTGCAGGGCATTGACGCCTTCGCTGTTGTCGAGCTCGGCAGCAATCGTGATGTTGCCGCGGTCGTCAGCGAAGTTGGTGCCAAAGATGGCTGCCCACGAGTAACGGTCGTTGTCGTGCTTGCTGGTGGTGCCGTAGCCCAGCTCGACTTCCGCGCCCTGGAACTTCTCGCGCAGGATGATGTTGGTCACGCCGGAGATGGCGTCGGAGCCGTAGGTCGGAGCGCCGCCGACGCTGAGGTTCTCAACGCGGTCGACCATGATGCTCGGGATGGCGTTCATGTCGACCTGGATGCCGGAACCGCTACCAGCGCCGAAGATGGTCGGCGGGGTCGAGGTGACGTAGCGACGGCCGTTGACCAGCGTCAACAGGCGGTTGCTGCCCAGGCCGAAGCGGCTGGCAAAGTTCACGCCGGCGCCAAAACCGGCCTGGTCGCCACGCGAGCTGACACCGGCGGAGATGCCGGGAACAGTGGTCAGGGCGTCAATGAGGTTGGTCTGGCCATAGGCCTCCATGCTCTCGCGGTTGACTACAGCGGCGGGTTCAAGCGTATCGAAGCCGGCGCGATAGATGCGCGAGCCAGTGACCGTGATGCGGTCAAGCTGGGTTGCATCCTTGTTTTCAGTGGACTTCGCGGTGTCTTCGACAGGGGCTTCCTGTGCGAAGGCCGGCGAGACCGCTGCAACGAAAAGCGCCGACGTCAGCGCGAGGCTCAGCGGATTGCGGCTGAGCGACTTGTGATTTGCCATCTGTAACCCCTTCATGGATTCGTCGTTATTGGCCTTGGCTCGGCGGACAAGGCCCTCGTCCTGATTTCAAGAAAGTTTCATTTGCCGATAACTTTGGATTAACACATGGTTAACAATTTAAGTCAACGGTTAAGCAGGCGCTCATAAGCACTTGAAATGCAAAATGAAATATCTATTTCAGTAAAGCCCGCGACCGTTATCGGCAAGGCCGTTGGCAGGCCAACATTTCCGCATGAGGCTATAGTTCCGACCTTGTCTGAGAGTGCGAGGGTCATGGTGGGCGGTTCGATCACATTGGGCGGTGCCCACAAGGTGCAGAAGGGGCTTTCTCCCCATTCACGTATCCGCAATGTCATTGCGGTTGGCTCAGGAAAGGGCGGGGTGGGCAAGTCCACGACTGCGGTGAACCTGGCCTTGGCGCTGAAGGCGTTGGGCGCCAAGGTTGGTGTGCTGGATGCCGATATCTATGGTCCCAGCGTGCCGGCCATGCTTGGCCTGAGCGGGCGGCCGGAGAGCCCGGACAACAAGTCCATTGAGCCGCTGCGGGCGTTCGGGGTCGAGGCGATGTCGATCGGATTCCTGATTGAGCCCGACTCACCGATGATCTGGCGTGGGCCGATGGCCACTTCCGCGCTGACCCAGCTGTTCAATGACACGTTGTGGGGGGACCTGGATGTCCTGCTGATCGACCTGCCGCCGGGTACCGGCGATATCCAGCTGACCTTGTCGCAGAAGATCCCGGTGGCCGGAGCGGTCATCGTCACCACGCCGCAGGACATCGCGACGCTGGATGCGCGCAAGGCATTGAATATGTTTGAGAAGGTCGAGGTGCCGGTGCTGGGTATCGTCGAGAACATGGCCGTGCACACCTGCAGCAGCTGCGGTCATGTCGAGCATCTGTTCGGCGAAGGTGGCGGTCAGCGGATGGCAGAGCAGTACGGGGTGCCGTTGCTGGGCTCGCTGCCGCTGGATATTGGTATCCGTGAGCAGGGCGACGTGGGTGCGCCTATCGTGGTCGCGCAGCCGGAGTCGGGCGCGGCGAAGGCCTATATGGCGGCGGCGCAGCGGATGATGGAAGAATTGGCCAAGCGCCCACGTGCCAGCATCCCGATCCTGTCCTCGCTGATCTGAGGCGGCTGCCCGGCTGCTAGCAGGGAAGGCCCGCTCTGCGGGCCTTCCTCATATATAGATAGCGTGCGTGGAACTGGCTGCAGGGCAATTGATTGTCGGCCCATTGCTGGCTCTAGGCTAGAATCGACCACCCCCGGCCGCAGGCATGCTGCGGCACAACGTGAACAGGATCATTGAATGAGCATCAAGAGCGACCGTTGGATCCGCCAAATGTCCGAACAGCACGGCATGATCGCGCCGTACGAAGCTGGCCAGGTCAAGCAGGTGGATGGCCAGCGCATCGTCAGTTACGGCACCTCGAGCTATGGCTACGACGTGCGTTGCTCGCGTGAGTTCAAGGTGTTCACCAACATCAACTCGACCATTGTCGACCCCAAGCACTTCGACCCGAAGAGCTTCGTCGACATCGAGGCCGATGAGTGCATCATCCCGCCGAATTCGTTCGCGCTGGCACGCACGGTGGAGTTCTTCCGCATCCCGCGCGACACCCTGGTGGTGTGCCTGGGCAAGAGCACCTATGCGCGCTGCGGCATCATCGTCAACGTCACCCCGCTGGAACCGGAGTGGGAAGGTCATGTGACGCTGGAGTTCTCCAACACCACGCCGCTGCCGGCCCGCATCTACGCCAACGAAGGCGTGGCACAGATGCTGTTCTTCCAGGCCGACAAGGACGATATCTGCGAAACCTCCTACAAGGATCGCGGTGGCAAGTACCAGGGCCAGACCGGCGTTACCCTGCCGCGCACCTGAGCGCGGCCTGGGCTGGAATGAAAAAGGCGCCTTTCGGCGCCTTTTTCTGTATGCAGGATCCGCTGGAGTGGCTTACTTGCCACGCCCGAACAACATGCCGATGCCAACGGCGACCAGGATGGCCGGCCACCAGGTGGCGAGCATGCTGCCGATGTTGCCGTTGATCCAGCCGAGGTTCTTGGCCAGGAAGAACAGGCCAACGATGATCAGGATCAGGGCGGCGATCAGATTGGAGCGCATCGGCTTGCGGAGTCCGTAAAGAGGAAGGTGCTTATCGTAGCCGCTGGCGCCAGATTTCGACACGTTCGGCCAGCACTTCCGGATCGAAACGCTGTGCCTTGCCGCTGCCCCAGACCGGGCCGGGCCAGGCAGCATCGTTCTCGTTGCGGCCGATCAGGTGCACATGCAGCTGGCGCACGATGTTGCCCAGCGCGCCGATGTTGATCTTGCTCACGTTGGGTTTGTGCTTGAGGTGCTGGGAGATCTGGTTGATCTCGGCCAGCAGCAGGCGTTGCTGGGCGCCGTCCAGGTCGATCCACTCGCTGGCACCGGGCACACGCGGCACCAGTACGACCCAGGGAAAACGATCATCGTTCATCAAGCGGATCTGCGACAGGGGGCCGTCGGCGATCAGTACGCTGTCGGCGGCAAGGCGGGTATCAAGGACGAAATCGGACGTCACAGCTTCGGTCATCGCAGGTTCTCGCTGAAGAAGGCCAAGGTGCGTTCGCGCGCCAGGTCGGCGCTGGGTGCGTGGTAGTGCATGCCGACCTCGCGGTTGAAGGCGTGGTCGGCTGGATAGACATATACAGGCAAGTCGGGTTGCTTTTCACGGTGCGCTGCAACGGCGGCGGCCGGGATCGAGGCGTCCTGGTCGCCAAAGTGGAAGATTGCCGGGGCTTTGAACGCTGTATCCAGGAACGGCACATTGCGCGCACCGTAGTAGCTGGCCGAGGGCAGGCCCAGCCGTTGCGCGGCCAACATGGCGATGGTGCCGCCCCAGCAATAGCCGACCGTGCCGACCTTGCCATAGGACGCCAGCACGGCAGCGGCGGCTTCGACCACGGTTACCGCGCGGTCCACGCCCAGTTCGTCCACCAGCGCCTTGCCGCGGCTGACGCCTGCGGCGTCGTAGTCCAGCTGCAGGTCTGGTTCGATCAGGTCGAAAAAGGAGGGCGCAAGCACCGCATAGCCCTCGCCTGCGTACTGCTCGGCGACATGGCGGATGTGGGCGTTGGCACCGAAGATTTCCTGTATGAACACCAGGCCGGCACGCGGGGTGCCCAAGGGAAGGGCCTGCCAGGCGCGGACGGGGCCGAGTGGGGTGGGGAGGGTGATCCAGTTGGGCATTTGAAGACTCCGTGGTGGGGAACGACTCCCTTCTCCCGCGAGCGGGGGAAGGTGCCCGAAGGGCGGATGGGGGGAGCTTTTGGAGCGTGAGGTCTGCTTGCTGGAAGCTTCCCCTCACCCCAACCCCTCTCCCGCTCGCGGGAGAGGGGCTCTAGTCAGTCATTCCCGCGATGAGACTGATTATCAGCTCTCTCACGTATTAAGCCAGCCGCAGGGCGTCGCGGCCGTGGCCCGGTATACTGCCCGGCTTTCCGGCCTCGCTGCCATTCCGGCCCGGCCCCAGGATTTCCAGATCATGTCCCAGCTGAACCCCAAAGTCGGCTTCGTCAGCCTTGGCTGCCCGAAGGCCCTAGTCGATTCCGAGCGCATCCTCACCCAGTTGCGGGTGGAGGGCTATAGCATCGTGCCGTCCTATGACTCGGCCGATGTGGTGGTGGTCAATACCTGCGGCTTCATCGACTCGGCCGTGGCCGAATCGCTGGACGCGATCGGCGAGGCGATGAACGAGAACGGCAAGGTCATCGTCACCGGCTGCCTGGGCAAGAAGGGCGACATGATCCGCGAGCATTACCCGGACGTGCTGTCGGTATCCGGCCCGCAGGACTACACCACGGTGATGGAGGCGGTGCATGCCGCGCTGCCGCCCAAGCATGATCCGTTCGTGGATCTGGTGCCGGACTACGGCATCAAGCTGACCCCGCGCCACTACGCCTATCTGAAGATTTCCGAAGGCTGCAACCACCGCTGCAGCTTCTGCATCATTCCCTCGATGCGTGGCGACCTGGTATCGCGCCCGGTCGACGAGGTGCTGCGTGAGGCCGAGCGCCTGGTCAAGGGCGGCGTGCGCGAGTTGTTGGTGGTGTCGCAGGACACCTCGGCTTATGGCGTTGATCGCAAGTACGCGCCGGGTACCTGGCGCGGCAAGGAATACGCCACGCGCATGAAGGCACTGTGCGAAGGCCTGTCCGAGCTCGATGCCTGGACCCGCCTGCACTACGTCTATCCTTACCCGCACGTCGACGACGTGGTGCCGTTGATGGCCGAGGGCAAGATCCTGCCGTACCTGGACATCCCGTTCCAGCACGCCAGCCCGCGCATCCTCAAGCTGATGAAGCGCCCGGGCGCGGTCGACAAGACCCTTGAGCGCGTGTTGCGTTGGCGCGAGATCGCGCCGGACATCACCGTGCGTTCCACCTTCATCGTCGGCTTCCCGGGCGAGACCGATGCCGAGTTCGAGCAGTTGCTCGATTTCCTCGATACCGCCCAGCTCGACCGCGTTGGCGCCTTCGCCTACTCGCCGGTGGAAGGTGCAACGGCGAACGCACTGCCAGACCAGGTGCCGGAAGAAGTGAAGCAGGAGCGTCTGGCCCGGTTCATGGAGAAGCAGGCTGCCATCTCCGCTGCCCGGCTTGAAAGCAAGATCGGCAGCGTTCAGCAGTGCCTGGTCGATGGCATTGAAGATGGCATTGCCGTTGCTCGCTCCAAGGCCGATGCGCCGGAGATCGACGGTCTGGTACATATCCAGAACGCCGTCGAGGCCAAGCTGCGCGTCGGCGAGTTCGTCAACGTCGAGATCACCGACAGCGATGAACACGATCTGTTTGGCGACGCGCTGATCGAGACCAAGGCCGCGCCGTTCGATATCAAGGTGCTGTGACTACAGCACCTGCCGCAGACGATGCCGGCCTTGGTCGGCGTCGGTTTGTAGCGCCATTGCGCGGGCAGGTGGATCCACGGTGCTTCGCCAACCCGCTGTTCGCGGGTTTCAGCGATTTCGAAGCCTTGCTGCGTTCCGCCGATTGGCCGGGCATGGCTGCGCTGAACGCACAGTTGCCAGTGCAGGGCAAGCGGTTCGTCACCCAGGACGATGCCCTGCTCGATGATGGCCTGCATTACGAGCAGCGTATTGCGCAGGGCCGCATCGCCACCCGCGCGCAGAACTGGCACGACCTGTTCAACGCGATGATCTGGGCGCGTCAGCCTGCCATCAAACGCGCGCTCAATGCGCAGCAATGCCTGCATATCGCGGCGATGGGGGCGAGCCAGCGCAATCGCGCGCAGGCGGCGCTGACCCAGTTCGATGAAACCGGGCTGATCGTGCGTGTTCGCGATGCAGGCCTGTTGATGGCATGGGACCAGCACGACTGGTCGGCGCTGTTCAATCTGGTCGTCTGGCGCGAAGGTGATATCGCAGTGTCTGCAGTCATCGGCCACGCGCTGATGGAGCAGGCCCTGTTGATCGAGCGCTTGCTGGTCGGCAAATGCGTGGTCGTCGTTGCTGACGACGACGCAGGCTGTGTTGCCGAAGTGGCCGCGGCTATCGCGGAGGGAAGGCTGCTGGCGGATCCAGCCGAGCTACGGCCGCTGCCGCTGGCGGGCATTCCAGGTTGGCATTCGCGCCAGGACGAGACCTTCTACCAACAGTCCGATTACTTCCGCCCGCTACGTGCGGGCCGAAGCTATCCGCCGCCGCTCAGCCTTCGCCGTAGCTGACGTCGATGATCGCGAAGCGGGTCAGTCCACTGGGCAGCTCCACCGCGAATTCATCGTCGATGCGTTTCTTGAGCAATGCACGCGCCAAAGGCGAGTCGATGCTGATCCAACCAGCTGGCGCATCGGTTTCATCGGGGCCGACGATGCGGTAGATCACGGTCTGGCCGGAATCCACGTTCTCCAGCTCCACCGTGGCACCGAAGAACACGGCTTCCGGATCGCTGGGCGTGGTGTCGACCACGCGCAGGGCTTCCAGCCGCTTGCTGAGGTAGCGCACGCGGCGGTCGATCTCGCCCAGCTGCTTCTTGCGGTAGGTGTACTCGGCGTTCTCCGAGCGATCGCCCTCAGCGGCCGCGGCGGCCAGCGCCTTGACCACTTCCGGCCGTCGTTGCCGCCACAGCTCGTCCAGCTCGGCTTTCAGCCGGGCATGGCCCTGTGGGGTGATCAGGGCGGTGCTTTTTTCTGCAGGGGGACGCCAACGGCTCACTTCTTCACTCTGTCCAGGGTGCTGCGGAAGTTGGTTGGGCTGCCGTCGGCATTGAGCAGTACCAGGACATCGGCGGATTCAAGGCCGAACAACAGGTCTTCGGTCTGTTGGTGGTCGTGGTGCAGGCGCAGATGTGTGCCGCCGTGCTCCAGCGACCATTTGCTCTCTACGAGCTCCCAGATCACGCCGCCTTTCAATGCGTAGCGGCCGTCGGGCCCGAGCTCAAGCGTGCGTGTTTCCACGCCACCGACGATGAAGGTCCCAGGCAGTGCTTCCGGATCGACCGCGATGTAGGCCGGTGCGGGTGCGCTGGGCGCAGCATCGTTGTCACTGGTCGCAACCGGCGGCGCAGCTTGCGTCGGTACTGCGGCTGCCGATTGGGCGGTTGCCGCCGGCTGCGATGCATTGCAGCCGGCCAGCAGCGCGGTCAACAGCACCGCGCTGGCCAGCCCGAAGTGGACGGTGCCGTGCCTGCTCAACGCTTGCTGCCGAAGATGCCGCCCAGGATGCCGCGCACGATCTGGTTGCCGAGCTTGGTGCCGACGGTGCGAGTGGTCTGCTTGGCCATGGTCTCGATCATGCCTTGTCGGCGTTTGGTGCCGAAGATCGCGTCCTTGATGCTCTGGCCAAAACCGCCTTCCTGCTCCTCGTCCTGTTGGCGGGTGCGGGCCTTTGGTGCCTGCGCCTGCTCGACGGCTTTCTCCGCGCGCTGTGCCAGCAGTTCGGCTGCGGATTCACGGTTGACGGCAGTGTCATAGCGGGTGCCGATCGGGCTGCCGGCGCGCACCTGCGCGCGCTCGGCGTCGGTGATCGAG
Organism: Stenotrophomonas sp. 610A2; assembly: GCF_030549615.1. Lineage (NCBI taxonomy): Bacteria > Pseudomonadati > Pseudomonadota > Gammaproteobacteria > Lysobacterales > Lysobacteraceae > Stenotrophomonas > Stenotrophomonas pigmentata. Next base: position 1,862,100 of record NZ_CP130832.1, read on the forward strand.
CCCATCCGGCAACGTGGCGGGGCGATCAGGGTCTTCTGTACCGGCGAGGGAATGCCCTTGTCCTGCAGGGTGGAGACCAGTGCTTCGCCGGTGCCGAGTTGCGACAAGGTCGCGACCACGTCGAGCTTGGGGTTCTGCACGAAGGTTTCCGCCGCGGTCTTGACTGCCTTCTGGTCGCGCGGGGTGAAGGCGCGCAGCGCGTGCTGCACGCGGTTGCCGAGCTGGCCGAGGATGTTGCCGGGCACGTCATCCGGGAACTGCGAGCAGAAATACACGCCTACGCCCTTGGAGCGGATCAATCGCACCACCTGTTCGATGCGCTGTACCAGTGCTGGCGGGGCGTCGTCGAACAACAGGTGGGCTTCGTCGAAGATGAAGACCAGCTTGGGTTTCTCCAGGTCGCCCACTTCCGGCAGCTGCTCGAACAGTTCGGACAGCAGCCACAGCAGGAAGGTGGAGTACAGGCGTGGCTTGAGGATCAGCTGCGCGGCGGCAAGGATGCCGACCACGCCGCGGCCATCGTGGTTGACCCGCATGATGTCGGCCAGTTCCAGCGCCGGCTCACCGAAGAAGGCTTCGCCGCCGTCTTGCGACAGGCGCAGCAGCGAGCGCTGGATGGCCGCCACCGACTGCGCGCTGACCAGGCCATATTCGGTGGAGATGTCCTTGCGCTCCTCGGCAACCAGGCCGAGCAGGGCGCGCAGGTCATCCAGGTCCAGCAACAGCAGGCCACGGTCGTCGGCCAGCTTGAACACGATATCGAGCACGCCGGACTGGGTGTCGTTGAGTTCGAGGATGCGGGCGAGCAGGGTAGGGCCCATCTCGCTCACCGTGGTGCGCACCGGATGGCCGAGCTTGCCGTACAGGTCCCAGAACACCACCGGGCTGGCAGCCGGGGCAAAGCCATCGACGCCGATCTCGGCGGCGCGCTGGGCCAGCTTCTCGCCGCCTTCGCCGGCAACCGCAAGGCCAGCCACATCGCCCTTCACATCGGCCATGAACACCGGCACGCCCAACCGCGAGAAGCCCTCGGCCAGCGTCATCAAGGTCACGGTCTTGCCGGTGCCGGTAGCGCCGGCCACCAGGCCGTGGCGGTTGCCCAGGCGCGGGAGCAGGGTGACGGCGATGTCGTCGGTGACGCCTTTGCCGAGCAGGATCGGGTCCATGGAGGCACTCATTGATGAATGAAGGAAGGATTCTAACGGCCGACTGTATCGCTGCGGTGGCAATGTTGCCCCCGGGTCTGTCTGCCAGCTACCCTGCCTCACCTTTGTCATGCAGTGCTGCTGATGCCCGTATCCCTGTTATCTGCTCGTCGTTGGTCGCTGTTGCTGGCGACCTCGTTGTTGACCGTGGTCCCGGCCGCACAGGCGATCTCCGCCCGTGACAAGGTCAAGGTCGATGCCATCGAGGCGCGGATGACGGCGGCCGAGAAGCGTTACAGCGATGCGCTGGTGCTGGTTGCCAATGCCGACCCCAAGGGCACGATCGAGGGCGACGCCGCGCTGGAAGACATGGAAGACGTGATCAGCGCCTGCATCGCGCAGAAGGGCTGCCAGGTCAGCAATCTGCTGGCCACCTACAAGCGCCTGCTCAAGCAGCGCGCCGACGCCAGCGGCGAGGCGCAGGAGGAGGATGGCGGTCCGCTGGAGGCTGATCCGGACCATATCGCGCCGCTGGTGGCCGATGTGCCCGAAGCTGCCCGTGCCGCGGCCCTGCTCAACGATCACCGCCATGCCTTCGACGACATGGTCGAATACAACCCGGCGATCCAGGCCGGCATCCGCCGCTGGCTCACCGATATGCGTCCCTCGCTGCTGACCAGCTACGAGAACTACATGAACCTGCGTGGGATCATGTGGCCGGAATGGGAGAAGGACGGCCTGCCCGAGGCATTGCTGTTCGGCATCATGGCCAAGGAATCCAATGGTCGCGTGCATGCCTCCTCGCGTGTGGGCGCGGCGGGCCTGATGCAGTTCATGCCGGCCACCGGCCGCCGTTTCGGGCTGGGCCCGGACGGCACCGGCTTCGACACCCGCTTTGATCCGCGCAGCGCGGCCAGTGCCAGTGCCGATTACATGAATGAGCGCATGCGTGGGCTCAACAAGAATATCGAGTACGCCTTGGCGGCCTATAACGGCGGCGAAGGCCGTGCTGCGCGCATTTACCGCGAAACCGGTGGCCAGAGCTTCTGGACCGATACCTCGTACAACCAGTTCCCGGGCGAGACCAAGGACTACGTGCCGATGGTGATCGCAGCGGCGTGGATCTTCCTGCACCCGCAGCAGTACGGCGTCGAGTTCCCCAAACTCAACGCACAGCCGGCAACCCTGCGTTTGGCGAAGTCGACCACCATCTATGAGCTGACCATCTGCCTGGGCAGTACCGGTACCCGCGACGGTTACATGCGCGCGCTGCGCAACCTCAATCCGCGTTACGAGGCCGATGGCTGGATTCCGGGCGGCACCACCATCAATGTCACCACCCGCATTGCTGGCCTGTACAACCGCTACTGCGTCAGTGGCCCGCGCGCCGACCTGGCCCGTGCGCTGATCACGGCCGATCTGAATGCGGCGATCAAGCGGCCATCGGCGGCGACGGTTACCGGTAGCGTCGCGGTAGGCGATGTGCAGGCGATGCAGGCAGCGCAGGCCGCCGCACCTGTTGTCGCACCGCCACCGCGTCCGGCAGCACCGGCACGACGGGCAGCGCGCAGCTACAAGGTTGTCCGCGGTGACACCCTGGGCGCCATCGCCAACCGCTTCCAATGCGAAGTGCCAGCACTGGCGCGCGCCAATGGCCTGCGCGCACCGGCCTATGCCCTCAAGCCAGGGCAAACCCTGAAGCTGGAAGGCTGCGGTCGTTGAAACAGAAAGGGCGCCGAAAGGCGCCCTTTCTGTTTGGTTTTGTAGGAGCGGCGTAAGCCGCGAAGCTGGGGGGATTTCAGCGATCAGAGCTTCTGCAATCTGAGGGTCTATCTGCTTCGCGGCTTACGCCGCTCCTACAAACAAAACGCGCCGCTGTCAGCGCAGCTTTGCCAGCGGCTGGCCCAGCTGCACCGGGCTTTCCGCCTTCAACGACGGATCGAAATCCGCCACGCCCGGAGGCAACAGCATGATGACCGTCGAGCCGTAGTTGAAACGTGCCATCTCGGCGAAACGCTCCAGGGTGATGCCCTTGCCACGCCAGTCCTTGCGGGTGATGCGGTCGCCATAGGCGGGGATTTCTTCGCCGCTCCACACCGTTTCCACGCCGCTGACCAGCAGCGCGCCGACCATCACCTGCACCATCGGGCCGAAATCGGTGTCGAAATGGCAGACCAGGCGCTCGTTGCGGGCGAACAGACGCGGCACGCTGGCGACCGCGTCGGTGCCTACGCTGAACAGCCGACCCGGGACATGCACGGTTTCGCGCAGGGTACCGGTCCAGGCCATGTGCACACGATGGTAGTCGCGTGGTGACAGATACACGGTGGCGAACAGACCGTTGTTGAAAGGCGCGGCGTCGGCTGCATCACCCAGCAGCTCGGCGGCGGTGAAGGACTGGCCCTTGGCCTGGAAGATGCGGCCATCTTCGATCGGGCCGAGCTGGCTGATGCGGCCATCAGCCGGCATGGTCAGTGTGCGCGGATCGGCGGCGGCGACGCGGGCGCCCGGCTTCAAGGCGCGGGTGAAGAAGCTGTTGAAGCTGGGATAGCTGCGCGGGTCGGGGTTGGCGGCTTCGGCCAGATTGACGTTGAACTTGTTCGACACCGTGTCGATCAGCCAGCGCGAGATGCGCGGGTTCTGCGAATAGGCCAGCGAGCGGGCCATTGACGACAGCAGGCGGTGCGGCAGTACGTAGGTGAGGCTTGTAACCAGACTCATGGTGCGGTTTTCTCGGTGAGCTTCTTCAGGTCGCTGGCGATTGCCTGCGGGTTGAACGGGGGGCGCATCAGGCCGGCCAGCCGGCCCTGCGGGTCAAGCACGGCGATGCTGGCGGAGTGGTCCATGCTGTAGTCATCCGGGTTCTGCTCGAAGTGCTTGCCCGGTGCTTTCTGGAACACCATGCCCAACGAGGTGGCAAAGCGCTCCAGCGACGGCACGTCGGCAGTGGCAGCCAGGGTGTCCTTGTGGAAGGCATGGGCGTACTCGCCCAGGCGGTTCGGGGTGTCCCGTTCGGGGTCCACCGACACCAGCACCACGCGCGGGCGCAGGCTGTCCGGGATGGTTTCCCATTGTTTCTGGGCCTGGGCCAGTTCGGTCAGGGTGGTCGGGCAGACGTCCGGGCAGGAGGTGAACCCCAGAAACACCAGGGTCCAATGGCCGCGCAGCTCGCCCGGGATCAGGCGGGTGCCGTCGGACTGGGCCAGATCGAAGTCGGGCAGGGTGCGCGGAGTGCCATAGAACAGGATGCTGCTGGTGCCGTCCGTGCCCTTGTTGGCGGGGCCGAAGACCTTCTGCGCCAACAGCAGGCCGAGGCCGGCGGCCAGGGCGATGGCCAGGATGATGCCGGTATTTCGATTGAACATGCGCGCGGGCTTCCGTTCGGATACGGCGGCGGGACGGGTCGTTCGCCGTGGGCGGGATACGGGAGTGTAGGGGATTGCAGGCGTACACCCCGGCGGTTTGGCGGGCGTTTGCGCCCCTTTGGAGGGCCATTGCCGAAGTTTCGGCTGCAACTTGGCAATCAATATACCGGCCAGATGCCTATAATCGCAGACCTTTCAAGTATTTCCGTATTGCCATGACTGCCGAAGCGGCCGCTGAACTCCAAACGATCGTCGATCTGATCCGCTACGGCGCAAGCCGTTTCAATGCTGCTGGCCTGACCTTCGGCCATAGCTATGACAATGCCCTGGACGAGGCGACCCAGCTGACCCTGCACAGCCTGCACCTGCCGCCGGACCTCGGCCCGGCCTATGGCACGGCGCGGGTGCTGCTGGAAGAACGGCAGCAGGTGCTGGCGCTGTTCCAGCGCCGTATCGACGAGCGCCAGCCGGCAGCCTACCTGACCGGTGAGGCCTGGTTTGCGGGTTTGAGCTTCAAGAGTGACTCACGCGCACTGGTTCCGCGTTCGCCGATCGCCGAGCTGATCCTGAGTGGCTTCGAGCCGTGGTTGGCCGGTCGCGACGTCAACCGCGCGCTGGACCTGTGCACCGGCTCGGGCTGCATCGCCATTGCGATGGGCCATTACTACCCGAACTGGCAGGTGGACGGCAGCGACGTCAATGACGCCGCGCTGTCGCTGGCGGTGGAGAACAAGGAGCGCCTGCTCGCCCACAACGTGGAGCTGGTCAAGAGCGACCTGTTCGCTGGTCTGCAGGGCCGCGTCTACGACCTGATCGTCACCAATCCGCCCTACGTCACCAATGACGAGACCGATGCGCTGCCGAAGGAATACCAGCACGAACCGGACCTGGCCCTGCGCGCCGGCGACGACGGCCTGGACCTGGTGCTGAAGATCCTGCGCGATGCCCCGGACCATCTGACCGAAGACGGCTTGCTGATCTGCGAAGTAGGCGATTCCGAGCAGCATCTGATCAAGCTGCTGCCCGAGGTCTACATGTCCTGGATCGATTTCAAGGTCGGGCAGATGGGCATCTTCGCTGTCGAGGCGGCTGAGCTGCGTGCGCACCACGCACGCATCGCCGAGTTGGCTGCAGCACGTTCCTGAGTCACGCTTTTGCCGTCACTCCGCTTCTGCGGAATGACGGCAACGGCCGGCGTAACCGCAAGAGCACAACGGCATTGAATACATTCGGACAACTCCTCCGCGTCACTACCTTCGGTGAATCCCACGGGCCGGCCATCGGCTGCGTGATCGATGGTTGTCCGCCCGGCCTGGAAATCAGCCCCGAAGAGTTCGCCCATGACCTGCAGCGCCGTGCCACCGGCAAGAGCCGCCACACTTCCGCGCGGCGTGAGGCTGACGAGGTCGAGATCCTGTCCGGTGTCTATGAAGGCCGCACCACCGGTACGCCGATCGCGCTGCTGATACGCAACACCGACCAGCGCAGCAAGGACTACAGCAACATCGCCCAGCAGTTCCGCCCGGGCCATGCCGATTACAGCTACTGGCAGAAGTACGGCATCCGCGATCCGCGCGGTGGCGGCCGTTCCTCGGCGCGCGAAACCACCATGCGTGTAGCCGCTGGCGTGGTCGCCAAGAGGTGGCTGCTGCAGCGCTTCGGCGTCAGCGTGCGCGGTTACCTGTCGCAGCTCGGCGAGATCACGCCGGCCGGTTTCGACTGGAATGCGGTCGAAGAAAATCCCTTCTTCTGGCCCGACGCCAACCAGGTGCCCGAGCTGGAAACCTATATGGATGCGCTGCGCAAGTCCGGTGACTCGGTCGGTGCGCGCGTCACCGTGGTTGCCGACGGCGTCCCGCCGGGTTGGGGCGAGCCGATCTACGGCAAGCTCGATGGCGATATCGCCGCCGCGCTGATGAGCATCAATGCGGTCAAGGGCGTGGAGATCGGCGACGGTTTTGCCAGCGCCGCGCAGAAGGGCACTGAACATCGTGACCTGATCACCCCGCAGGGCTTCCAGTCCAACCATGCCGGCGGCATCCTCGGTGGCATTTCCACCGGCCAGCAGATCGTCGTATCCATGGTGCTCAAGCCTACCTCCAGCCTGCGCCTGCCCGGTGCCACGGTGGATACGGCCGGCAATGCGGTCGAGGTCATCACCACTGGTCGTCACGATCCCTGCGTCGGCATCCGCGCAACGCCCATCGCCGAGGCGATGCTGGCGTTGGTGTTGATGGACCAAGCGATGCGCCACCGCGCCCAATGTGGCGATGTCGGCGAGATGAGCCCGCGTATCCCGGGCCAGCGCAATGACTGACCGTCGTCCCCGCGTCTGGGTGTCGCAGCCCCTGTTCGACGACACCGTCGCGCAGTTGGCGGTGCATTGTGATGTGGTTTCCACACCCACGGTCACCAAGCACGACAGCGCCAGCCTCAGTGCGAATCTGGCCGGCATGGATGGCGTCCTGATCACGCTCAACGAGCGGATCGGTGCGGCCGAAATCGCCAATGCGCCCGCGTTGAAGATGATCGCCAACGTTGGCGTCGGCTATAACAATCTTGATGTTCCTGCGTTGAATGCAGCTGGCATCGTTGCCAGCAACACGCCGGACGTACTCACCGAAACCACGGCCGATCTTGGCTTCTCGCTGCTGATGGCGGCGGCCCGCCGCATCGTCGAATCCGACCGCTGGCTGCGTGACGGCAAGTGGGGGCAGTGGTCGTTCACCACCATGCTCGGCGCTGACCTGCATGGCAGCACCCTGGGTATCCTCGGCATGGGCCGGATCGGCCAGGCCATTGCCCGTCGTGGCCATCATGGTTTCGGCATGAAGGTGCTGTACCACAACCGATCGCAGCTGCCGGTCGAGCAGGAACAGGCGGTTGGTGCCAGCTACGTCGGTTTCGATGAACTGCTGGCCAGCGTTGACCATCTGGTTCTGGTGCTGCCGTATACCGCGCAGAACCACCACATCATCAATGCCGCCGCGCTGGCGAAGATGAAGCCGACCGCCACGCTGGTCAACATCGCCCGTGGCGGCATCGTCGACGAACTCGCCCTGGTCGATGCGCTGGCCAATGGCCGCCTGGCCTCGGCTGCACTGGACGTCTACGAAAACGAGCCGAACGTGCGCCCGGAACTGCTGGCGCTGGACAACATCGTGCTGACCCCGCACATCGGCAGCGCCTCGCTGGCAACGCGCCGGGCGATGGTGCAGGTGGCGCTGGACAACCTGTTGGCCGGCCTGGGCATCGGCGCGGATGCCGGCCAGCCCGTCAATGCCATCAACGCCGAATTGATCAGCAACGGCACCGCGCGCATTGCCGTGGCCGGCAAGAAAATCGACGACAAAAAACGATAGGGAGCCTCGGCAGCCGCGCGCTGGAGGTTCCCCGAACCTGGCTCGATATGTGTCTCCCCCTCCAAACTTTCGAGTATCCCCATGAGCAATGAAGCCCGTCGTTTCCACGTAGCCGTTGTTGGCGCCACCGGCGCTGTCGGCCAGGCCATGCTGTCCATCCTTGCCGAGCGCAATTTCCCGATCAGCACGCTGACGCTGCTTGCCTCCGAGCGCTCGGCCGGGCAGCAGGTCGATTTCGAAGGCAAGAAGATCACCATCCAGGACCTGGCCACGTTCGACCCGGCTGGCGTCGAGATCGCCCTGTTCTCGGCAGGTGGTGGCATTTCCAAGGAATTCGCGCCCAAGTTCGCCGCAGCTGGCGCAGTGGTGATCGATAACTCGTCGACCTTCCGTTACGACGACGACGTGCCGCTGGTGGTGTCCGAGGTCAACCCGGAAGCAGCGAAGAACCGCCCGCGCGGCATCATCGCCAACCCGAACTGCTCGACCATGCAGCTGATGCCGGTGCTGGCGCCGATCCATCGCGAGTACGGCATCGAGCGCATCAACATCGCCACCTACCAGTCCGTGTCCGGCGCTGGCCAGACCGGTATGGAAGAACTGGGCAAGCAGACCGCGCAGCTGCTCGGCTTCCAGGAGATCGAGCCGAAGAAGTTCCCGATGCAGATCGCCTTCAACCTGATCCCGCATATCGATGAGTTCCTCGACAACGGCTTCACCAAGGAAGAAATGAAGCTGGTCTGGGAAACCCGCAAGATCCTCGGCGACGACAGCATCCTTGTGAATCCGACTGCGGTGCGCGTGCCGGTGTTCTACGGCCACTCCGAGGCGGTCAACATCGAGACCAAGAAGAAGATCACCACCGAGCAGGCCCGCGAACTGCTGGCCACCGCACCAGGCGTAAAGGTTGTCGACGAGCGCAAGGCTGGTGGCTATCCGACCCCGGTCACCCACGCCTCGGGCACCGATCCGGTCTATGTCGGCCGTATCCGCGAGGACATCTCGCACCCGCGTGGTTTGAACATGTGGGTGGTGGCGGACAACATCCGCAAGGGCGCCGCACTGAACGCAGTGCAGGTCGCCGAGCTGGTCGCCAACGGCGGCTGATGCCCCCAACGACGCCGGCTTGCTGCCGGCGTCGTCGCATCTGGGCGGTACAGCGGTATTCGAAAGCCGGGTCAGCCGTTATATTGGCCGCCATGAAACCATGGGGCAGGGGCGCGATGCGCTCATTACAAGCTGTGCTGGTCCTCGGCCTGGCGCTGTTCAGCAGCGCCGCGATGGCGCTGGGACTCGGCAACATACGCGTACTGTCCAAGCCGGGGCAGCCCTTGCTGGCTGAAATTCCGGTTATCACCAGTGATCCGGGCGAACTGGACAACGCCAGGGCCGGGCTGGCATCGGCAGCCACCTTCGAACGCGTAGGTCTGGCAGCGCCGACCGGGCTGGTAGGAGAACTGCAATTCCAGTTTGCGCAGGACCGTGATGGCCGCGCCGTCATCCGCGTCACCAGCGCCGCGCCGGTAGATGTGGCGTCGGTGGGTTTCCTGATCGAAGTCGATTGGGGCCAGGGTCGGCTGGTTCGCGAATACTCGGCGTTGGTTGCCGCCCCTGAGGCCGCAACCGCAGTGGCTGAGCCGGTGATCGAAGCGCCTGCAGCTGCCCAATCCAACCTGATCGTGCGTGAGCCCGAGCCGCTGCCTGAGCTGCCGGCCCCGATCCCAGCTGTGCCAGCGGTGGCCGTGCCAGCACCCGCCCAGCCGGTGGCGGCTGCGCCCTCGGCGCATCCGCTGCCAGCGCCGGTCATCAACAACGACGGCCGGCTGGCGCCCGTACAGCGCGGCCAGAGCCTGTCGCAGGTCGCCCGTGAGCTGTCGCGCGAGAGCGGCGCTTCCTTGAACCAGACCATGGTCGCGCTGATGCGCGCCAATCCGGAAGCCTTCATCCGCGGCAACATCAACCTGCTCAAGCAGGGCGCGGTGCTGCGCACGCCTGCGCAGGAAGAGCTGGCGCGGGTGGATGCCGCCGAGGCACGTGCCATCGTGCGTGACCAGACCTCCCAATGGCGGCAGGCACGTGCGCCGATCCCGCAGCCTGCGGTAGCCGCTCCGGCCCGGCCGGCAACTCCGGTGGCGGCTGCAGCCGGCCCCAGCGGCGCGCGCCTGGAAATCGCCCCGGCCGTGGCCGGTGCACAACAGACTGCAAGAATGACGACCGGCCTCGACGCCGGTGGCGAGGGTGACATGTTGGCCAACGAACAGCTGCAGCAAGCCAAGGAAGATCTGGCGGCACGTGACGCGGAACTGCAGGAGCTGCGCGATCGCGTCGGCGAACTCGAGAAGCTGCATAAGCAGCAGCAATCGCTGATTGCGATGAAGGATTCGGACCTGGCTGCTGCCCAGAAGAAGTTGGGCGAGGCGGCCAAGGGCGATGCGGGAGGATCGTTCGGTTGGGCCTGGTTGGGCCTGGCGCTGCTGGTGTTGGCTGCGCTTGGCTGGGTGCTGAGCCGTCGCCGCAAGCCGCTGCCGGCTGCGCCGCGCAATGATTTTGATGCCGATGACCTGGCTGCCGCGCTGCCGGTGATGGGTGCAGCCGCTGCAGCGCAGCCGCTGCAGGCAGGGCAGGTGCAAGCATTCGATCCGCTGGACGAGGTTGACGCCGAGCCGTTGGCAGCGGCGCCCGTACGGCCTGAGGCCTACGAGGAGCCGATGCCGGCCTGGCTGAAGTCCAGCCCGCCCGCGCGCGTGGAGCCGGTAGTGCCGGCGCCGATCAAGCCGGTTGCGGAGGTCACGCACAAGCCGGTATTGCTGTTCGAAGTCTCGCGCCAGGTTGATGCAGTCCCCGAGCCAGCACAGCCCGAGCCGGCTGCTGCCGACGAGGCCGATTGGCTGGCCGGTGATGTCGCAGCGATTGCGCCCTTGAATCCGACGCCGGCTGGCCGCGAACGACTGGAGTTGGCAATCGCCTATCTGGATCTCGGTGATGCCGAGACCGCGCGCACCCTGCTCAATGAAGTCGCTGCCAGCGCCGACCCGCAGGCGCGCGGCGAAGCCTTGGAGCTGCTTGGCCGTATGGCTTGATGGAGAACCGCAATGAAGCGTGAGCGCCGGATTGATTATGTGGAATTCGCTTCGCGCGACCCGGCAGCGAGCCGTGGCTTCTTCGAGCGGGTGTTTGGCTGGACGTTCGAGGACTACGGCCCGGATTACACCGCGTTTGATGACGGCGAACTGCAAGGTGGTTTCTTTCGTGGCACACCGCTGACCGCCAGCGCCGGCGCGCCATTGATCGTGCTGTATGCCGCGCAGCTGGGGCCACTGCTCGACGAGATCACCACGCAGGGCGGCGAAGTGGTCAAGCCGGTCTTCACTTTCCCCGGTGGCCGCCGTTTCCAGTTTCTCGAACCGGGCGGCAACGAGCTGGCGGTCTGGTCCGAACGCGACAGCGACTGAGTTGTCCGCGGGTTCCGCGGCTCCAACAAACAAGAGGTTCAAACATGCGTTACGCGCTGGGCGTGGAATACGACGGCAGCGAATTCAAGGGCTGGCAGCAGCTCGGGGAGACCGGCTGTGCCAGTGTGCAGGCGACCTTGCAGGACGCATTGTCCTCGGTCGCCAATGCGCCGATCAGTGTTGTGTGCGCAGGCCGCACTGATGCCGGCGTGCACGGTGAATGCCAGGTCGTGCACTTTGACAGTGACGTCGAGCGCGCGCCGCGTGGCTGGGTGCTGGGCACCACCACGCGACTGCCGCCGTCGATCTGCGTGCGCTGGTGCGTGCCGGTGGTGGATGAGTTCCATGCGCGCTTCTCGGCCAAGGCGCGCCGTTACCGCTATCGCATCCTCAACCGCCAGGTGCGGCCGGCGCTGTACCGGCAGATCCTGAGCTGGGACCGGCGCCCGCTGGATGCCGATGCCATGCACCGGGCAGCGCAGTCGCTGCTGGGTGAAAACGACTTTGGTGCTTTCCGCAGTGCGCAATGCCAGGCGCTGCACGCACGCCGCGAGATGCAATCGATAGCGGTCCGTCGCCAAGGGGAAGTCGTGGAAGTCGAAGTCCAGGCCAATGCCTTCCTGCACCATATGGTGCGCAATATTGTCGGCTCGCTGCTGATGGTTGGGGCAGGGGAGAAGCCTGAAAGCTGGATCGGGGAATTGCTGGCGGGGCGCGATCGCAATCTGGCAGGTCCAACTGCGCCGCCGCAGGGCCTGGTATTCGTCGGACCGCTGTATCCTGAGCTCTGGAAACTGCCGGACGAGGTGACACTGTGAGCCGTACGCTGTTTCGTACCCGCATCAAGTTCTGCGGCATGACCCGTGCCGGCGACATCCGCCTGGCCACGGAGTTGGGCGTGGATGCCATCGGTTTCATCTTCGCCAAAGGCAGTGCCCGTCGCGTTGCGCCGTCCGAGGCGCGCGCCATGCGCCAGGCGATCGCACCGATGGTCGAAGTGGTGGCCTTGTTCCAGCAGAACAACCGCGAGGAAGTGCGCGAGGTGCTGCGCGCGGTGCGGCCAACCCTGTTGCAGTTCCATGGCGATGAAGACGATGCGTTCTGCCGCAGCTTCAACATGCCGTACCTGAAGGCGATTGCGATGGGTGGACGCAGCGACGTCACCGCGCGCGGCCTGCAGCAGATGTATCCGCATGCCGCAGGTTTCCTGTTCGACAGCCATGTCGCCGGTGGCAGTGGCGGTACCGGCGTGGCCTTCGACTGGTCACAGATTCCTCCCGGCGTGCACCGGCCCTACCTGCTGGCCGGGGGCATCCGCCCGGAAAACGTGCATGACGCCATTCTGGCAACCCAGCCCTGGGGCGTGGATGTGTCCAGTGGCATCGAGCTGTCGCCGGGGATCAAGGACGGCTACAAAATGCGCCAGTTCGTCGAAGAAGTGCGTCGCGCCGACCTGCATGTCGAGCAGGACTGAATACGCGCTCTGAGCGTAGCGATGTATTGCACTGGTGCTGTCCGGGCTGTCGCACTTTGGGATCCGGTCGCAGGGCATGTGCAGGCTGATTCCCTTATGATGGTGTCCACGGCGACAAGCACGGATGCCTGCGGGAAACGGATGTTGCTGTCACAGCTTGCAGGCTGGGGCAGCTCCCGCTGAGCAGCTGGGCGCCACAAGGAAAGTGTGCATGGCGGAGTTTCTGGAAGTAGCGCTGTCCTACCCGACGTTGCCATACAGCGTCGTGTTTACGTTTGCTGTCATCTACTGGCTGCTGGCCGCGACCGGTATCGTCGATGACGGTGGCATTGGTAGCGGCGACGGCGCCGACTTTCATTCCCATGGCGGTGAACACGGCGCGACCGGCATCGCCGCGATGTTCGCGCGGCTCGGCCTCGGTGGTGCACCAACCATGCTGGTGGTGTTGCTGCTGGCCTTTTTTGGCTGGACCATCACCTATCTGGTTCAACTCTTTTTCCTGCAGTCACTGCCGGCGCCCTTGCGCTGGGGTGTGGGCACGGTGGTGGCCATTGCCGCGCTGGTTCCCGGTGCGGTTGTGTCAGCCTGGGTGCTGCGGCCGATCCGCCGACTGTTGCTCAAGCTGCGGCCGGTTGCCCAGGAGTCCATCCTCGGCCGGCTTGCCCAGGTCACCTCGCCGGAAGTCACTGCCACGCAGGGTTATGCCAGCATGGATGACGGCGGCGCCGGCCTGATCCTGCATGTGCGCGTGCGCGATGGCAGCCGTTTGCCGCGTGGCCAACGCGTAAGGCTGGTGGAATACCTGCCCGACAAGAATCACTACCTGGTGGTCGCCGATACCGACCTGCCAGGCTTGGACGTTTTCCCTTCTGATGTATCAGGCGACAAGGAGATCCGCTGATGAGTACTGCTGCGCTGGCCCCTTTCATTATCGGGGTTGCTGCCCTGCTGGTGTTTTTCCTTGGTTTGGCTGGCTTGTTCAAAGCCTTCTACAAGAAGGTTGACCAAGGCACCGCGCTGATCGTCAACGACATGAGTTCGCAGCCGAAGGTGCACTTCACCGGCGCCCTGATCATTCCGGTGCTGTACCGCGCCGAGCACATGAAGATCAGCCTGATCACCCTGCAGGTTGATCGCCGTGGCAAGGAAGGCCTGATCTGTCGCGACAACATGCGTGCCGACATCACCGTGGCGTTCTACCTGCGCGTCAACGAAACCCAGGCTGACGTGCTGCGCGTGGCCAAGGCGATTGGCGCCGATCGCGCCTCTGACAAGAACGCAGTGGACGACCTGTTCAATGCCAAGTTCTCCGAGGCCTTGAAGACCGTGGGCAAGAAGTTCGATTTCACCCAGCTGTTCGAGAAGCGCCAGGAATTCCGCGACGAAATCATCGCGGTGATCGGCAATGACTTGAATGGTTACGCGCTTGAAGACGTGGCCATCGACTACCTGGAGCAGACCCCGAAGTCGCTGCTCGACCCCAGCAACATCCTCGACGCTGAAGGCATCCGCAAGATCACCGAGCTGACCGCTGCGCAGAACGTGATCACCAACGAGCTGGCGCAGAACGAGCGCCTGGCCATCACCAAGAAGAATGTCGAGGCCAAGGAAGCCACGCTGGCGCTTGAGCGGCAGCAGGCAGAGGCCGAGGCACGCCAGCGCCGCGAGGTGGAAACCATCCGCGCCCGCGAGGAAGCCGAGACCCTGAAGGTGCAGGAAGAACAGCGCCAGCTGTCCGAGAATGCACGCATCGAAGCCCAGCAGCTGATCGACATCCGCGACCAGAACCGCCTGCGCGAAGTGGAAGTGGCCGAGCAGAACCGCCAGCGCGCCGTCGCCATCGAAGTCGAGCGCGTCGCCCGTGCCCGCCAGCTGGAGCAGGTCACCACCGATCGCGAAGTGCAGCTGCAGGGCGTGGAGCGTGACAAGGTGGTCGAGCAGGGCAAGATGGACGTGGCCAACATCACCCGCGAACGCATCTCCATCGACAAGACCGTGGCGCAGGAAGAAGAGCGCATCAAGGAAGTGCGCCAGGTATCCGAGGCCGACCGCCTGAAGCAGGTCGCCATCCTCGAAGCCGAGGCGCAGGCGCAGGAAGCGATGCTCAAGCAGGTCAAGGAAGCCGAGGCCAGCGAAGCCGCGGCCAAGCACCGCGCGGTGGAGATCACCACGCTGGCACAGGCCGAGTTCGATGCCGCCGGCAAGCAGGCCGAAGCCAAGAAGGCACTGGCCGATGGTGTGCGCGCCGAGCGTGCCGCGCCTGGTCTGGCAGATGCCCAGGTCAAGGAAGCCAGCGCGCTGGCCATCGAGAAGGTCGGCATCGCCGAAGCCCGCGTCGTAGACGCGATGGCCGATGCCAACCTGAAGCAGGGTACGGCCGAAGCCAAGGTGCTGGCCGAACAGCTGGCCGCGCGTGCACAGGGCGAGGAGCAGATGGGCCGTGCCAAGGCAACCGCAACCGAGACGCTGGGCGTTGCCGAAGCTGCGGTCATCGAGAAGAAGCTGTTCGCCGAAGCGGACGGTTTGACGCGCAAGTTCCAGGCCATCGATTCGCTGGGCGACACCGCACGCGGCCACGAAGAGTTCCGCATGACCCTGGAAACCGGCCTGCGCCAGGCATTGGCTGCGATCGATGCAGGCAAGGAAGTGACCAAGGAGAACGCCGAGGTCATCGCCAGCGCACTGCGCAACGCCAGGATCGACATGGTCGGCGGCGACGGCGGCATGTTCGAGAACCTGGTCAATGCGGTGTCGCTGGGCAAGTCGATCGAAGGCCTGACCGACAAGAGCCCGATCGTGCAGGACCTGATGCAGCGCTACCTCGGCGTGGACATGTCCGCGCGTGGCTTGCCGGCACGCCGTATCGCCGACACGTCTGCAGCGGATTCGGACGCAGGCTGAGTGAAGGCATGCCCCGCGCGGCTGCATCGCGCGGGGCGTTGATGCGCTGCATGGCAGGAGCCGGCGGCACACGAGGATGAGGGCGTCAGGGATTCCGTCCCGAGGGCGGAATCTGCCGATGTCAGAGCAGGGAACAACCGATGGCCGATACAAATCTGGACGCCGCCACCACGCCGGAAGGCGGCTCCATCGCCGACCAGGCGGTGGCGCAGGGCGGTGCCTATGAAGTGCTGCGCAAACGTCTGAGCGATCAGGGTGCACGCCTGCGGCAGGTGGTGGAAGCGCTGAACCAGCGTCGCTTGCAGGAGTTCGGCGACAGCCGGATGGAAGTGATCGGGCGCTTCCGCATCCGCAGTGAGAATAACTGCGTGGGTCGCGACGTGGTCCAGGTCGGCAATGACCTGCTGCTGTTCGGCTACAACGTCTTCATCGGCTTGAAGACCCAGACCCGCATCGAAGACGTGTTCGGGCTCTATCGCTTGGTCGAAGGTGCCGAGGGCTACGACGTTACCCCAGTGGACCTCAAAAGCAGCTTCCTGTCGCAGGCCGGCTTCGTTCATGACTTCGGCGAGCTCTACGCGTATTACAAGAATGCACGGCTGCTGCAGCTGATCGTTCGCGACGGCAAGTTGCTGGCCGCGTTCCAGATCGGCGAGCGCAGCACCGACGTGCGTGTATTCCGCTGGGCGATGGCGCCCAGTGGTGAGCTGACCTACATCGATGCACGTGGCGAGCGTGATATCGCGCTGCCGCCGCCATTCGACTTCGAGTGGGTGCGTGCCGGTCGCGACATGTTGATCAGTGGCCGCTTCCCGCATTTGAACATCCTCGACACGATCTTCGTCGAGACCACCGGCGGTGACCTGACCATCAAGGTCGAGAACAACACCGAGACCGGGCAAGGCGTCTACAGCGAGCCGGTCGAGGACAGCACCCAGTCGGTGGACGATGCCACCATTGATTTCGCCAAGGTCGGATCGCTGATCCTGCTGAAGATCCAGCCTTACCGCGAAGACACCTGGCGCGGGCTGATCTACAACACGCTGACCGGCAAGGTGGTGCGCAACGACGCCATCGTCCAGGCCTGCGTTCAGCTGCCCGATGACCATGGCGTCATCTTCCCCGGCGGCTATTACCTGCAAAGCGGCGAACACAAAGCCTTCGACGCCTCGATGCAGGGCATGCGCTACAAGCGCTCGATCCGCTCGCCCAATGGCGAGGACATGCTGTACATTTTCTACGAGCGTGAAGCCGGCAAGTCGGCGCTGTTCGTCTACAACAGCATCCAGCGCGTGCTGCAGAACCCGGTGTTCGGCATGGGCTATGCCTTCATGCGCGATGGTCGCATGGTGCTGTTCAACGCCGAGAACGAAGAACCCACCCGCGTCCACCCGATGCAGGTGTGGCAGACCCCGTTCAGCAGTGATGAGTTTGCTGCGCACACTCCTACAGGCACCAGTTTCATGGCCCGCATAGGCAATGCCGAACTGGTGCGCGGCATCTCCAATCTGCTGGATCTCGGTCGAGAGATCGACAGCCGCGAAGTGTCGCTGCCGCGCTACGAGCTGCTGACCCATAACGCGCGTCGCCTGTTCGATACCCACCATTGGCTGGATGATGCCAACTGCGACGGTGCGGCAACACTGCTGCGCGAGATCAGCGCGACCGGCGAATCGATGCTCGACGAGTACGAGAAGGTCGAGAGCATCCGCAAACAATCGGCGCAGGCAATGGCCGAGGTCACCGCTGCGCACAAGACACTGCTTGGGCGCTTGCAGCCGCAGAACTGGGCGAAGATCGGCGAGTTCGTGGAATCGCTGGGCGATATCGGCAAGCTGCGTGGCCGCCTGCTGACCGTGCGTGACTTCCGCTACGTCGACGTTGCTGCCATCGATGCGATGAACGTGTCGTTGCAGGAGGCACATGATCGGGTCGGCGTGGCCGCGGGTGAGTTCCTTGGCAGCGACAAGGCGCTGCAGCCGTTCGCCGACCGCCTGCAGGAGCTGGACGCCGCCGCGCAGGTGGCGCAGACCGCCAAGCAGCTGTCCGAGCAGATCGCGCAGATGCAGGTGATGTCGGGCGATCTGGACATGTTGTCCGAGCTGATGGCCAGCCTGAAGGTGGATGATGCCGCGCAGCGCACGCGTGTGGTCGAGGCGATTTCCGCCATCTACGCCAAGCTCAACCAGGCTCGGGCGCGTGCCGACCAGCGCCGTCGCTCGCTGGGTTCTGCCGAAGCCGTGGCCCAGTTCGGCGCACAGTTCTCCTTGTTCAGCCAGGCCATCACCAGCGCATTGGGGCTGGCGACGGATCCGGAGCGTGCCGACGAACAGTTGTCGCGTTTGATGGTGCAATTGGAGGAGCTGGAGAGCCAGTTCGGCGAGCACGAACAGTTCCTGGGCGACATCCTCAACAAACGCGAGGAGCTGCTCGATACCTTCGAGTCGCACAAGCAGACCTTGTTGGATGCGCGCCAGCGCAAGGCGCAGTCGGTACTGGACGCGGCCAATCGCATCCTCGATGGCCTGGCCAAGCGCACCGAGCGCTTCACCACCGTTGATGAGCTGAATGCTTTCTTCGCCGGTGACCCGCTGATCCTGAAGCTGCGCGAGCTGGCCGAGCGTCTGCGCGACTACAAGGACAGCGTAAAGGCCGACGATGTGGAGGCACGCCTGAAGGGCGTGCGCGACCAGGCGGTGCGTGCACTGCGTGATCGCAGCGACCTGTTTGAGGGCGGCGGCAACATCATCCGCTTGGGCCGGCACCGTTTCAGCGTCAATACCCAGCCGCTGGACCTGACCATCCTGCCGCGCGGCGATGGACTGGCCGTGCATCTGACCGGCACTGATTACTACGAAGCCATTGTTGACCCGGAGTTGGAAGAACTGCGCGATTACTGGCCGGTGACGCTGGATTCGGAATCGTCAACACTCTATCGCGGTGAGTACCTGGCCGGATTGCTGCTGGATGCAGCCATCAATGGGCGCGACGGCTTGAGTGTCGACTTGTTGTTGCGCGAAGCCGCGCAGGCCGACGCGCTGGCCAAGCGGGTGCGCGATTTTGCCGCGCCGCGTTACCGCGAAGGCTATGAGAAGGGCATCCACGATCACGACGCCACGCTGATATTGCAAGCGGTGCTGCCGCTGTACCAGGCTGCAGGTTCGCTGGTGCATGCGGCCGGTCCGCGTGCACTTGCCTTGCTGTTCTGGGCGCGCGAGGGCAAGCGTGAAGAGGTCAGTCAGTGGTTGGAACGTGCAGCCGGCGCGTTCGCCATCGCCAAGCTGTTCAATGTGCGAGACGGGCTCGAAGCCTTGCGCGCGGAGATCGCGCTGGCATTGGCGGCCTTCCAGGAAGAACACGGCTTGCCGTTCGATAGCGGTGTTCCGGTGTTGGCCGCCGAGTATCTGTTGGCCGAACTGGCGAACGGCGAGCCGAACTTTGCCTTCAGTGGTTACGCACGTCAGCTGCTTACCAGCCTGCGTGAGCAGCTGCAGGCCGCTGGCCAGGCTGATGCATTCGATCGCAGCCTGCAGCGCTTGAATACGCGTCTTGCCCTGCAATGGGCGCAGGCAGTGCAATGGTTGCAGGCCATGTGCGGACAGCCGAAGTTTGCCGCCATGGCAGGTTACGTGCCGGAAGCGGCGGCGATGCTGCTGGGTGAGCGTTCCCTGCGAAGTCAGGTGCGCGAGGTGACCTTGATTGCCGATATCGGCGGCCTGCTCGGTGAACATGCGCGCATTGCGCAGGGCCATCTGCAGTTGGCGGTGGATGATTTCCTGCAACGCTGGCAGTCACATCGCCGCCAGTTCCAGCCCGGCTTCGAGCGTTACCAGGCGCTGCGTCACCGCATCAGTGCGCGCGAGCGCGATTCCCTGCGATTGAGCGAGTTCCAGGCCCGGCCGCTGAGCTCCTTCGTCCGCAACAAGCTGATCAATGACGTCTACCTGCCCATCATCGGCGACAACCTCGCCAAGCAGATGGGCACGGTGGGCGAGAACAAGCGCAGTGACCTGATGGGTCTGCTGATGATGATCAGCCCGCCCGGTTACGGCAAAACCACGCTGATGGAATACGTGGCCAACCGGCTTGGCCTGGTCTTCATGAAGATCAACGGCCCGGCGTTGGGGCATGAGGTGCGCTCGCTGGACCCGGAGCAGGCGCCGGATGCGACCTCGCGGCAGGAGCTGCACAAGCTCAATCTCGCGCTGGAAATGGGCAACAACACCATGCTGTATGTCGACGACATCCAGCACACCCATCCGGAATTTCTGCAAAAATTCATTTCGCTGTGCGATGGCACCCGGCGCATCGAAGGTGTCTGGAAGGGTCGCACCAAGACCTACGATCTGCGCGGCAAGAAGTTCTGCGTGGTGATGGCCGGCAACCCGTACACCGAGTCCGGCGAGGTCTTCAAGGTGCCGGACATGCTGGCCAACCGTGCCGACATCTACAACCTCGGTGACGTGCTCGGTGGCATGGAAGACGCCTTCAAGCTCAGCTATATCGAGAACAGCCTGACCTCCAGCCAGGTGCTGGCGCCGATGGCGACCCGCGACCTGGCCGACCTCTACCTGCTGGTCGACAAGGCCGGCGGCAAGGAGGTGTCCACCAATACGCTCAGCCATGCCTATAGCGGCGCGGAGATCAATGAGATCGTCGCCACCTTGCAGCGGCTGATGCAGGTGCGCGAGGTGGTCTACCGGGTCAACCAGCAATACATCGCCAGTGCCGCGCAGGCCGACAAATACCGTGTCGAGCCGCCGTTCCGGCTGCAGGGCAGCTACCGCAACATGAACAAGCTGTCGGAGAAGATTTCGCCGGTGATGAATGCCGCCGAGCTGCAGCAGCTGGTCACCGATCACTATCTTGGCGAGTCGCAGCTGCTGACCAGCGGTTCCGAGGAAAACCTGCTCAAGCTGGGTGAGCTGCGCGAGGTATTGGATGCGACGCAGCTGGCGCGCTGGGAGCAGATCAAGCGCGACTTCATGCGTGACAAGGCGATGGGCGGCGACGATGCCGATACCGGCGCGCGCATGGTGGCCCAGCTTGCCGATATCGCCAGCGGCCTGCAGGGTTTGCGTGCCGAAGAGCCCACACCGGTTGCACCGGTCGCGCCGCAGGTCGAGGCCCCGTGGGAGCAGATCGTGGCCTTGTTGCAGTCGGTTGCAGAGCGCCCCGCAGCGGTGGTCGCGCCGCAGCCCGCAACAGCGGCGCCGGTTGCGCCAGCGCAGGATCTGACCCCGCTGTTGCAGGTACTGGCCGCCGCGCAGCAGCGACAAGGCGAGGTTGGCGATGCCTTGGCGGGTCTGGCATCGCAGCTGCAGGAGTGGTTGTCCAAGGACGGCGGCGCGGGCAGCAAGCCGGCACCGCGCGTGCGCCGTGCGCGCACACCGGAAGAAAAGGCGCTGGACGAAGCGTTGATGCGTCATTTCTACGGTGGCAACGTGGTCGTTCCGGGGCAGCAGGGTAGTCGTGGCAATGAAGCGCCGGACGATGCCTGATGTGACGCCGCCATTGTTGCCGCCGCCACCGCAGCCGCCGCTGCAAGCCGATGATGCGCTGGCCGTGGCCAGCTACGGCGCGGAACTGCTGGCCGCGGTGGAACAGTTGCTTGCCAACGCAGCGACTGGCACGGCCGCTGCGCGGCTGGTCGCGGAGATGAACAACATCCGCGAAGCGATGTCGGCAGCGGATGCTCGCCATATCCGTCGTTCGGTGGGTTTGCTCGGCCGCTTGCTGGGTCGCGATGTCGAGGCACAGGCACGAGCCGAACAACTGGCGACCCAACTCGACGTCTGCCTGCTGCGTGCCGATGCCTGCGTACAGGCGTTGCTGCAGGAGCTGGAGCAAAATCTGCAGCAGATGGCCCGGATGCAGATGGCCGTGGCGGCTATCGAGGATTGGGCGGCTGCCGGTGAGGCGATTCCGGCGCCGGTTGACACTCTGGCACAGGCCGCGCTGCAGCGCCGTCTGCAGCACCTGCGCGGGCTCGCCCAGCTCCGCTACACCGAGGCCGGCCAGCTGCGTTTGCTGCATGCGCAGGGCGTGGAGCTTATCGAGCGCTACCAGCGCATCCGCGACGTCTTGTTGCCGCTTTGGCGGCAGCAAGACCTGGCTGCGCGTGCCGCCGACAAGCAGGCCCAGCTGGCGCAGGCGGCCGAGGCGCAGGCCCGGATTCTCGACGAGGTGGCAGCGATGCAGGCTAGACTGCGCTGAGAACCATCCTGCACATGATTGCTCGCGCGCCGCGTCGCGCCACTTGCTCAAGGAGAACTGCTGATGACCCAGGACACGCTGCCACTGCCGGCCGGCCCTTCTGCCGATGTTGATGGCACCACGCTGGTCGCCTTGGGGCTGAGTGAAGCCGACCGCCCGCAGATCGCGCAGATCGTGCGCACGCTGGACGATATCAGCCCGGGCAACCTGCATGTGTTTGGCCGCGAGGCGGCGGGCAAAAGTGCGGCCTTCTCCAGCCAGCTGCTGGACCATGTGCGCAATCGCGACCTGGATGCCTCCGGCGAGAAGCTCGGTGAAGTGGTGCGCATTGCCCGCTCGCTGAAGCTGGACGGTTTGAACGAGCGTTCCAAGGTGCCGGTGATCGGTGGCCTGATCGACCGCATGCGCGCTTCCAAGGGCGAGCTGGTGCAGAAGTTCAGCGACACCAACCAGCAGATCGAGCAGTTGCTGCGTGATGTCGGTGCGCAGCAGGCGCAGATGGGGCAGCGCGTCGGTGAATTTGATCGCATGCATGTCATCGTTCGCGACGAGCGGCAGAGCCTTGGCCTGCACATCGCTGCCGGCAAACAGCGCCTGGCCGAACTCAACAACGAGTTGCATGCGCTTGTTGGGTTGGAGGATCCGCAGTCGCGCATTCGTCGTGGTGAGATCGACAACGCGATCCGCCTGCTCGACAAGCGCGTGGGCGACCTGACCGTCATGCAGCATGCGGCTGACCAGTCGTTGCCGATGATCCGCCTGATCCAGGCCAATGCGATCCAGCTGATCGAGAAATTCAACGCCGTACGCGACATCACCATCCCGTCGTGGAAGCGCCAGTTCGCGATCCAGCTATCGCTGGGAGAGCAGAAAAACGCGGTGGATCTGTCCAATGCCATCGACGATGCCACCAATGAGCTGATGCGTCGCAACGCCGACCTGATGCGCCAGACCTCGGTGGAAACGGCCAAGGCCAACCAGCGTGCGGTGATTGACGTGGCAACCTTGCGTCATGTCCACGAGCAGTTGATTGCGACCGTGGAGGAAGTGCGCAGCATCCACCGCGAAGGCATGCAGCAGCGGCAGCAGGCGGAAGTCGAGTTGGCGCGCCTGCGCGAAGATGTGCAGCAGCGGCTGGCGCAGCCGACGCAAGGAAGTTGAAGTTAGGAGCAGCACAGTGGGCAGTTGTGGGAGCGGCGTGAGCCGCGAAGCCACAGGTGCATCAGGTGCCAGCGCGGTTGCTCCCTCCCTTTTGCGCAGCAAAGGGGAGGGCTGGGGAGGGGTAAGCTCTCAGACCTTTCAAGCATTGCCAGTTTCGCGGCTTACGCCGCTCCTACAAAAGCTGTTTGCGCAGCCATTCCGCCAATGCAGCCACACGCGGGTCCTGCTGGTCGCCGGCAGTGCACAAGGCCCAGCAGCCATCCGTCTCAACAAATCCCCAGGGCGCGATCAGGCGCCCGTTGACCAGGTCGTCAGCCACCAGGGGCTCCGGCGCAATCGCGATACCCAATCCGGCGACTGCCGCTTCCAGCATGTAATACAGGTGCTCCAGGCCGGTCCCATAAGTGAGCGCATCTGCATCAATGCCATTGCGTGCAGCCCAGGCCGGCCAGGCCTGGGGGCGCGAGCGCGTATGCAGCAGCGAGTGGTCGCGCACCGCTTCGACAGGCTGCCGGGCTAATACATGCGCGCCGTGCATTGAAGGGCTGAATACCGGGCCGATCCGTTCAGGCGCCAGCGCATGCACTTTCCAGCCGTTGGGCCAAGGCGCCTGGCCCAGCATCAGTGCGGCATCCAGGCCGTCCAGGCGCGGGGCGAAATCGCCATCCTGTGCTGCCAAGTGCAGGGTCAGGCCGGGCAGGTCACGCTGCAGGTCCTGCAGGCGCGGGATCATCCAGCGTGCCAACAGGCTGCCAGGGCAGCCCAGCACGAAGGCGCCATTGCGCTGCGGCCGTCGCAGCGAGGAAATGCAGTCACGCAACTGCGAGAACGCGCCGGAGGTCGCCTCAAGCAGGCGGTGACCGGCGGCGCTGGGGCGGATGCCGCGGCCGTCGCGTTCAAACAGGACCAATCCCAGTTCTTCCTCCAATGCACGCAACTGGCGGCTCACCGCGCCATGGGTGACATGCAGTTCGGCTGCGGCCTGGCTGACACTGCGCAGCCGTGCAGCGGCCTCGAAAGCACGCAAGGCATTGAGCGAAGGCAGGGATTGGCTGGATTTCATGTGAGTTTTTCTAACATGTGATGGCTGAATTATCCATTTTTATGTCATCAGCCCTGCGTTAGAGTGTTGGCCTGTTCCTTGTAGCCGTGATGTCATGACTGATCCGTCGATCTCCGATTTCCACGCCTTTCCTGATGCGCGTGGGCACTTTGGCCGCTTTGGGGGCAGCTTTGTCGCCGAAACCCTGGTCGGGCCGCTGCAGGAACTGGCGGCTGCCTACGATCAGGCGCGGATTGATCCGTCCTTCATTGCCGCCTACGACAAGGACCTGAAGCATTACGTGGGTCGCCCCAGCCCCATCTACCATGCCGAGCGCCTGAGCAAGGACGTCGGCGGGGCGCAGATCCTGCTCAAGCGTGAGGACTTGAACCACACCGGCGCGCACAAGGTGAACAACACCATCGGCCAGGCCTTGCTGGCCGCGCGCATGGGCAAGACCCGCATCATCGCCGAGACCGGTGCTGGCCAGCACGGCGTGGCTTCGGCCACGGTTGCCGCGCGACTGGGCCTGGAATGCGTGGTCTACATGGGTGCCACCGATATCGAACGGCAGAAGATCAACGTCTACCGGATGAAGCTGCTCGGTGCCACCGTGGTGCCGGTCAGCAGTGGCTCGGCCACGCTCAAGGACGCGCTCAACGAAGCAATGCGTGACTGGGTCACCAATGTGCGCGACACCTTCTACATCATCGGCACCGTCGCCGGCCCGGACCCGTACCCGCGCATGGTGCGTGACTTCAACGCCATCGTTGGCCGCGAAGCCCGTGCGCAGATGCTGGAGGACTACGGCCGTCTACCCGATGCGATCACCGCCTGTGTCGGTGGCGGCTCCAATGCCATCGGCCTGTTCCATGCCTTCCTCAACGACCGCGAGGTCAAGATCTACGGTGCCGAGGCTGCTGGCGACGGCATCCATACCGGCCGCCACGCCGCCTCCATCTCGGCTGGTCGCCCCGGCGTGCTGCACGGCAACCGCACCTACGTGCTGTGCGATGACGACGGCCAGATCACCGAAACCCATTCGATCTCCGCTGGCCTGGACTACCCCGGCGTCGGCCCTGAGCATTCCTTCCTGTCCGATACCGGTCGCGCGCAGTACGTGGGCATCACCGATGAGGAGGCGCTGGCCGCCTTCCATCGCCTGACCCGCATCGAAGGCATCCTGCCGGCGCTGGAATCCAGTCATGCCGTTGCCCATGCGATCAAGCTGGCGCGCGAGCTGCCGAAGGACGCCCTGGTCCTGTGCAACCTGTCCGGTCGCGGTGACAAGGACGTGCATACCATCGCTGCGCGCGAAGGACTGGTGCTGTGACGGCCGCTTCCCCGGGTACCCGTATGTTGCGCACGCCCTTGCTGCTGGGATTGGTTGCGGCCTTGGCAGCATGCGCGCCCAGCGCCCCTGCGCCGCCGGAGCCGGTTGCTCCTGCGCCGCAGCCGGCGGTGCCCGTTGCGCCCGCCGCGACAAAGCCGTCCCCGGCACCGGCGGCGACGCCTGCTGCCAGCGCATCGGCTGGGCTGGCGCAGCTGGGTGAGCTGCGCATCGGCGCGCCGTTCGGCAAGGCGCCGGGCGACAAGGCCTTCGTCTCGCAAGGCATGCGCGAAGCGTTGGAGGGGGACTGCGAGTACTACGACAAGGGTTCCTTGCCCGACAACATTTCGATGATGGTGATCGCCGATCGCATCGTGCGTTTCGAAGTGAATGCCCCCTTCGAGCCAGGCCAGCAGGTTACCGACCCCGCGCCGGGCGCCGTGGTGACGCCGTTCTATCTGTGGGTGGGCATGACAGTCCCCAATGCAAAAAAGCGTCTGCCGGGCGTGGTGACCAGTCCGCATGCGTACAACTCGCCAAACGGCGATTACCTGACCTGGACCGACAAGGCCGCCAACCTGGCGCTGCGTCTGGAAACACTTGATGGCCTGATCACCGCCATTTACTGGGGTCAGCCTGATGCGGTCGAACTGATTGAAGGATGTGCCTGAGATGGCTGTTACCCGAATTGACGAATGCTTCGCGCGCCTGCGCGCCTCCGGCCGCAAGGCGCTGATTCCCTTCATCACTGCCGGCGATCCATCGCTGGAGGCAACCGTGCCGGTGATGCATGCGCTGGTAGAGGCTGGCGCTGATGTGATCGAGCTGGGTGTGCCGTTCTCTGACCCGATGGCTGATGGCCCGACCATCCAGCGTAGCTCCGAGCGCGCCCTGGCGCGTGGGGCAGGGCGGCAATACGTGCTCGATACCGTGGCGCAGTTCCGGCAGACCGACGCGACCACCCCGGTGGTGTTGATGGGCTATCTCAACCCGGTCGAGATCCGTGGTTATGCGCGCTATGCCGAAGAGGCTGTGGCGGCAGGCGTGGACGGCATTCTGCTGGTTGACCTGCCACCGGAAGAGGCCGATGAGCCACGTGCGGCATTCGCCGAAGCCGGGTTGGCCTTGATTCTGTTGGCTTCGCCGACCAGTAGCGACGCCCGCCTGGACAGTCTGTGCCACGCGGCGCAGGGCTATCTGTACTACGTCAGTTTTGCCGGCGTGACCGGTGCCTCCGAGCGCCTGGACAGTTCCGCGGCCGGTGAGCGTCTGCGACTGCTGCGCAGCCGTTCCAGCGCTCCGGTGGTGGCTGGCTTCGGCATCAAGGATGCGGCCAGCGCAGCGGCGATGGCGGTGGATGCCGATGGTGTGGTGGTTGGTAGTGCGTTGGTCTCGGCAATAAGTGAGACGGCGGACGCGGTGGCTGCGGCTGCCGCGTTCCTGAAGCCCTTGCGCGAAGCCTTGGATCGCTGAGCAGCGTTCCCTGTAGTGCCGAGCCATGCTCGGCAGGGGCTTTCCCGGTAATGCCCCTTGCCGAGCATGGCTCGGCACTACAACCACGCTCTATCGGTGCTGCCCTCTTGCCGAGCATGGCTCGGCACTACGGAGCTGCCAAACATACGTACCAGTAGGGATTGCGCCAGATCCGGTGCTGCAACTTGGTTGCAGTGGTGAGCTAGACTGTGGGCCCTGTCGTGGCCGCAAGGCCACCCTGAACGGAATTGTCATCCCGCATGAGTTGGCTAAGCAAGTTGATGCCGTCCGGCATCCGTACCGACAACACGCCTTCCAAAAAACGCAGCGTCCCCGAGGGGCTGTGGGAAAAATGCAATAGCTGTGGCGCGGCCCTGTACCGCCCGGAGCTGGAAGAAAACCTTGAGGTCTGCCCGAAGTGCGGGCACCACATGGCCATCCGCGCGCGCGCGCGCCTGGCCTCCTTGTTCGATGCTGACAGCACCACCGAGATCGCTGCCCGCCTTGGGCCGACCGACGTGCTCAAGTTCAAGGACCAGAAGAAATACGTTGAGCGCATCAAGGCCAGCCAGAAGAGCACCGGCGAGTACGATGCACTGATCGCCATGCGTGGTCTGCTGAAGGGGCGCCCGTTGGTGGCCTCGTCCTTCGACTTCGCTTTCATGGGCGGCTCGATGGGTTCGGTGGTCGGCGAGCGTTTCACGCTGGCGGCTGAGACGGCGCTGGAAATGGGCTGCCCCTATGTGTGCTTCTCCGCCTCTGGTGGCGCGCGCATGCAGGAAGGCCTGTTCTCGCTGATGCAGATGGCCAAGACCTCGGCGGCGCTGGCCAAGCTGCGCGAAGCCGGTCTGCCCTACATCTCGGTGCTGACCCATCCCACCACCGGTGGCGTGTCGGCTTCGTTCGCGATGCTGGGCGATATCAACATCGCCGAGCCGCAGGCGCTGATCGGCTTTGCCGGCCCGCGCGTGATCGAGCAGACCGTGCGCGAAAAACTGCCGGAAGGCTTCCAGCGCTCGGAGTTCCTGCTGGAGCATGGTGCGATCGACCAGATCTGTGACCGCCGCGAGATGCGTGACCGCCTGGCCGAACTGTTGGCCATGCTTGGTAGCCAGCCGCAGCACGAGGAAGCCGCTGCCTGATGAGCACGCGCAAGTATTTCGGCACCGACGGCATCCGTGGCCGGGTCGGCAAGGGTGCCATTTCCGCTGATTTCGTGCTGCGCGTCGGCAATGCGCTGGGTCGTGTGCTGGTTGCCCGCAGTGGCGGCCAGCAGCCGACCGTGGTGATCGGCAAGGACACGCGCATCTCCGGTTATATGTTCGAGTCGGCGTTGGAGGCGGGTCTGGTTGCCGCAGGCGCCAATGTGCAGCTGATCGGGCCGATGCCGACGCCGGCGGTGGCCTTCCTCGCGCATACGCTGGGTGCCGATGCCGGCATCGTCATCAGTGCCTCGCACAACCCGCACTACGACAATGGCATCAAGTTTTTCTCCGCCGAAGGCGAGAAGCTCGATGACGCCACCGAGCTGGCGCTGGAAGCTGCGATGGACCAGCCGTTCTCGACGGTGGAATCCGAGCAGCTGGGCAAGGCGGTGCGCGCGCGCGATGCGGTCGGCCGTTACATCGAGTTCTGCAAGGCCAGTGTGCCGCGTGATTTCTATCTGCGCGGGCTCAAGGTCGTGCTCGATTGCGCCCATGGCGCTACCTATCATGTCGCGCCGTTGCTGTTCCGCGAGCTGGGTGCGGAAGTGACCGCCATCGGTGCCGAGCCGAATGGCATCAACATCAATGATGGCGTGGGCTCGATGCATATCGACAGCCTCGCCAGCAAGGTGGTCGAGGTTGGTGCCGATATCGGTATCGCCTTCGATGGCGATGGCGACCGCGTGTTGATGGTGGACCACACTGGTGCCGCCGTGGATGGCGACGGTTTGCTGTACGTGCTGGCCAAGGCCTGGCAGGCCAATGGTCGCCTGCGCGGACCGATGGTGGGCACCTTGATGACCAATTACGGGCTGGAGCAGGCGTTGGAGCGTCTGGGTATCCCATTCGTCCGCGCCAATGTCGGCGACCGCTACGTCCACCAGGCCCTGGTTGAAGGCAATGGTGTGCTCGGCGGCGAAGCCTCTGGCCACATCCTGTGCCTGGACCGGGCCACCACCGGTGACGCCATTGTCAGTGCCTTGCAGGTGCTGGAAGTGCTCGGTGGTGCCGGCGTGAACCTGCGGCAGGCGCTGCAGGGGCTGGCGATGGTGCCGCAGAAGACGATCAATGTGCGCCTGGAGACGGGTGCGCGCGAAGTGGTTGCAAGTGCGCCGGTGCAGGCTGCGCTGGCGGCGGCGCAGGCCGCGGTGGCCGGGCGGGGCAGGGCGTTCCTGCGGCCGTCGGGTACCGAGCCGGTAGTGCGGGTCACGGTCGAGGCCGACGAAGCCGGGCTGATGAGCGCTACGCTTGAGGCGCTGGCTGACGCGGTTCGTTCGGCTGCCGCACAGGTTTGAGCTGGATCATAGTGGTGTTGCCGGGATGTCGGTTCCAATGGCCGGCGTCCCGTTCCCTTTCTTGGAGTTTTGTATGAGTTCCCGCATTCCCACCCTCGACATCACCCGTTTCGATACCGACCGTGACGCCTTCGTGGCCGAACTTGGCGCGGCGTATCGCCAGTGGGGTTTTGCGGGTATTCGCAACCACGGCATTCCGCAGGCGGAAATCGACGCTGCGTATGACGTGTTCAAGGCATTCTTCGCGCTGCCTGAAGATGTGAAGAAGCAGTACCACATCGCTGGCGGCGGCGGTGCGCGTGGCTATACCCAGTTTGGCGTGGAAACCGCCAAGGGCTCCAAGCATTTCGACCTGAAGGAGTTCTGGCATATCGGCCGCGAGATCGGCGATGACTCCAAGTACCGCGAGGTGATGCCGCCGAACCTGTGGCCGAGCGAAGTGCCGGGCTTCAAGGAGCATGGTTATGGCCTGTACCAGAAGCTCGACCAGCTCGGTTCGCGCGTGCTGTCGGCGCTGGCCCTGCACATCGGCCTGCCGGAGGACTATTTCGCCGACAAGACCAACAACGGCAACTCGATCCTGCGCCCGATCCACTACCCGCCGATCACCACCGACGATATCCCCAATGTGCGCGCTGGCGCCCATGGCGACATCAATTTCATCACCTTGCTGGTCGGTGCCAGCGCGGCCGGTCTGGAAGTGCAGTCGCATGAGGGTGAGTGGGTGCCGTTCACCTCCGACGCCGACACCATCGTGGTCAACATCGGTGACATGCTGCAGCGCCTGACCAACCACGTGTACCCGTCCACCATCCACCGCGTGGTCAATCCTCCGGGCGAGCTGGCGCGCAAGCCGCGTTACTCGGTGCCGTTCTTCCTGCACCCGAACCCGGACTTCCTGATCGACGTGCTGCCCTCCTGCATCACCGCGGAAAACCCGAGCCGCTACCCGGAGGCGATCACCGCCCACGGCTTCCTCGAGGAGCGTCTGCGCGAGATCAAGCTGAAGTAAGCCGGCGCTGATCGAAGTAGCTGGCACATCGACGCCGCCGCGGCCCCTGGCCCGGCGGCGTTTCTGCATCTTGTCTTCCGTTGTCCGCAGCTTGTCCTGGCTATGTCCGTAGATCGGCTATCCTTTGCCGATACTTTTTACCGCGGAGTTATGCCTGAATGCGCCAAAAAATCGTTGCGGGTAACTGGAAGCTGCATGGCAGCCGTCAATTCGCCACTGATCTGGTGGGGCAGGTGGCCGCTGGCCTGCCGTTGCCCGGCGTGCGCCTGGTGATCCTGCCGCCGTTGCCCTACCTGGGTGATCTGGTGGAGGACTTCGAGGAGACGGAGCTGGCCTTCGGTTCGCAGGATGTAAGCAGCAACGAGAAAGGCGCTTATACCGGGGAAGTCTCGGCGAGCATGCTGGTGGATGTCGGTGCTACCCATGGTCTGGTCGGGCACTCCGAGCGCCGCCAGTACCATAACGAGAGCAGTGAGCTGGTGGCGCGCAAGTTCGTGGCTGCCATCAATGCCGGCCTGACCCCAGTCTTATGTGTTGGTGAGACGCTGGAGCAGCGCGAGGCGGCGCAGACGGAGGTGGTGATCGCCTCGCAGCTGGCGCCGGTGCTGGACCTGGCCGGGGTGCAGGCCTTCGCCAAGGCGGTGGTGGCGTATGAGCCGATCTGGGCAATTGGCACGGGCCGTACCGCCACGCCGGAACAGGCGCAGGCGGTGCATGCGTTCATTCGTGGCGTAGTCGCCGAGCGCGATGCTAGAATTGCGGATTCGTTGTCGATCCTTTATGGCGGCAGCGTCAAGCCCGACAACGCAGCAGAGCTGTTTTCACAGCCTGAGGTCGATGGCGGGCTGGTAGGTGGCGCTTCGCTGGTGGCGGCTGATTTTCTGGCCATCGCGAGGGCAGCGGCCAGTCGCTAACGGGTAATTGTCCGGGACGGATTTCAAAAATGCTGATGTTGATCCTCAATGTGGTCTATGTGCTGGTGGCGCTCGCGATGATCGCGCTGATCCTGATGCAGCGTGGCTCGGGTGCTGCCGCTGGTTCGGGCTTTGGTGCCGGTGCGTCGGGTACGGTGTTTGGCGCGCGTGGCGCGTCCAACTTCCTGTCCAAGAGCACCAAGTGGCTGGCCGTGGTGTTCTTCGGCATCAGCTTGTTCATGGCGTGGTACGCCAGCCACGGTTCGCGTCCAGCGGACCAGGGCGTCGGCCTGATGGGTGCGGTTGAGGCGGCGGCTCCGGCTGCTGCCCCGGCGGTGCCGGCGGGTGAGTTGCAGGCCGTTCCGGCAGCTCCGGCTGCCGCGGCGGTGGGTGAAGTGCCGCAGGCAACGGCTCCGGCGGAAAATATTCCTGCCAAGAGCGAAGAAAAGCCCGCTGAACCCGCACAGAAAGACTGAAGACGGTTACAATACGCGGCGCACTGCGAAGCAGCTGCGCTGACGTAGGCCCAGGTGGCGGAATTGGTAGACGCACTACCTTGAGGTGGTAGCGACGTAAGTCGTAGGGGTTCGAGTCCCCTCTTGGGCACCATTGTTTTATGCGGGTACACGGGTTGCAGCAGCGGCCCGTCGTGGCAAGTCCCGTTCATCCCCCATGCCTTGGCACCTGCAGGTGTCCCGGGCAGAGGCAAGAGAGAATCGCTGTGCTGGCCGAATATTTGCCGTCTCTGCTGTTTCTGATCGTCGCCACCGGCATTGGCGTTGCGCTGATGTTGATCGGTCGGTTCCTCGCTCCGCGTTCGCCGGACAACGAGAAGCTCTCCGCCTACGAGTGTGGCTTCGAGGCGTTCGAGAACGCGCGCATGAAGTTTGACGTGCGCTACTACCTCATCGCCATCCAGTTCATCGTCTTTGACCTGGAAATCATCTTCATTGTGCCCTGGACCCAGGTGTTCATGGAGCTCGGCGCCCGTTCGCTGGTCACCATGGGCTTGTTCGTGGGCATGCTGTTCCTCGGCTTTATCTACGTGTGGAAGAAGGGAGCGCTGGAATGGGAGTGATCCAAACTCTCGACGGCCTGATGAACAACCCCGTCCCGGAAGGGCGGGTTGATGACATTCTGCGGCCTGAAGGCGATAACCCCTTGCTCGAGAGGGGCTATGTGACCACCAGCGTTGACGCGCTGTTGAACTGGGCACGTACCGGCTCGATGTGGCCCATGACCTTCGGTCTGGCCTGCTGCGCGGTGGAAATGATGCACGCTGGTGCGGCGCGTCTGGACCTTGACCGTTATGGCGTGGTGTTCCGTCCCTCGCCACGACAGTCCGACGTGATGATCGTCGCCGGCACCCTGGTCAACAAGATGGCCCCGGCGCTGCGCAAGGTCTACGACCAGATGCCGGACCCGAAGTGGGTCATCTCGATGGGTAGCTGCGCCAATGGCGGCGGTTACTACCATTACTCCTACGCCGTGGTGCGCGGTTGTGACCGCGTGGTGCCGGTGGACGTCTACGTCCCGGGTTGCCCGCCGACCGCCGAAGCGCTGGTGTACGGCATTTTGCAGCTGCAGAAGAAGATCTGGCGAACCCAGACCATCGCACGCTGACCCCTTTTCAAATCAAGAGCACGCCAGCCCCCATGGCCCAGCAAGCACCTTCTCTCATCGATAAACTTCGCGCCCGTTTTGCCGGTGCGCAGGTTGTGGTGGTCGAACCGCGCGGCGAAGTAACGCTGGAAGTGGCTGTTGCCGATTGGCACGCAACCGCTCTGGCGCTGCGTGATGAACTCGGCTTCGAGCACGCCACTGATCTGTGCGGCGTCGACTACCTTGGCTACGGCAGCGACGAGTGGGATACCTCGGACGTTTCCTCGCACGGCTTCAGTCGTGGTGTGGAAGGCAGTGGCGCAGGTCGTTTCGCCTGGGGTGAATTCCCCAGCCACGAAACCGCCGAAGGCGCGCAGCCGGACGCACTGCCGAAGCAGCGTTTCGCGGTGGTCTGCCAGTTGCGCTCCTACCAGCACAACCAGCTGCTGCGCATCCGTTGCTACGCACCCAGCGAATCGCTGCCAGTGGTGGCCTCGCTGACCGATATCTATCCGGGCCTGAACTGGTTCGAGCGCGAAGCGTTCGACCTGTATGGCGTGATCTTCGAAGGTCACCCGGACCTGCGTCGCATCCTGACCGACTACGGTTTCGTGGGCCATCCTTTCCGCAAGGATTTCCCGCTGATCGGCAATGTCGAAGTGCGCTACGACGAAGAAAAGAAGCGTGTGGTCTACGAGCCGGTGACTTCGGTCGAACCGCGCGTAGGCGTGCCGCGTGTTATCCGCGACGATGCCCGTTTCCAGACCGCTGAAGGCGAGCGCGCGCAGACGGAGGCAAGCAAGTGAGTGCGGACGTAAAGAAGGAATTCCACCAGGCTTCGCAGGCCTTTGCGAGCAATCCTGCCGAAGCCAAGCAGGAAATCCGCAACTACACCATGAACTTCGGCCCGCAGCATCCGGCCGCGCACGGTGTGCTGCGCCTGATCCTGGAAATGGACGGCGAGACCATCATGCGCGCCGATCCGCATATCGGCCTGCTGCACCGCGCGACCGAGAAGCTGGCCGAGTCCAAGCCGTTCAACCAGTCGATCGGTTACATGGATCGCCTGGATTACTGCTCGATGATGTGCAACGAGCACGCCTATGTCCGTGCCATCGAAACCCTGGTGGGTATCGAAGTGCCGGAGCGTGCGCAGTACATCCGCACCATGTTCGACGAAATCACCCGCATCCTGAACCACTTGATGTGGTTGGGTTCCAATGCGCTCGATCTGGGCGCGATGGCGGTGATGCTGTACGCCTTCCGTGAGCGCGAAGAACTGATGGACTGCTACGAAGCAGTCTCCGGCGCGCGCATGCACGCGGCTTACTACCGTCCGGGTGGCGTGTACCGTGATCTGCCGGACACCATGCCGAAGTACAAGGAATCGCGCTGGCACAAGGGCAACGCGCTGAAGCGTCTGAACGCTTCGCGCGAGGGCTCGCTGCTCGACTTCCTGGAGAACTTCACCAAGGAATTCCCGGGTCGCGTTGACGAATACGAAACCCTGCTGACCGACAACCGCATCTGGAAACAGCGTACCGTCGGCATTGGCGTGATCACCCCGGAACATGCGCTGGCCTGGGGCATGACCGGCGTGATGCTGCGTGGTTCGGGTGTTGCCTGGGATCTGCGCAAGAAGCAGCCGTACGCCAAGTACGACGCGGTCGATTTCGACCTGCCGCTGGGCACCAAGGGTGACTGCTATGACCGTTACCTGGTCCGCGTCGCCGAAATGCGTGAATCCAACCGCATCATCAAGCAGTGCGTGGCTTGGCTGAAGGCCAATCCGGGCCCGGTGATGGTCAAGAACTTCAAGGTCGCCCCGCCGGCTCGCGCCGAGATGAAGGACGACATGGAAGCGCTGATCCATCACTTCAAGCTGTTCAGTGAAGGCTACTGCGTGCCGGCCGGCGAAACCTATGCGGCGGTTGAAGCGCCCAAGGGTGAGTTCGGTTGCTACCTGGTCTCCGACGGTGCCAACAAGCCGTTCCGCGCCCACCTGCGCGCGCCGGGCTTCGCCCACCTGTCCTCGATCGACTCGGTCGTGCGCGGCCACATGCTGGCCGACGTGGTGGCAATGATCGGCACCTACGACCTCGTGTTCGGTGAGGTTGACCGGTAATGCCGGCAGATCAGACATCGTCCGTTGCCTGCGCGGTCCTGCCGCCGCAGGCATCGGTTTTTCAGCTTTTGGTATTCGTTGAGGTCGGCCTATGAAGGCGACGGGTAATTTCGAGGCGGCGCGCAACGTCGACCCGATGGTGGTGTTGAGCGACAAGACGCGCGCTCACATCGATCACTGGCTGTCCAAGTTCCCGCCGGACCGCAAGCGTTCGGCGGTGCTGCAGGGTCTGCATGCCGCCCAGGAGCAGAACCAGGGCTGGCTGAGCGACGAGCTGATCGCCGGCGTGGCCAAGTACCTGGACCTGCCGTTCGTGTGGGCGTACGAAGTTGCAACCTTCTACTCGATGTTCGAGACCGAGAAGGTTGGCCGCAACAATGTCGCCATCTGCACCAACGTCAGCTGCTGGCTC
This sequence comes from Stenotrophomonas sp. 610A2, assembly GCF_030549615.1. Classification (NCBI taxonomy): domain Bacteria; kingdom Pseudomonadati; phylum Pseudomonadota; class Gammaproteobacteria; order Lysobacterales; family Lysobacteraceae; genus Stenotrophomonas; species Stenotrophomonas pigmentata. The sequence continues at coordinate 1,897,586 of NZ_CP130832.1, forward strand.
AATGGTGCCGACGACATCGTCCGCCATTGCGAGAAGAAGCTGGGCATCAAGCACGGTGAATCGACCGCCGACGGCCGCGTCTACCTCAAGAAAGAGGAAGAGTGCCTGGCTGGTTGCGCTGGCGCACCGATGATGGTCATCAACGGCCATTACCACGAGCGCCTGACGCTGGACCAGGTCGATGCGCTGCTGGACGGGCTGGAGTAAGGCATGGCACACCACGAATCCAAGGGCCCGGTCGGACCGGCGCCGCTTCCGCACAATGTGGTCTACACCACGCTGCATTACGACACCCCGTGGTCGTACGAAAGCTATCTGAAGACCGGTGGCTACGCCGCGCTGCGCAAGATCCTCGAAGAGAAGATCCCGCCGGCCGACGTCATCGAGATGGTCAAGCAGTCCGGCCTGCGTGGCCGTGGCGGTGCAGGCTTCCCGACCGGCCTGAAGTGGTCCTTCATGCCCAAGGGTGATGTGCAGAAGTACATCCTCTGCAACTCGGATGAATCCGAGCCGGGCACCTGCAAGGACCGCGATATCCTGCGCTACAACCCGCATTCGGTCGTGGAAGGCATGGCGATTGCCTGCTACGCCACAGGCTCGACCGCGGCGTACAACTACCTGCGCGGTGAGTTCCACCACGAGCCGTTCGAGCACTTCGAGCAAGCCCTGGCCGATGCCTACAAGCACGGCTGGCTGGGCAAGAACGTGCTGGGCAGCGGTTGCGACATCGATATTTATGGCGCACTCGGCGCTGGCGCCTACATCTGCGGCGAAGAAACCGCACTGATGGAATCGCTGGAAGGCAAGAAGGGCCAGCCGCGTTACAAGCCGCCGTTCCCGGCCAATTTCGGCTTGTACGGCAAGCCGACCACGATCAACAACACCGAGACCTATGCCTCGGTGCCGGCGATCATCCGCAACGGCGCGGAGTGGTTCAAGAACCTGAGCCTGACCAACAACGGCGGCCCGAAGTGCTTCTCGGTCTCCGGCTGCGTGACCAAGGGCGGTAACTTCGAAGTTCCGCTGGGCACCAGCTTCGACGACTTGCTGGCGATGGCCGGTGGCCTGCGTCCGGGTCGCAAGCTGAAGGGCGCAATCCCGGGCGGCGTGTCGATGCCGGTGCTGACCGCCGAGCAGCTCAACGGGCTGGCGATGGACTACGACACCATCCGTGCGCTGGGCTCGGGCCTGGGTTCGGGTGCCATCGTGGTGCTGGATGACAGCGTCTGCTGCGTCAAGTTCGCTTGCCGCATCAGCCAGTTCTTCCACAAGGAATCCTGTGGCCAGTGCACCCCGTGCCGCGAAGGTACCGGCTGGATGCACCGTGTGCTGGAGCGCATCGTCGCCGGCCAGGCCACGATGGAAGACCTGCACCAGCTGAAGACGGTTGCCGGCCAGATTGAAGGCCACACCATCTGTGCGTTCGGTGAGGCGGCAGCGTGGCCGATTCAAGGCTTCCTGCGCCAGTTCTGGAACGAATTCGAGTACTACATCGTCAACGGTCATTCGATGGTTGACGGCAAGAAGGTGGAGACTGCTGCCGCATGAGCGCGCAACCGGTAAATCCCAATGTACCGCCGGATCACGTGACCATCGATATCGATGGTCAGTCCCTGGTCGTACCCAAGGGTTCGATGATCATCCAGGCCGCCGACAAGGCTGGCATCCCGATTCCGCGCTTCTGCTACCACGAGAAGCTGCCGATCGCCGCAAACTGCCGCATGTGCCTGGTCGACGTTGAAAAGTCGCCCAAGCCGTCGCCGGCCTGCGCGACCCCGGTCATGGATGGCATGAAGATCCAGACCCGCAACGAAAAGGCACTCAAGTACCAGCGTTCGGTGATGGAGTTCCTGCTCATCAACCATCCGCTGGACTGCCCGATCTGCGATCAGGGCGGCGAGTGCGAGCTGCAGGACGTGTCGCTGGGCTATGGCCGTTCGGTCAGCCGCTTCAACGAGCGCAAGCGCGTCGTGGTCGACGAGGACATGGGGCCGCTGGTCGCCACCGAGATGACCCGCTGCATCCAGTGCACCCGTTGCGTGCGCTTCACCGCTGAAGTCGCTGGCACCTACGAGCTGGGTGGCATGTCGCGTGGTGAAAACCTGCAGATCGGCACCTACGACGGCAAGCCGTTGACCACCGAGCTGTCCGGCAACGTCATCGACGTTTGCCCGGTCGGCGCGCTGACCAACAAGGTGTTCCAGTTCAAGGCGCGCCCGTGGGAGCTGACCGCGCGCGAGTCGCTGGGTTACCACGACGCAATGGGCTCGAACCTGTTCCTGCACACCCGTCGCGGCGAAGTGCTGCGCGCGGTGCCGCGTGACAACGAGCTGGTCAACGAGTGCTGGCTGTCCGATCGCGATCGTTATTCGCACCAGGGCCTGTATGCGGCCGACCGCGCGGTCAAGCCGTTGCAGAAGGTCAATGGCGAGTGGAAGGAAGTGAGCTGGGCCGAAGGTCTGGCCGCTGCCCGCGAAATCTTCGAAGCCAACCGTGGCGACGAGCTCGGCGTGCTGGTGCACCCGGCAACCTCGAACGAGGAGGGCGCATTGCTGGCCCGCCTGGCCGCTGGCCTGGGTTCGAACAACATCGATCACCGCATCAACAACCGCGACTTCTCCGACGCGCCGGTTGCCGAAGCGTTCGGCATGTCGCTGGCCGACATCGAACACGCCGATCAGATCGTCGTGCTGGGTAGCAATATCCGCCACGAACTGCCGCTGCTGCATGCCCGCCTGCGCAAGGCGCAGACCGCCAACGGCGCCAAGATCCATTCGATCAACCCGGTCGATTTCGACTTCGCGTTCAAGCTGGCTGGCAAGCACATCGTTGCACCGTCGCGCTTCGTCGAGACGCTGGGCAATGCGGCGCTGGTCGACGCGGTGAAGGGCGGCAACAACACCGTCATCATCGTCGGCGCGATTGCCGAGAATCACCCGCAGGCTGCCAACATCCGCGCTGCTGTCAGCGCGTTTGCCGCAGCCACCGGCGCCAAGCTGTGCCGTATCCCGCAGGGTGCGAATGCCGTGGGCCTAGCCCAGGCTGGCGTGCTGCCGGCCGGCAAGGACGTCAATGCAATGCTGGCGCAGCCGCGCAAGGCCTATGCCCTGTACGGCATCGAGCCGGGCCTGGACTTCGCCGATACCGCCGCTGCCCGCAAGGCGCTGGCCGGTGCCGAGGTCGTGGCCTTCAGCCACTTCGCCTGCGCCTCGACCCGCGATGTGGCCGATGTGATCCTGCCGATCGGCGTGCTGCCGGAAATCGACGCGACGCTGACCAATCTGGACGGCCGCAACCAGGTCGCCCGTGCTGGCGGCAAGCTGCAGGGCGAGGCTCGTGAGGGCTGGCGCGTGCTGCGTGCGCTGGGTGGTGACATGCAGTTGGCCGGTTTCGGTTTCACCGATCTGGCAGGCCTGCGTGCCGGCCTGCAGCCGGTCTCGGTCAAGGTTGCCGCTTCAGCGCAGCCGCAACTGGCAGGCGAGGGCTTTGAGGTGGCTTCGACCCCGGCGATCTACCGCACCGATGCCGTCGTGCGTCGTGCGCAGGCGCTGCAGTCGCATCCGCTCAACAATGATCCGCGCATCGTGCTCAACGCCGATGACGCTGCGCGTCTGCAGCTGAACGAAGGTCAGATGGCCAAGGTCGGTACCGACGCTGGTCGCGCCACACTGTCGGTTGTGGTCGACGCGCGCGTCGCCGCCGGTACGGTGTGGATTGAATCGGGCCACGGCGCAACCGCGCCGCTGGGTGCCGCTCGGGTAACGGTGGTGGCTGCATGAACGAGTTGCTGTTAAACGCGATCGACCCCTTGTTCCAGTGGTTCATGTCGCTGGGTGACATCGGCATCGTGCTGTGGACGGTGATCAAGATCCTCCTGATCGCCATGCCGGTGATCATTTCGGTTGCCTTCTACGTGCTGTGGGAGCGCAAGCTGATCGGCTGGATGCACGTGCGCCACGGGCCGATGTATGTCGGTCTGGGCGGCCTGCTGCAGGCCTTCGCCGACGTCACCAAGCTGCTGTTCAAGGAAATCATCGCCCCGGCCAGCGCACACAAGGCGATGTACATCATCGCGCCGCTGATCGTGCTGGCCCCGTCGTTCGCGGCGTGGGCAGTGGTCCCGTTCGACTACAAGCTGGTGCTGTCCAACGCCAACGTTGGTCTGCTGTACTTGCTGGCGATGACCTCGCTGGGCGTGTACGGCGTGATCCTCGCCGGTTGGGCCTCCAACTCCAAGTACGCCTTCCTCGGTGCGATGCGTTCGGCCGCACAGGTGGTCAGCTACGAAATCGCGATGGGCTTCGCCCTGGTTGGCGTGATGATCGCCGCCGGCAGCTTGAACCTGACCGACATCGTGCTGGCGCAGAAGGGTAATTCGGGTCTGTTCGACTGGTTCCTCCTGCCGCTGTTCCCGCTGTTCGTCGTGTACTGGGTGTCCGGCGTTGCCGAAACCAACCGCGCGCCGTTCGACGTGGTGGAAGGTGAATCGGAAATCGTTGCCGGCCACATGGTTGAGTACTCCGGCGGTGCGTTCGCACTGTTCTTCCTGGCCGAGTACGCCAACATGATCCTGGTCAGCTTCCTGATCTCGATCTTCTTCCTCGGTGGCTGGCTGAGCCCGCTCCAGGGTTGGATCACGGCCGACATCTCGCCGTGGATCAACTGGATCTGGACCGGCGGTTGGCCGTGGTTGCTGCTCAAGGTGCTGTTCTTCGCCAGTGCGTACATCTGGTTCCGTGCCAGCTTCCCGCGCTTCCGTTATGACCAGATCATGCGTCTGGGCTGGAAGGTGTTCATCCCGCTGACCATTTTCTGGATCGCGGTGACGGCACTGATGGTGTTCTACGGCGTGATCCAGAAGGGCGTTTGATTCATGAATAAGATCACCCACTATTTCAAAAGCCTGCTGCTCCTGGAGTTGCTCGGCGGTTTGTGGCTGACGTTGAAATACACGTTCAAGCCCAAGTACACCGTGATGTACCCGATGGAGAAGTTCCCGCAGTCGCCGCGTTTCCGTGGCCTGCACGCCCTGCGCCGTTACCCCAACGGTGAAGAGCGCTGCATCGCCTGCAAACTCTGCGAAGCGGTGTGCCCGGCACTGGCGATCACCATCGACTCGGCCAAGCGCGAAGACGGCACCCGCCGTACCACGCGCTACGAAATCGATCTGTTCAAGTGCATCTTCTGCGGCTTCTGCGAAGAAAGCTGCCCGGTGGACTCGATCGTCGAGACCCACATTCTCGAGTACCACTTCGAGAAGCGTGGCGAGAACGTCATCACCAAGCCGCAGCTGCTGGCAATTGGCGACCGGCTTGAAGCCGAAATCGCCGAGCGCCGTGCCGCCGACGCCGCCTTCCGCTGAGGTCTTGAGATGGATTGGGTAAATATTTGTTTCTGGTTCTTCTCCATCATTGCCGGCATTTCCGCGGCAGCGGTGATCAGTGTGCGCAACCCGGTGTACGCCGTGCTGTGCTTGATCCTGACCTTCTTCTCCATTGCCTGTGTCTGGTTGCTGGTGGGGGCGGAGTTCCTCGGCGTCACCCTGGTGCTGGTCTACGTCGGCGCGGTGATGGTGTTGTTCCTGTTCGTGGTGATGATGCTGGACATCGATACCACCAACCTGCGTGAAGGCTGGGTGCGTTACCTGCCGGTCGGCCTGGTGGTCGCGGTGGTGATGCTGGTGCAGATGCTGACCCTGATCGGCGTCAAGGCACGTACTGCGCCGTTCCCGGTGGACAACGCTGCTGCGGTGGCTGCCGACACGTCCAACATCACTTGGCTGGCACGCAGCCTGTTCACTGAGTACCTGCTGCCGTTCGAGTTCGCGGCCGTGATCCTGACCGTCGCCGTGGTGGCAGCCGTGATGCTGACCCTGCGCCGTCGCGAAGGCCTGAAGACGCAGAACCCGACCGAGCAGACCATGACCAAGGCAAAAGACCGCCTGCGCATGGTCAAGATGGCCGCCGAAAAGCCGGTGGTGCAGGTCGATACGCAACATGACGGTGGCGAGGAGGCCAAGCCATGATTTCCCTGGGCCATATGCTCGCGCTGGGCGCGGTGATGTTCTGCATCAGCGTCGCCGGCATCTTCCTCAACCGCAAGAACATCATCGTGCTGTTGATGTCCATCGAACTGATGCTGCTGTCGGTGAACATCAACTTCATCGCCTTCTCGCGTGAGCTGGGCGACACCGCCGGTCAGCTGTTCGTGTTCTTCATCCTGACCGTGGCCGCAGCCGAAGCTGCAATCGGCCTCGCGATCCTGGTGACCTTGTTCCGTACTCGCCACACCATCAACGTGGGCGAAGTCGATTCGCTGAAGGGCTGATCCGAAGATGGAAATCACTCTCTCCAAGAGTCTGTTGATTGCAGTGGTGCTTGCACCGCTGTTCGGCAGCATCATCGCCGGCCTGTTCGGTCGTCAGGTGGGGCGCAAGGGCGCCCAGTACATCACCATCCTGGGCGTGGCCATCAGCTTCGGGCTGTCGGCCTACATCTTCTCCCAGCTGTTGTGGGGTGGGGCGCAGCCTTACAACCAGAACGTCTACACCTTCTTTGAAGTCGGCCAGTACGCGGCCCACGTCGGTTTCATGATCGACCGTTTGACCGCGATGATGATGGTGGTGGTGACCTTCGTGTCGCTGCTGGTCCACATCTACTCGATCGGCTACATGTCCGAAGACGACGGCTACCAGCGTTTCTTCAGCTACATCTCGCTGTTCACCTTCTCGATGCTCACCCTGGTGATGAGCAACAACTTCCTGCAGCTGTTCTTCGGCTGGGAAGCGGTGGGCCTGGTGTCGTACCTGCTGATCGGCTTCTACTTCAAGAAGCCCACGGCCATCTTCGCCAACATGAAGGCCTTCCTGGTCAATCGCGTTGGTGACTTCGGCTTCCTGCTCGGCATCGCCGGCATCCTGTGGGCCTTCGGCTCGCTGGATTACGCCACCGTGTTCGCCAACGCCAGCACCGTGCTGGGCACCGAGCTGACTGGTCACGCGATGGTGCAGCTGATCGGCGACAACCAGTGGAGCGTGGCGACCATCATCTGCATCTGCCTGTTCATCGGTGCGATGGGCAAGTCGGCGCAGGTTCCGCTGCACGTGTGGCTGCCGGACTCGATGGAAGGCCCGACCCCGATCTCGGCACTGATCCACGCCGCGACCATGGTCACCGCGGGCATCTTCATGGTGACCCGCATGTCGCCGCTGTTCGAGCTGTCGCAGACCGCGCTGGACTTCATCCTGTTCATCGGTGCCACCACCGCGTTCTTCACCGGCCTGATCGGCATCGTGCAGACCGACATCAAGCGCGTGGTTGCCTACTCAACCCTGTCGCAGCTGGGCTACATGACGGTTGCACTGGGCGTGTCGGCATACTCGGGCGCCGTGTTCCACCTGATGACCCACGCCTTCTTCAAGGCGCTGCTGTTCCTCGGTGCCGGTTCGGTGATCATGGGCATGCACCATGAGCAGAACATGATGAAGATGGGCGGCCTGCGCAAATACATGCCGACCACTCACATCACGATGTGGATCGGTACGCTGGCCCTGGTCGGTACGCCGTTCTTCTCGGGTTTCTACTCGAAGGACACCATCATCGAAGCTGCGGCCATGCACGCGCATGCTGCCGATGCCGGTTGGGTTGCGTTGTACGGTTACTGGGCGGTGCTGGGCGGCGTGATCGTCACCAGCTTCTACAGCTTCCGCCTGCTGTTCCTGACCTTCTTCGGCAAGGAACGTTTCCGCGATGCGCATGACGATCACCACGGTGATCACGGCCATGGCCACGATGACCACCACGGTCATGGTGCCCACGAGCCGCACGAATCGCCGCTGGTGGTGACGGTTCCGCTGGTCCTGCTGGCAATCCCGTCCATCCTGATTGGTTTCTTCACCATCGGTCCGATGCTGTTCGGTACCGGCTGGGACGGCCACGCCGCCGCCGCTGGCGTTCCGGGCCAGGCCATGTCGTTCTTCACCGGCATCGTCGATTTCTATGACCCGGCACGCGATACGATTGCCGAGGTTGGCAAGGAGTTCTGGCACGGTTCGGTGGCCTATGCAGTACACGGCATGCAGATGCCGGCGTTCTGGCTGACGGTTGCAGGTTTCGCGCTGGCCTGGGTGTTCTACATCTGGAAGCCGGAACTGGCAGGACAGGCTCGCAAGACCCTGGCACCGGTGGTTTCGGTGCTGGAAAACAAGTACGGCTTCGACAAGCTCTGGATCGACGGCTTTGCCGGCGGTGGTGTGCAGCTCGGCAAGGCCGCCCGTGCCGTTGATAGCACGGTCGTTGATGGGGTGATGGTCAATGGTTCGGCGCGTCTGGTCGACCTGGCTGCCAACCTGTTGCGCCGCACCCAATCCGGTTTCCTCTACCACTACGCGTTCGCGATGATCATCGGTTTGATTGCCCTGTTGGGCGTGCTGATGCATTTCTGGCGTTGACCTGTACGGAATAGAAGACGTGTCGAACTGGCCTCTACTTAGTATTCTCATCTGGCTGCCGATCTTCGGCGGTGCGTTGATCCTCGCTCTGCGTAACGCCCAGGCTGCCCGTTGGGCATCGCTGGCGGTGGCATTGCTTACCTTCCTGCTCAGCCTCGGCTTGCTCAGCGGCTACGACCGCGGCGCTGCCGATGTGATGCAGTTCGTCGAACAGCATCCGTGGATCCCGGCGTTCGACATCGGTTACAACCTGGCCGTCGACGGCATCGCCATTGCCCTGATCCTGCTGACCACGCTGATCGGCGTGCTGGCCTTGATCGGCGCCTGGGGCGTGGTCGACAAGCGCGTCAACCAGTACGTGGCTGCCTTCCTGATCCTGGAAGGCGTGACGGTCGGCATCTTTGCCGCCACCGACGCGATGCTGTTCTACGTGTTCTTCGAGGCCATGCTGATCCCGATGTTCCTGATCATCGGCGTCTGGGGCGGTCCGCGTCGTATCTACGCGGCGATGAAGTTCTTCCTGTACACCTTCCTCGGCTCGGTGCTGATGCTGGTGGCACTGATCTACCTGTACATGAAGGGCGGCAGCTTCCAGTTGGTCGACCTGTATCAGCTGCAGCTGTCGGGCAAAGAGCAGACCTGGATATTCTTCGCGTTCCTGATCGCCTTCGCGGTCAAGGTGCCGATGTTCCCGGTGCACACCTGGCTGCCGGACGCGCACGTTGAAGCACCGACCGCCGGTTCGGTGATCCTGGCCGCCATCGCACTGAAGATTGGTGGTTACGGCTTCCTGCGCTTCAACCTGCCGATCGTTCCCGATGCCAGCCACGAGTGGGCATGGCTGGTGATCGCGTTGTCGCTGGTGGCGGTGATCTACGTCGGCCTGGTGGCGATGGTGCAGGACGACATGAAGAAGCTGATTGCTTATTCGTCGGTCGCGCACATGGGTTTTGTGACCCTGGGTACCTTCATCGCGCTGTGGCTGGTACGTGATGCCGGCAACGCCGATGCAGCCCGTCTGGGCCTGCAGGGCGCCATGGTGCAGATGGTCTCGCACGGTTTCGTTTCCGGTGCGATGTTCTCCTGCGTTGGCGTTCTGTACGACCGCATGCATAGTCGCCGCATCGCCGATTACGGCGGCGTCGTGAACGTGATGCCGTGGTTTGCCGCCTTTGCATTGTTGTTCTTCATGGCCAACTCCGGCCTGCCGGGCACCAGCGGTTTCGTTGGTGAGTTCATGATCGTGCTGTCTGCGTTCCAGTGGAATCCGCTGGTTGCGCTGGGTGCAGCGACCACGCTGATCATCAGTGCTGCTTATTCGCTGTGGCTGTACAAGCGCGTGTTCTTCGGTGAAGTGGGTAATGCCCACGTCGCCGAGCTGAAGGACATGAACGGCCGTGAGTGGCTGGTAATGACTGTGTTTGCCGTCGGTACGCTGGTGCTGGGCTTCTATCCCAAGCCGCTGACCGACCTGATGGAGCCGTCCATCGCCCATCTGGCGATGCAGATCGCTTCGAGCAAGCTGCTGTAAGCGGCCCGTCGAGAGTATTGATTCCAGGATTTGATGATGACCACGCCGACGCCTCTGCCGTTGACCACGACCGACCTGCTGCCATTGCTGCCCGAACTGGTAGTGATTGGTGGTGCCTTTGCCCTGCTGATCCTTGATCTGTTCATCAGCAACCGCCACAAGGTCTGGACCCACTTCATCTCGGTGGCCATCCTCGCCGTCGCCTTCATCATGCTGTTGAACGGCGTGGGCGGGCAGGGGGATGTGTTCCACGGGATGTTCATCCGTGACAACGCCGCTGATGTGATGAAGACGGTGGTGGTGCTGGTCAGCGGCCTTAGCCTGGTCTATGGCTGGAGCTACCTGCGCGAGCGCAACCTGTACCAGGGCGAGATCCCGGTGCTGATCCTGTTTGCCACCGCCGGCATGATGATCCTGGTCTCGGCCGGCAGCCTGCTGATGGTTTACCTGGGCCTGGAGCTGCTGGCGCTTTGCTCCTACGCACTGGTCGCCAGCAATCGTGAGAACAAGCTCGCTGCCGAAGCCGGCATGAAGTACATCGTGCTTGGTTCGCTGGCCTCGGGCCTGCTGCTGTACGGCATGTCGCTGGTCTACGGCGCCACCGGCTCGCTGCATCTGGACGTGATCCATGCATCCATTGCCCAGTCCGATGAACGCCTGCTGCTGTTGACCGGCGCGGTGTTCATGGTTGCCGGCGTTGCCTTCAAGCTGGGCGCTGCCCCGTTCCACATGTGGCTGCCCGACGTTTACCAGGGTGCCCCGGCGCCGATCGCGCTGTTCATCAGCTCGGCACCGAAGCTGGCCGCGTTCGGCATGGCTTACCGCCTGCTGGAAATGGGCGTTGGCCCGCTGTCGACCGAGCTGCAGTACGTGCTGGCTGGCCTGGCCGCGCTGTCGCTGGTCATCGGCAACCTGATGGCCATCGCCCAGACCAACCTGAAGCGCATGCTGGCTTACTCGACCGTGTCGCACATCGGCTTCCTGCTGATGGGCATCGCCGGTGGTGGCGAGGCGGGCTATTCGGCCGCGCTGTTCTACGCCATCGCCTACGCCATCATGTCGACCGCTGCATTCGGCGCGATCATCGTGCTGTCGCGTGCTGGCTTCGAGGCCGAGAACATCGAGGACTTCAAGGGCCTGAACGCACGCAGCCCGTGGATGGCTGGTCTGGTCCTGTGCATCATGGCGTCGCTGGCAGGCATTCCGCCGTTCCTCGGCTTCTGGACCAAGTTGTCGGTGCTGAGTGCGGCCGTCAACGGTGGTCTGTTGTGGCTGGCGCTGGTCGGTGTGCTGTGTGCGGTGGTTGGTTGCTTCTACTACCTGCGCGTCATCAAGGTCATGTACTTCGATGAGCCGGTGGGCGAGCCGCTGCCGCGTAACAACGACCGGATCCTGGGTATCGTATTGGGTGTGAATTCCATCCTGTTGCTGTTCCTGCCGCTGGGCCTGGGCCCGGTGATGGAATGGATGCGCAATTCTTTTGCACATTTGTAATAAAAAACGTTACAAAACTGCGCGAAGTGTGTATTATTCACCTCCTGAGTTGACGGCCTCGCTGCCCAGCGGCAAGGCCGGAATCACTTGATAAGTGATTCAACCGGAAGGGTTTTTCCGGGTTTCTCCAGTGTCTTGTGAGAAACGCGAAGTAAATAAGTCTTGCATTATCGACTTGGTTACTTCATAATTCCGCTTCTGATGCGGGGTGGAGCAGTCTGGCAGCTCGTCGGGCTCATAACCCGAAGGTCGCAGGTTCAAATCCTGCCCCCGCTACCAGCTTCGGTCTTTGCAACACGATGTGTTGATGAGGCAAAAGTTGGGCTCGCAAGGACGGCTGCTTCCGTTCTTGCAACCGGGATCCGGTCATCGGATCCAAACGGACAAAGGGCCCATGTGGGCCCTTTGCTGTTTCTGGAAATCAGAAACCCCGGTTGGGTAACAACCGTCCTCTTACTTACGAATCAAGGCTGGCTGTGAGCGACAAGGCTACTGAAATCGCGAATCTGCTGGGCCCCACCGTGCAGGCGTTGGGGCTCGAGTTGCTTGGCGCCGAGTATCTGCCGGCCCCGGGCGGCGCAACGTTGCGCCTGTATATCGACGTGCCGCTGGCTGAGCAGCCTGAGCGCATGGTCAATGTTGAAGACTGCGAGCGGGTCAGCCGCGAAGTGTCGGCCCAGCTTGACGTCGAAGACCCCATCAGCGGCAATTACACGCTGGAAGTGTCTTCGCCTGGCGTGGACCGTCCGCTGTTCTCGCTGGAGCAGTTCGAGCGCGCCATTGGTGAATCCGCCAAGGTCGGCCTGAAGCTGCCGCAGGAAAACCGCCGTCGCCTGCAGGGCGAAATCGTTGCGGTCGACCTGCAGCAGGGCACGGTGACGTTTGTCGTCGACAACAAGCCGTTCGAGGCTTCGTTCGACAACATCGACAAGGCACGCATCATTCCGGACTGGGCCGCTTTGGGCCTTGCTCCGACCAAGCCGACGGGTCCTGCTCCCAAGCAGGGCAAGTCCAAGAATAATTCCAATAACGAAACGGCGGCCAAAAAGCCGCGCGCGGAGTGAGCCGATGAGCAAGGAACTTTTGCTGGTAGTTGACGCAGTCGCCAACGAGAAGGGCGTGCCGCGCGAAGTTATTTTTGATGCGATCGAGGCTGCATTGGCCTCGGCGGCGAAGAAGCGCTACCCCGACCAGGAAGTCCTGGCGCGCGTTTCGATCAACCACAAGGACGGTACCTACGAGACCTTCCGTCGCTGGGAAGTGGTTGCCGATGATGTCGTGATGGAGTCGCCGGACCGCCAGATCCGCATGATGGACGCGGTGGATGAGGCCGATGGCGTTGAAATCGGCGATTTCATCGAAGAGCAGATCGAGAACCCGGATTTCGGCCGTATCGCGGCGCAGGCTGCCAAGCAGGTGATCGTGCAGCGTGTGCGTGAAGCCGAGCGCCAGCAGGTGGTCGATGCATGGAAAGACCGCGTTGGCGAACTGGTCACCGGTGTGGTCAAGCGCGCCGAGCGCGGCAACATCTATGTTGATCTGGGCGGCAATGCCGAAGCCTTCATCCCGAAGGACAAGGGCATTCCGCGTGACGTGCTGCGTGCCGGCGACCGCGTGCGCGGTTACCTGGCTGAAGTGCGTTCGGAGCCGCGTGGCCCGCAGCTGTTCATCAGCCGCGCTGCCCCGGAATTCATGATCGAGCTGTTCAAGCTGGAAGTGCCGGAAGTCGGCCAGGGCCTGGTCGAGATCAAGGCCTGTGCACGTGACCCGGGCGACCGCGCCAAGATCGCCGTGCTGGCCCATGACAGCCGCACCGATCCAATCGGCGCCTGCATCGGCATGCGCGGTTCGCGCGTGCAGGCGGTGTCCAACGAGCTCAATGGCGAGCGCGTGGATATCGTGTTGTGGAACGACAACCCGGCCAACTTCGTCATCAATGCGATGGCCCCGGCTGAAGTCCAGTCGATCATCGTCGACGAAGAAAAGCACTCGATGGACCTGGCCGTGGCGGAAGACCGCCTGGCCCAGGCAATCGGCAAGGGCGGCCAGAACGTGCGCCTGGCCAGCCGCCTGACCGGTTGGCAGCTGAATGTGATGACCCAGGACCAGGTGACCGCCAAGTCGGAAGCCGAGCAGGGTGTCGCCCGCCAGCTGTTCATGGACAAGCTGGAAGTGGACGAGGAAATCGCAGGTATCCTGGTTTCCGAGGGCTTCGGTACGGTGGAAGAAATTGCCTACGTGCCGGTTGGTGAGTTGCTGGCAGTGGAAGGCTTCGACGAAGATATCGTCGAAGAGCTCCGCGCCCGCGCCCGTGACGCGCTGCTCAATGAGGCGCTGGCGGTGGAAGAGGGTGCTGACGGCGGTGTGCCGGCAGCAGATCTGCTGGCGCTGAAGGGCATGGATGAGGCTACGGCGTACGCGCTGGCTGGCCACGGCGTGCGCACAAGTGAGGATCTGTCGGACCTGGCTGCCGACGAGGTTCTGGAGTTCGGCATCGAGGGCATGGATCTGGAGCGCGCCGCGGCGCTGGTCCTGGCAGCCCGCGCCGAGGAGATCGCCCGCCTGGAGCGCGGCGAATGAGCCAGCGATGAACAGTGCCCTGAGCCGCTCAGGGCGTAGACTCCGCGCTGCCTTCGTTCGTGACGAGGGGGCGCAAACAAGATCATAGGATCCGAATGTCGCAGCAAACCACCATCCGCAAGCTCGCCGAACTGGTCAATACGCCGGTCGAGAAACTGCTTGAACAGCTGTCCCAGGCCGGGATGAAGTTCAGCGGTCCCGACCAGGTCGTCACCAGTACCGAGAAAGTGAAGCTGCTCGGCTTCCTTCGTCGTTCGCACGGCAAGGAAGAGCAGCCGGTCGAAGACGCTGAAGCAGCAGCAAAGAAGATCACCCTGAACCGCCGCAAGCATCAGGAAGTGACCGTCAGTGCTGGCCGTAGCAAGACCACCGTCAATGTCGAGGTGCGCCAGAAGCGTACCTACGTCAAGCCGGAAGGTGGCAAGCCTGCGATGACGCCGGACGAAGAGCGTGCCGATATCCTGCGCAAGCTGGAAGAGTCGCGTCAGCGCAATCTCGAGGAACAGCGCATGCTGGCCGAGAAGGATCGCGCCCGCGACGAAGGCATCGCTGCCAAGAAGGCCGCCGAGGAAGCCGAGGCTGCACGGATCGAAGCCGAGAAGGCCGCTGCCGAAGCGGCTGCCAAGGCCGCTGCCGCAAAGCCGGCACCGGAAGTGGAGGCGCCGGCACCGCGTGCCGCGCGTCAGGCGCCTGCAGCTGCTGCACCGTCCCGCGCACCGTCGCGTGACGAGCGTGGCGGCAATGCCAAGCCGGGCAAGCGCAACGAAGGTGGTGGCGATGGCAACCGGTTTGGTGGCCAGCTGCACCTGTCGGCGTCTGACCGCGCTCGCCGCGGCAACAGCAACAACAGCAATTCCCGTGGCCGTCCGGGTGCTCGTGCGCCGCAGGGGCGTCGCGGTGCCGACGCATCGCGTAGCGGGACCGGCAGCCATGCCTTCGAGCGCCCGACCGCACCGGTGGTGCGCGAAGTCGCCGTTGGCGACACCATCACCGTGGCCGATCTGGCGCAGAAGCTTGCGTTGAAGGGCGGCGAGGTGGTGAAGGCGCTGTTCAAGATGGGTGTGATGGCAACCATCACCCAGACCATCGACCATGACACCGCAGCACTGGTGGTCGAGGAGCTTGGCCATAACGTGGTGCGCGCAAACGCCAATGACGCCGAAGACGCGTTGCTGGCAATCACCGGCGCCGACGAGCGCGTGGCTGTGCCGCGTGCACCGGTGGTGACCATCATGGGCCACGTTGACCACGGCAAGACCTCGCTGCTGGATTACATGCGCCGCACCAAGGTTGCCAACGGCGAGGCCGGTGGCATCACCCAGCACATCGGTGCCTACCATGTGACCACGCCGAAGGGCGTGATCAGCTTCCTCGATACCCCGGGCCACGCCGCGTTCACTTCGATGCGTGCCCGTGGTGCGCAGCTGACCGATATCGTGGTGGTGGTTGTCGCCGCTGACGATGGCGTGATGCCGCAGACCAAGGAAGCCATCCAGCACGCTCGCGCCGCCAACGCGCCGATCGTGGTGGCGATCAACAAGATCGACAAGTCTTCCGCTGACCCGATGCGCGTCAAGAACGAGCTGCTCGCCGAGCAGGTCGTTGCCGAAGACTTCGGTGGTGACGTGCAGATGGTGGAGATCTCGGCCAAGACCGGCCAAGGCATCGACGACCTGCTGGACGCGATTTCGCTGCAGGCCGAGGTGCTGGAACTGAAGGCGGTCGCCGAAGGCCGCGCCAGCGGTGTGGTCATCGAATCCTCGCTGGACAAGGGCCGTGGCCCGGTTGCGACGGTGCTGGTGCAGCAGGGTCAGCTGAAGAAGGGCGACTACCTGGTGTGCGGCATCCAGTACGGCCGCGTGCGTGCGCTGTTCGACGAAACCGGCAGCCAGGTTGGCGAAGCTGGTCCGTCGATCCCGGTGCAGGTGCTGGGTCTGTCGGGCGTGCCGGAAGCCGGTGACGACTTCGTCGTGGTTGAAGACGAACGTCTGGCCAAGGACGTTGCACAGACCCGTGAAACCAAGCGCCGCGAGTCGCGCCTGGTCGCCACTGCCGGCAGCCGCATGGAAGACATCATGTCGCAGCTGGGCAAGGGCGACGGCCAGCAGGTGCTGAACCTGTTGATCAAGGCCGACGTGCAGGGTTCGGTGCAGGCACTGAGCCAGGCCTTGGTTGGCCTGTCCAACGACGACATCCGCATCAACGTGATCCACTCCGGCGTGGGCGGCATCACCGAGTCCGACGCCAATTCGGCCGTGGCTTCCAAGGCCACCGTCATCGGCTTCAACGTTCGTGCGGATGCTTCGGCCCGTCGCATCATTGAATCCAACGGCGTTGACCTGCGTTACTTCTCGATCATCTATGACGTGATCGACCAGGTGAAGCAGGTGGCATCCGGTCTGCTCGGCGTGGAAATCCGCGAAGAGATCATCGGTATCGCGCAGGTCCGCGACGTGTTCCGCAGCTCCAAGTTCGGCGCGGTTGCAGGCTGCATGATCATCGAAGGCGTGGTGAAGCGGAACAAGCCGATCCGCGTGCTGCGCGACAGCGTGGTGGTGTTCGAGGGCGAGCTGGAATCGCTGCGTCGCTTCAAGGAAAACGTCGAGGAAGTTCGCAACGGTACCGAGTGCGGTATTGGCGTGAAGGCTTACAACGACGTCAAGCCGGGTGACCAGATCGAGTGCTTCGAGCGTATCGAAGTGCCGCGCACGCTCTAAGTGCCGGGATCGGGAAGTTGCTGGTCGGAATTCGTTGAGGCGAATTCCCGGCCACCAACCAGTCCCTTCGTGGTATGGATGTACGGTCCGGGAATCGCTTGCGGTTCCCGGGTCGGTTGTACGGTTTCATCGAAATTCACTCTTTATTGTTGATACTTGCCTGATGCCTAAGACTTTCCATCGTACCGACCGTGTTTCCGCACAGATCCGCCGCGATCTGGGCACCTTGGTGCATGCCGCCGTGCGCGAATTCGGCCTGCCTTCGGTCAGCGTGTCGGACGTGGAAGTTACCCGCGACATGGCCCATGCCAAGATCTTCGTGACCGCGCTGATGCCGGAGCGTTCGGCCGAGGCGATGAAGGGCTTGCGTGAATTGTCGGTCGAGCTGCGCATGTCGCTGGCCAAGGCGATGAAGCTGCGGCACGTGCCGGAACTGCATTTCCACTACGACGACTCAGTCGACCGTGGTGAGCGCATCGACAACCTGCTGCGCGACCTGGCGCCGCCGCCGGAGCCTGAGTCCGACGCCGACAAGGATCCCGATAAAGCGTAATCGCAGCAGCCCGAAAGGGCTGTTGTCATGTCTGGCCTGTGCACGATGGTGCAGGCGGCTTTCCGTTCTCCGCCAGCTGCGCCCCCGGCGCATTGGCTTGCCCATGGTGTTGCATGCGTCCCCGAATCCAATTTCGCCGCCTCGATGGCATCGTTCTGCTCGACAAGCCGGCTGGCATGAGCTCCAACACGGCGCTGCAGGTTGCGCGCCGCCTGTTCCGTGCCGAGAAGGGCGGCCATACCGGCAGCCTCGACCCGCTGGCCACCGGCCTGCTGCCGCTGTGCTTCGGTGAGGCGACCAAGATTGCCGGTCTGTTGCTGGGTTCGGCCAAGGCCTATGACGCCGAAATCCGGCTGGGCAGCACTACCGATACCGACGATGCCGACGGCACGGTGCTGCGCGAGCGGCCGGTGCCTGAATTCAACGATGCGCAGTTGCAATCGGCCTTGGCCAGCCTGACTGGCACGATCCTGCAGCGTGCGCCGATCTACTCGGCGCTGAAGCAGGGCGGGGAGCCGCTGTATGCCAAGGCCCGTCGCGGTGAGGCCATCGAGGCACCCGAACGTGAGGTGCATGTCCAGTCCATCGAGGTGCTGGCGCGTGAAGGTGAGCGCCTGTCGCTGCGCGTGACCTGCGGCTCGGGCACCTATATCCGCAGCATCGCCCGCGATCTGGGTGAGCTGCTTGGCTGTGGCGCGCATGTCACCGCGCTGCGCCGGCTGTGGGTGGAGCCGTTCATGGCACCGAAGATGATCGGCCTGGATGCGCTGCGCGCGGTGGCTGAATCCGGTGACGAAACGGCGCTGCTGGACTGGTTGTTGCCGATCGAACAGGGCCTGAGCCAGTTTCCACGGGTCGAGCTGGATGCCGGCCAGGCAGCCCGATTCTGTCTCGGACAGCGTCTGCGCAATCCGGTCTGGCCGGTGGGGCTGGTGGTGGTTTATGGCGAAAGCGGGCAGCCGCTCGGCCTGGGCCAGGTGGAAGAAGGTGGACGACTGGGCCCGCAGCGCCGCTTCAATCTCTGAACGGGCAGGGGCGGGTACTACCTTTCAAGTCACTTCTGCCTTGTCCCGGATGGTTGTGACCGTTACAATTTTGCGGCCCCAGAACGGGCAACTGCCCACCCCGGTGGGCAGCCTATTAATCGGCGAGCTGCGCGGTGCGTCTTGAGACGTTTCTGCTGGCCCCGCATCTGAAGAGAAAAATCATGTCGATCGACACCCAGAAAGTCATTGAAGAAAACAAGCGCGGCGCTGCTGATACCGGTTCCCCGGAAGTCCAGGTCGCCCTGCTGACCGCTCGCATTGAACTGCTGACCGGCCACTTCAAGGAACACAAGAAGGATCACCACAGCCGCCGTGGCCTGCTGCAGATGGTCAATCGCCGCCGTAGCCTGCTCGACTACCTGAAGAACAAGGATGTCGCACGCTATAAAGCATTGATCGAAAAGCTCGGCCTGCGCCGCTAATCGATATCCGCCGCGGCGCAGCGATGCGCCGCGGCTTTGTTTTAAGAGCTTCAAAATCGTAGTAGACCGGCCGGAACCGCCCGGCCAGCCGTTGCCGGCATGGGTTGGCATCGGACCAATCTAAGAAAGCATTTCAAGGATCCCCCGTGGCAAAAATCACCAAAACCTTCCAGTACGGCAAACACACCGTCACGCTTGAGACCGGCGAAATCGCCCGTCAGGCTGGCGGCGCAGTCATCGTCAAGATGGACGACACCGTGTTGCTGGTCACTGCCGTCGCCGCCAAGAGCGCGCGCGAAGGCCAGGACTTCTTCCCGCTGACCGTTGATTACCAGGAGAAGTTCTACGCCGGTGGCCGTATCCCGGGTGGCTTCTTCAAGCGTGAAGGCCGTGCGACCGAGAAGGAGACGCTGATCTCGCGTCTGATCGATCGCCCGATCCGTCCGCTGTTCCCGGAAGACTACAAGAACGAAGTGCAGATCATCGCCACGGTGATGTCGCTGAACCCGGAAGTGGACGGCGACATCGCTGCCCTGATCGGTGCCTCGGCTGCACTGTCGCTGGCCGGCACCCCGTTCAAGGGCCCGATCGGCGCCGCCAAGGTTGGTTACAAGGACGGCCAGTACATCCTCAATCCGACCGTGTCGGAGCTGAAGGAATCGCAGCTGGAGCTGGTGGTCGCTGGTACCGCCAATGCCGTGCTGATGGTGGAATCCGAAGCCGCACTGCTGTCCGAAGACGTGATGCTGGGCGCCGTGACCTTCGGTCACCGCGAAATGCAGAAGGTCATCAACGCGATCAACGAACTGACCGTTGAAGCCGGCACCAAGCCGAGCGACTGGGTTGCCCCGGCCAAGAACACCGCGCTGATCAGCGCCCTGCAGGAAGCCGTCGGCGGCAAGCTCGGCGAAGCCTTCCAGGTGCGCGACAAGCTGCAGCGCCGTGACGCCATCTCGGCGATCAAGAAGGACGTGGTCGAGACCCTGGCTGGCCGCGTTGCCGCTGAAGGTTGGAACCCGGCCGAGCTGTCGAAGGAATTCGGCGAGCTGGAATACAGCACCATGCGTAACTCGGTGCTGGACACCAAGGTCCGCATCGACGGCCGTGCGCTGGACACCGTCCGTCCGATCGCCGTGAAGACCGGCGTGCTGCCGCGTACCCACGGTTCCTCGCTGTTCACCCGCGGTGAAACGCAGGCCATCGTGACCATCACCCTGGGCACCGCCCGTGATGGCCAGGTGATCGACGCCGTTGCCGGTGAGTACAAGGAAAACTTCCTGTTCCATTACAACTTCCCGCCCTACTCGGTCGGTGAGTGCGGTCGTTTCGGTGCGCCGAAGCGTCGTGAAATCGGCCACGGCCGTCTGGCCAAGCGCGGTGTGCTGGCTGTGATGCCGTCGCTGGAAGCCTTCCCGTACACCATTCGCGTGGTGTCGGAAATCACCGAATCCAACGGCTCCTCGTCGATGGCTTCGGTCTGCGGTTCCTCGCTGGCCCTGATGGACGCCGGTGTGCCGGTCAAGTCGCCGGTTGCTGGTATCGCCATGGGCCTGGTCAAGGAAGGCGAGCGTTTCGTCGTCCTGTCCGACATCCTGGGTGACGAAGATCACCTGGGCGACATGGATTTCAAGGTCGCTGGTACCGCCGAGGGCATCTCCGCCCTGCAGATGGATATCAAGATCGAAGGCATCACCGAAGAGATCATGAAGCAGGCACTGCAGCAGGCCAAGGCTGGCCGTCTGCACATCCTGGGTGAAATGGCCCACGGCCTGACCGCCCCGCGTGCCGAGCTGTCGGACTACGCGCCGCGTCTGCTGACCATCAAGATCCACCCGGACAAGATCCGCGAAGTGATCGGCAAGGGTGGTTCCACCATCCAGGCCATCACCAAGGAAACCGGCACCCAGATCGACATCCAGGACGATGGCACCATCACCATCGCTTCGGTGAACAACGCCGCTGCCCAGGCCGCCAAGGCCCGCATCGAGCAGATCACCTCGGACGTCGAGCCGGGCCGCATCTACGAAGGCAAGGTCGCCAAGATCATGGACTTCGGTGCGTTCGTCACCATCCTGCCGGGCAAGGACGGTCTGGTCCACGTGTCGCAGATCTCCAGCGACCGCGTCGAGAAGGTTGGCGACGTGCTGAAGGAAGGCGACGTGGTCAAGGTCAAGGTGCTGGAAGTCGACAAGCAGGGCCGTATCCGCCTGTCGATGAAGGCCGTTGAAGAAGGCGAGGGCACCCCGGCCGAATAAGGCTGCGGTGTTGTATCGCTGAGAAGAAAAGCGGGCCCAGTGCCCGCTTTTCTTTTGCCTGAAAAAGCGCACATGTAGTGCCGAGCCATGCTCGGCAGGGGGCTTTCCCAGCAACGCACCTGTAGTGCCGAGCCATGCTCGGCAGAGGCTTTCCCAGCAACGCACATGTAGTGCCGAGCCAAGCTCGGCAGAGGCTTTCCCAGCAACGCACCTGTAGTGCCGAGCCATGCTCGGCAGAGGCTTTCCCAGCAACGCACATGTAGTGCCGAGCCATGCTCGGCAGGGGCTTTCCCAGTACCGCCGATGTAGTGCCGAGCCATGCTCGGCAGGGGCTTTCCCGGTAATGCCCCTGCCGAGCATGGCTCGGCACTACATGCATGATCGAGCGGCATGGCTTCGACTCTACAGTCGCCACCTGCCAATCCTGAGCCGTCATCACCCGCTTCCGCCGATGGAGCGTTGGCATCCGTCTGCCAGCATTGATCACGGCGCAAACGGATACGAACATGGCCGTTCAACCAGACGCGGACTGCCCGCTACCAAGTCAGCGAAACATCGCCGTCGCCGGCAAGGCCGTGGCGACCTTCTTTCTGGCCGGCAACTGCACCGCGATCCTTGCGCCTGGCTTACCTCCAGCACCCCTGCGCTGGATCGCCTTGCTGGCAGGAATCCTGCTATGGCTGGCAAGCCCGCGCTGGCGCTGGCTGGGGGCATTGCTGGCCGGGTTGGGCTGGACCTGTCTTCATGCAGGCTGGGGTCTGGATCAACAGTTGGCAGCGGCAAGGGAAGGGCAGGAACTCACCTTGACCGGTGTTGTAAGCACGCTTCCCCAGCACGAAACGCGGCGCACTCGCTTTCAACTACGCCTGGATACGCACACAGAGCTGCCTGCAGACCTGCGCGGACGATTGCTGCAGGTGTCCTGGTACGACGACTTCGGCGCGAAAGAGCCCGGCGCGCGCATGCAGTTGCACGCAGGTGAGCGATGGCAGATGGGCCTGCGTTTGCGAGCCCCGCGCGGCTTGGCCAACCCCGGTGGCTTCGATGCGGAGAAACATGCCCTGGCTCAAGGCGTTGCCGCCAGTGGCGTCGTCCGCCAGTCGCCGATACCGCGGAGGCTGTCGGCTGCCGCAGGCCTGGTTGCGTGGCGTGAACGCATGGCCGCACGTATTGCCGCGCTGGTGCCGGCTACATCGTCGCGTTACGTGCAGGCCTTGGCGCTGGGCGATACCCGTGGGCTGGGCGAGACGGACTGGCAGGTGTTGCGCGCGACCGGGCTGACGCACCTGATCGCGATATCCGGATTCCACGTCGGAATGGTGGCGCTATGCACGGCGTGGCTGATCGCTGGAGTTTGGCGGTTGCTGCCGTGGTTTGGTCGGTATTGTCCGCGTCCGCAGGCAGTCGCCATTGGCGCGCTGGTTGGCGCAACGGTGTACGCGGCGGTGGCCGGATTCGGCTTGCCGACGGTGCGCACCGTGCTGATGGTCGCGGTGGTTGTGCTGGCGCGGCTCGGGCGCAGGCCGGTGGATGTGGCAGTTGCGCTGGCGCTGGCAGCCTTGGCGGTACTGGTCCCGGCGCCGCTGTCGGTGTTGACGGCGGGGTTCTGGCTCAGCTTTGCCGGGGTGGCGTGGTTGTTGTGGTGCCTGCCTGAGCGCGCGCATTGGTTCTGGGGATTTCTGTCGGCGCAACGTGTGGCGACGCTGGGCTTGTTGCCGCTTACGGTGATGCTGTTTGGCCAGGCTTCGGCAATCGGGCCCGTGGCCAATCTCGTGGCGATTCCCTGGTGGAGTCTGGTAGTAGTGCCCTTGGCATTGGTGGGCACCGCGCTGGAAGCGATCTGGGCGGGAGCGGGAGGTTTGGCCTGGCGCGCCTCGGCGTGGTGTTTCGACCTGAGTTGGCCGCTGTTCGAGGTGTTGGGTAGTGGTCGCTATTCGCTGTGGTGGTTGCCCGAGTCGGCGTGGTTTGCAGTGCCGTTGGCGTTGCTCGGCGCAGTCTGGCTGTTGTTGCCGGCGGGGGTATCGGGCAAATGCTTCGCGGTACTGCTTTGGCTGCCACTGTGCCTGCCGTCGTGGGACAGGCCGGGGCCGGGCGAGTTCGAGCTGGTGACCTTGGACGTGGGGCAGGGCTTGGCGGTGGTGGTGCGTACCCGTCACCACAGCTTGCTGTTCGATACCGGGCCCGCGGTAGCCGATGGTTTTGATGCTGGCGAACGCGTGGTGGTGCCGGCGCTGCGAGCCCTGGGGGTGCAGCGACTTGATCGGCTGGTGGTCAGCCACGGCGATCATGATCATGCGGGGGGATTGCCGGCGGTGCAGGCCGTACTGCCGCCGGCAGCGGTACTGATGCCGCCAGGCTTGGCGCTGGACGCTGGCGGGGCGGGGATGGCCTGTGCCGCAGGCCAGGTCTGGCGTTGGGATGGAGTGATGTTGGAATTCCTGCACCCGCCGCCAGCCTTCCCCTATCTGGGGAACGAGTCCAGTTGCGTGCTGCGGGTGCAAGGGGCGCACGGGGCTGCGCTGATGACCGGCGATATCGGTGAGGTGATCGAACAGCGCCTGCTCAAGCACATGCCGGCGAAACTGCAGGCGGATGTTGTGCTGGTTGGGCACCATGGCAGCGGCGGGTCTTCCAGCCATCGCTTTGTCGCGGCAACCGATGCGCGACTGGCGCTGATCTCCAGCGGCCATGGCAATCGCTTCGGTCACCCGCGCGAAGACGTGGTGACCCGCTGGCAGCGCTCCGGGGCCGAGGTGCTGACCACGGCCGGGAGCGGGGCGCTGCACGTCTGGCTGGGCAAGCGGGGCTTGCAGCTGCGTGAGCGCAGAATCTGGCGGTCAAGGTCATGGGACGCCGCTGAGCGGGCGCGGGCGGCTGCTATCCTATCGGACATCAAATACGCGGCCGCGGCGCCGGAGGGTTGAAACGTGTGGGAATTGGTCAAAGCCGGCGGATGGCCGATGGTGCCGTTGCTGCTGTTGGGCGTGCTGGCCTTGGCAATCGTCCTGGAGCGTTTCTGGAGCCTGCGGCGTAACGAGGTGCTGCCGCCTGGCCTGGGCCAGGAAGTCCGCAACTGGGCTGCGCGCGGCAAGCTGGATGCCTCGCATATCGATTCCCTGCGGGCAAACTCGCCACTCGGTGCCTTGCTGGCCGCAGCGCTCGAAGCGCGCAACCGCCCGCGCGACCAGATCCGTGAGCGCATCGAAGACACCGGTCGCCACCTGGTGCACCGGATGGGCCGTTTCCTCAATGCGCTAGGCACCATCGCCTCGGCTGGCCCGCTGCTGGGTTTGCTGGGCACGGTGGTCGGCATGATCCAGATGTTCCTGGGCATCCTCGATCACGGCGTGGGCGATGTAGGCCAGCTCGCCGGTGGTATCGGCAAGGCCCTGGTCTGCACCGCGACCGGCATGATGGTGGCGATCCCGGCCTTGATGTTCCACCGCTATTTCCGTGGCCTGATCGATGGCTATGTGATCGAGATGGAGCAGGAAGCCAGCGCTTTGCTGGATGCGCTTGATGGCCGCCCGGCGGTGATGGCTGCCAGCAAGGCTGCCGCGCCGCGCCCGGCGGCAACCGAGAAGGCCTGAGCACATGCGGATTGGTAGCAATCGCACCCAGGATGAACCACATATCGATCTGGTGCCCTTGATCGACGTGATCCTGGTGCTGATCATTTTCTTCGTGGTCACCACCACCTTTGATGCGCGCTCGACGCTGCAGGTGCAGCTGCCCACGGCCAGCGACCAGAAGACCAGCGCGCCGCAGAGTTCGCTGAGTGTGCTGGTCAATGCCGACGGTCGCTACTTCGTCAACGACCAGGAAGTACTGCGCACCGACATTGAGTCGCTGAAGCAGATCATCGCCCAGCTGGCCGGTACTGACCGCGAGCAGAGCGTGCTGCTGCGCGCCGATGCGCGCACGCCCTATCAGTCGGTGGTCACCGCGCAGGACGCCCTGGGTCAGCTCGGGTTCCGCCGGATTGCGATTGCCACTGCGCCGGAAGCCAAGCAATGAGTGATAACGCCTCGGCCTGGAAGGTCTACAAACGACTACTTGGTTTCGCCAAGCCATACCGCCCGCTGTTGCTGATGGCGGGCCTTGGCATGTTGATCGAGGCAGCCGCTGGCAGTGGCTTCCTTGTCCTGATGAGCCCGATCACCAATAGCCTTGTGAACCCGAAGGACATAAACCAATGGATGCCTCTGGCTGTCATTGGTTTGTTCCTGCTGCGTGGCGTAGCCGGTTACCTGACCGATATCGGCATGGGCAAGGCTGCGCGCAGCATCGCGCGTGACTTCCGGGTGCTTGTGCTGGGTAAGTACATGCGGCTACCTGGGCAGCGCTTTGACTCGGAACCAGTCCCTTCGATGCTGGTGCGTCTTGGCTCGGACAGCGACCAGGTCGCGCAGGCCGCGATCGATGCGATGAAGGTGGTGCTGCAGCAGTCCTTGCAGGCATTGGGCTCGCTCGTGGTGATGCTGTACTACAGCTGGCAGGTGACGCTTGCGATCTTCGTGTTGGCGCCGCCGTTGGCATGGGTGATGAACAAGGTGGCCAAGCGCTACCGCCGCATCAGCCATCGGATCCAGGAGAGTGGTGCCGATCTGCTGCAGGCAGCAGATCAGGCTCTCTCCAGCCAACAGGAAGTAAAGATCTACGGTGCGCAGCCGGCCGAGTTGCATCGCTATACGGGCCTGGCCAATACAAACCTGCGTTTGGCGATGAAGGTTGAAGCCACGCGCAGCATCTCTTCGAGCATGGTGCAGCTTATCGGTGCGGTTGGCTTGGCCGCACTACTGCTTATTGCTGGCCACGAGGCGGCAGCCGGGCGGCTGACGGTAGGTGACTTTGTCGGCCTGCTCATGGCAATGCTGGCGATCATCCCCGCACTGAAGCAGCTGACCAACGTGCAGAACATGACCCAGCGGGGTATCGCCTCGGCACAGCGCCTGTTCCATGTCCTGGATGCGCAGGACGAAGTGGACAGCGGCAACCTGCCGCTGCAGCGCGCCGATGGCCTGCTGGAGTTCCGTCACGTTACTGCCCGTTATGCGGGGCAGGCCAAGCCTGCGCTGGAAGACATCAGCTTCATCGCCAAGCCGGGCACGGTAACGGCCATCGTTGGCCGCTCCGGCAGTGGCAAGTCGACCTTGATCAAGCTGATTCCGCGCTTCTATGAAATCGAGGCCGGGCAGATCCTGCTTGATGGTCATCCGTTGCAGGACTACAAGCTGGCCGATCTGCGTCGGCAGATCGCCCTCGTAGGCCAGCAGGTCACCCTGTTCAACGGCAGCATTGCCGAGAACGTGGCCTATGGTGAGTTACAGCAGCGCAGCGACGCACAGTTGCAGCAGGCCATTGATGGAGCAAACGCCAGCGAGTTCGTCGAGCAGTTGCCGCAGGGCGTGGATGCGCCGGTTGGGGCCAAGGGCAGTCGCCTGTCCGGCGGCCAGCGCCAGCGCCTGGCGATTGCCCGTGCAATGCTCAAGGACGCGCCCATCCTGATCCTGGACGAGGCGACTGCTGCCTTGGACAACGAGTCCGAGCGACTGGTGCAGGATGCATTGCAGAAGCTGATGCCCGACCGCACCACGCTGGTCATCGCCCATCGCCTGTCCACCATCGAGCACGCAGACCAGGTGCTGGTGATGGACCAGGGGCGCATCGTCGAACGTGGTACCCACGCCGAGCTGCTGGCATTGGGCGGCTTGTACGAACACCTGCATAGCATGCAGTTCCGCGATAGGCAGGAATGATGGCCAAGCAAGGACCGCAAACGCCTGCCTACTGGTATGGC
Source organism: Stenotrophomonas sp. 610A2 (assembly GCF_030549615.1). NCBI lineage: Bacteria > Pseudomonadati > Pseudomonadota > Gammaproteobacteria > Lysobacterales > Lysobacteraceae > Stenotrophomonas > Stenotrophomonas pigmentata. The sequence continues at coordinate 1,924,433 of NZ_CP130832.1, forward strand.
GATGCACCGGTGCCGCTGCCGGCACGACTGCTGGCGCCCCTGTATGGCGCAGTAACCGGCCTGCGTCGCAGCCTGTACCGACGCGGTTGGCTGCGCGCCCGGCAGGTGCCGCTGCCGGTGATCGTGGTTGGCAACATCACCGCCGGAGGTACCGGCAAAACGCCGCTGACCATTGCGCTGGTCAATCGCTTGCGTGAGGCCGGCTGGAAGCCTGGTGTCGCCAGTCGCGGCTACGGTCGTGACGAGGCCGATACGGCGCGCTGGGTCACCGCGGACATGGACGTGGGATTGGGCGGCGACGAGCCGGTGCTGATTGCCTGGAAAACCGGCGTGCCGGTACGCGTGGACAAGGACCGTGTTGCGGCAGCCAAGGCCTTGCTGGAAGCCGGCTGCGATGTGGTGGTCTGCGACGATGGTCTTCAGCATTACCGCTTGGCCCGCGACATCGAGATCGAAGTGGTGGATGCGGTGCGGCGTTATGGCAACGGCAAACTGTTGCCGGCCGGGCCGCTGCGCGAGCCGGTGTCACGCGCAGCGCACTGCGACTTCCGCGTGGTCAATCTGGGCCAGACCAGTGACGCTGCCGAGCAGGCGGCCGACTCCGGCTTTGGTGAGTGGGCGATGCGCCTGTCGATCGATGTTGCAAGGCCGCTGAAGGGCGGCCGCGACAAACCGTTGAAATCATTCGCGGGGCTGCGTGTGCACGCGGTGGCCGGTATCGCCAATCCGCAGCGGTTTTTCCAGATGCTGCGTACCCGTGATATCGGCGTGGTACCGCATGCCTTTGCCGACCATCATCGCTACACGCCGCAAGACCTGTCCTTCGGTAGCGAGCTGCCGGTTTTGATGACCGAGAAAGACGCAGTCAAATGCCAGGGTTTCGCGACCGCGTGGCACTACGCTGTGCCGTTGCAGGCCGAATTGCCGGCAGCGTTCTGGGTGGCCTTGCTCGACCGTCTGGGCAAGCTGTCCCGCGGTTGATGCATGCCGTTGTTGCGCGTGTTGGAAGGAGTTGAGATGAGTAACGTTCCCGAATTCGTGGTGGCCATTCCGGCCCGCTATGCCTCCACCCGCTTGCCCGGCAAGCCCTTGGCGCTGATTGCTGGCGAGCCGATGGTGCTGCACGTGGCGCGCCGCGCCCTCGCTGCCGGCGCCCGCGAGGTCTGGGTGGCTACCGATGACGCACGTATCGCGGAGGCGGTGGCGGGATTACCCGGCATCCACGTCGCGATGACCGATCCCGCGCATGCCTCCGGCACCGATCGTCTGGCCGAATGCGCGCGCCAGGCGGGCTGGGCTGATGACGTGATCGTGGTGAACCTGCAGGGCGATGAGCCGTTCGCTCCGGCCGAGGGAATCCAGGCGGTGGCGACGATTCTTGCAGGCAGCGGTGCGCCGATGTCGACCCTGGCGACGGTGGTGGAAGACGCCCCGACCTTGTTTGATCCCAATGTGGTCAAGCTGGTCCGTAATGCGCAGGGCGACGCCCTGTACTTCAGCCGCGCGCCGATTCCCTGGCATCGCGATGGTTTTGCCGTCAGCCGTGATGCGCTGCCGGCCGGGCGGCAGTGGCTGCGGCATATCGGCATCTACGGCTACCGGGCAGGTTTCCTGCAGCAGTTCGCGGCCATGCCGCCCGGCAACCTGGAGCAGATCGAATCGCTGGAGCAGCTGCGGGTGCTGGAGGCTGGGTTCCGTATCGCAGTCGGCTTGTCACCCGCGCCGTTCCCGCCGGGGATCGACACCCCGGAAGACCTGCACCGCGCCGAAGCGCAGATGAGGGCTTCACGGTGAAACTGCTGGTGGTCTGCCTGGGCAATATCTGCCGCTCGCCGATGGGCGAGGGCGTCTTGCGCGCGAAGATTGCCGGGGCAGGGCTGGACAGCTGGATCGAGGTCGATTCAGCCGGCACCTCGGGCCATTGGCATGCAGGGCGCGGACCTGACCCGCGCGCGGTTGCCTGTGCACGCCAGCACGGGGTGGATATCGCAGCCCTGCGCGCGCGCCAGCTGCGGACCGAGGATTTCGACGCATACGACCTGATCCTGTGTGCTGACCGCGCCAACCTGCGCGATGCACAGGCACTTGCGCCGACCGGGCTGGGGACGCGCGCGGTGCTGTGGCTGCCATGGGCGGGCATCGACGGCACCGATGAGGTCCCGGACCCTTATTACGGTGGCGTGAGAGATTTCGAGCACAGCTGGGCACTGCTCGATACTGCGGCCCAGGCCACAGTGCGCCGCCTGTCGCGGCGCGACGACTCCGGCATAATCCCTGCATGAACGAAAACCGCGTAACGGAACTGCCCACGTCCGCTATCTGGCTGAATGCAGCGCCTGCGACCCTGCAGGACATGCGTGGCCGCCCGCTGGTACTGGCCTTCGTCAACGGCGCCTCGGTGTGGTGCATGCAGCGCGTGGCCGAGGTCATGCGCTGGCAGGCGCGCAACCCTGGCCGCGTGCAGCTGCTGGTCGTGCAGGTGCCCAGATTCGAGTTCGAGCGCGAGCCGCAGCACGCCCTCAAGCTGCTGCGTCGGCAGGGCGTCAACGCGCCCATCGTGCTGGATGCGCAGTGGGATGCGTGGCGGAAATTTGATGTGCAGTCGTGGCCGACCTTGCTGATGCTCGATGCTTACGGCCAGGAGCGCGAGCGCCTGGTAGGCGCGGCCGGCGATCTGGAGCGTGCACTGGGCAGCCTGAGCGAAGGCGTGATGCGTCCGCTCGACGATGACGGTGACAGCCTGCGCGAACTCAATGCCGAACCGCGTCTGCCGCTGCTGTTCCCGGCCGGTCTGGTCGCTACGGCGGATCGACTTTACGTTGCCGATACCGGCCATCACCGGGTGCTTGAATGTACCCAGGAGGGGCGCGTGCTACGGCAATTTGGCCTGGGCAGCGCAGACCTGATCAACGGTGGCGTCGGCGAGGCGGCCTTCAATCGGCCGCAGGGCTTGGCGCTGGTCCGCGAGATCCTGTACGTGGCCGACACCGGCAACCACGCGCTGCGCAGCATCAATCTGATCAGTGGGCAGGTGGATACCCTGTGCGGCAATGGCCGCGCCGGTGATCCGCGTGCCGGCGTGCTCGCCCAGCCCTGGGACAGCCCGCTGAATTACCCGGCAGCCGTGGCGGTGGCCGACAACCAGGTCCATATCGCCATGGCCGGCGACAACCACATCTGGAGCTACGATCTCGGCACCCGCGAGCTGCGTTGGCGGGCGGGCGCCGGTGCGGTGGAAGTGCGCGATGGCAGCGGTCACCTGGCCGCATTCGCACAACCCAGCAGTCTGGTCGCGGTCCAGCAGACCCTGTATGTCTGCGACGCATTGGGCTCGGCAATCCGTTCGGTGCAGCTCCGTGGCGATCTGGTGCAGACGCTGGTCGGGCAGGGGCCGTGGGAGTCGGGCAATGTTGATGGCCCGCGCCTGCGCGCTTGCCTGCAATACCCATTGGCGTTGGCAATGGGGCCGGACTCGCCGTTGCTGTGGATTGCCGATGCCGGCAATGGCTCGCTGCGCACCCTGCGGCTGGGCGGTGGCGATCTTTCGACCGTCAATCTGCCGCGTCGCCTGCATGGCCCGGCGGCGTTGGCCGTGGCGGCCGGCGCCATCTGGATTGCCGAGGCAGATGCGCATGCCGTGCTGCGTTTTGATCCGCTCAGCGGTGAACTGAGTGAAGTGCCGATTGAAGGATGACCGCCGTAGTTGCCAATGAATTCGATGGCAAGGCCTTCGCCGCGGCGCTGAGTACCGCGCCAGGTGTGTACCGGATGTACGCTGCCGATGACACCTTGCTGTATGTCGGCAAGGCCGGCGCGCTGCGCAAGCGTGTAGGCAGTTACTTCAATGGCTCGCCGAAGAGCCGGCGCATCATGATGATGCTGTCGCAGGTGGCGCGGATGGACGTTACCGTCACCCGCACCGAGGCCGAAGCGCTGCTGCTGGAAAACCAGCTGATCAAGTCGCTGAACCCGCGTTACAACGTGTCGCTGCGTGATGACAAGACCTATCCGCAGGTGTTGCTGACCCGCGAGCAATGGCCGCTGATTGCGTTGCATCGTGGTCCGCGTGCAGTGCCCGGGCGCTATTACGGCCCGTATCCGGGCGTCGGCGCGGTGCGCGAGACGCTCAACCTGATGCACAAATTGTTCAAGCTGCGCAGCTGCGAGGACAGCGTGTTCCGCAACCGCTCGCGGCCGTGCCTGCAGTACCAGATCGGTCGTTGCAGCGCGCCCTGCGTGGAGCTGGTGCCACAGGCCGAGTACGACGAATCGGTACGGCGTGCGGCGATGTTCCTGGAAGGCAAGAGCGATCAGCTCGCCGAAGAACTGATGCAGGCCATGCAGCAGGCCAGTGACACGCTGGAGTTCGAGCGAGCCGCGCGGTTGCGTGATCTGGTGGCGTCGCTGCGCAGCATGCAGAACCGCCAGTACGTGGATGGACGCGCAGCCGACCTGGACGTGTTGGCCTGTGCAACCCAAGGAGCCAGCGCCTGCGTGATGCTGCTCGCATTCCGCGATGGCCGCAATCTGGGCACACGCGCGTTCTTCCCGCGCACCAATGGCGAGGACAGCGCCGAAGAGGTGTTGGCCGCGTTTGTCTCGCAGTATTACGTCGAACATGAGCCGCCGGCCGAAGTGCTGCTGGATCGGCAGATTCCGGACGCGGAGATGATCGAGGCCGCGCTGAGTGCGTCGGCTGAGCGCAAGGTGGCCTTGAAGTGGAATGTGCGTGGTGAACGCGCGGGGTACGTGGATCTGGCCAGTCGCAACGCGCAGATCACCCTGGTCGCCGAGATGGACAGCGCTGGCGCACAGCAGGCACGCAGTGAAGCGGTGCGCGAGATGCTGGGCCTGGCCGAGCCGGTCAAGCGCGTGGAGTGCTTCGATATCAGTCACACCATGGGTGAGGCCACGGTGGCCTCCTGCGTGGTGTTTGACGCCGCCGGCCCGGTGCGCGCGCAGTACCGGCGCTACAACATCAGTGGCATCGAGCCGGGTGACGATTACGCCGCCATGCGCCAGGCCATCGACCGGCGTTTCCGCCGCGCGGTGGAGGAGGGCGGCGTGCTGCCGGACGTGCTGCTGATCGACGGTGGCGCCGGACAGTTGGCGCAGGCGCAGGCCGCGCTGGCCGATCTGGGCGTGGAAGGGGTGATGCTGGTAGGTGTGGCCAAGGGCGTGGAGCGCCGCGCCGGTCACGAAGCGCTGGTATTGCCCGATGGCCGCGAGCTGCGCCCGGGCGCGGCCTCACCGGCGCTGCAGTTCATTCAGCAGGTGCGTGACGAAGCCCATCGCTTTGCCATCACCGGCCACCGCGGGCGCCGCCAGAAGGCGCGCATGACCAGCAAACTGGAAGATATTGCCGGCATCGGCCCGCGCCGGCGCGCCAGCCTGCTCAAGCATTTTGGCGGCATTGCCGGCCTGAAGGCCGCGGGCGAGGCCGAAATCGCCCGCGTGGAAGGCATCAATGCCGCCCTCGCTGCGCGTATCTACGCTAACCTTCATGGTCTGTCGGTACCCGATCCGGCAGCGGAGTAATGTTGTAATGAAATTGACCATCCCCACCTGGCTGACGCTGCTGCGGATCCTGATGATCCCGGTGCTGGTGCTGGTGTTCTACCTGCCCTATGCCTGGACCAACTTCGCCTCGGCGGCGATTTTCGGTCTGGCGGCGATCACCGATTGGCTGGATGGCTGGGTGGCACGGCGGTATGCGCTGCATTCGGCGTTCGGTGCGTTCCTGGACCCGGTGGCGGACAAATTGATGGTGGCAGTGGCCTTGTTCCTGATCGTGCAGGGGCATCCGACGCCGTGGATGGCGTTCTGGGCGGCGGTGATCGTCGGTCGCGAAATCGCGGTATCGGCACTGCGCGAATGGATGGCCGAGATCGGCCAGCGCGCCAAGGTCCGGGTGGCGATGATCGGCAAGGTCAAGACCACCGCGCAGATGGTGGCGCTGCTGTGCCTGCTGTATTCGGTGTCACCCAATACCTCGTACAAAACCATCTGGATGGGCGAGCCGGTTTTCCACATTGGTGATTGGATGTTGGCCATCGCCGCTTTGCTGACTCTGGTGTCTGCGTTGCAGTACCTGCGAGCTGCCTGGCCGAGCCTGCGTGAAGACGAAAAAGCCGCAAGGAATGGCGCAGTTAAAAAGTGAACAGGCTGTTGACACTGCGCCCAATGCATGTAGAATTTCGCCTCCCAAGCGGGAATAGCTCAGTTGGTAGAGCGCAACCTTGCCAAGGTTGAGGTCGCGAGTTCGAGTCTCGTTTCCCGCTCCAGTTTCAAGCATCGATCCGTGTTCATTCGTGGCTTGATGAGTAAATAGATGTAGCAAGCCTGCGGGAATAGCTCAGTTGGTAGAGCGCAACCTTGCCAAGGTTGAGGTCGCGAGTTCGAGTCTCGTTTCCCGCTCCAGTCTTGCGATACATCTCGAATGTTGGTGCTCTGCTCGGCAGGTGCTGCATTCAATCCGCGGGAATAGCTCAGTTGGTAGAGCGCAACCTTGCCAAGGTTGAGGTCGCGAGTTCGAGTCTCGTTTCCCGCTCCAGATAATGACCAGCAGATTCCATGTGATATCTGCAGGTAAAGAAAAGCCCCTGACGGGGCTTTTTTGTTGTCCGGCATTTTTGCCCGGGGACTACTGCTGCCGGTGCCGGCAGCAGTAGCGATGCCAAGGAACGTTCAGCGCGCGCCGTGCGCAGCGGGTTCCACGGCCGGGGTGTGCGCCGCTGCAGTCCATGCACGCAGCCCGACTACGGCAAGGCCGAGGAAGAACACGTACAGCGCAGCAGTGACATGCAGTGACTTGAACAGATACGCGCCCACGTAGACCACGTCGACCACGATCCAAAGCCACCAGGTGGCGGTGTGACGGCGTGCCTGCCACCACTGTGCGACCAGGCTCAATCCGGTCAGCAGCGCGTCCAGCCACGGCAGCGATGCATCGGTGAAGCTGTGCATGCCTGCGCCGAGTGCGATGCCGCCAAGCAGGCCGATGCCCAGGTCACGCAGCATCTTGCTGCGTGACAAGGGCACGATGCGCACGCTGCCTTCGTCGGCGGCGTGGCGCCGCCAGTTGATCCAGCCATAGACCAGGAAAACGGCGAAGGCGAGCTGCAGCAGGGTGTCCGAATACAACTTGGCCTCGGCGAACACCAATGCATACAGTGCAACCGACAGCAGGCCGACCGGCCACGCAACCATTCGCCGCTGCGCCATCAACCAGACGCCGAGGATGCTGCATAGCGCGGCCGACCATTCGAGCGTTGCGCTGTTCACAGCGCGAAGCTCACCGACACGCGAGCCTGCCGCGGTGCGCCCGGGAACAGGTAGTAATCGCCCATGCTGCTGCCGGTATCACGCCAGTAGAAGCGGTTGAACACATTGTCCACTGACAGGTTCCAGCTTACGGCGTGACCTTGCAGCTGGTGCTTGAAACGCAGCCCGGCGTCGAACACGTTGTAGCTCGGTGCACGTACCGCACCATCAGCGCGCGCGGTATTGGCCGAGGCGTAACGCCAGCCACCGGTCAGGTCCAGCCCTTCAACGAAGGGCAGTGCATAGCTCAGGTGCACGCTGGTGCGCAGCTTGGGTACGTTGACCAGCTGATGGCCTTCGTAGTCCGGCGTGCCGGTGTCGCGCGCACGTGCCTGCAATACGCTGGCACTGGCGGTGACCTGCAGTGCATCGGTGAGCTGGCCGTTGGCAGTCAGTTCCAGGCCGATGTGGGCCTGCTTGCCTTCCTCGACAAAGGTGTAGCCGACATCGCTGTCGTCGGGCTTTGCGTACTGGTAGGGCTGGGTGGTGCGGAACAATGCTGCGCCCAGTGTCAGCTGCTCGCTGCTGGCGTACTTCACGCCGACTTCGAGCTGGCGCGACTGCACTGCCGGCAGGAAGGTATCGGCGTTGGCGGTCCAGAACGGTGCTTCCTGGCCGAGCGAGATGCCTTCGACATAGCTGGCGTAGGCATTGATGCTATCGCTGGCCTTCCACATCACCGCGGTCTGCGGCAGGAAGCGCGACAGGCGACTGCGACGTTGCGGGTTGCCGCGCTTGTCGTAGGCGCGTTCGTCCAGGCGCACGTAGCGGCCGCCGGCCAGCCATTGCCAGTCTTCATTGAGCTGGATGCGGTCCAGTGCGAAGACGGCGGTCTGGCGGCTGTCCAGGCGACGTACGGATGCGCCGGGCGTCAGTGGTGAGGGCTCGAATACTGGCAGCTGCTTGTCGTGGATGTTGACGGTGCCGACGTATTCGTTGACGTTGCGGCGCTTGTCCACGGTGCGACGGAACTGGTCGGCACCGATGATCAGTTGATGACCGATGCTGCCGGTGTTGAAGCTGCCGCGCAGTTCTGCGCGCAGCTCCTGGTTGCGACGGGTGTCGTCCGGGCTGCGGTAATCGTAGATGTCGTAATCGCCGTTGGGGGCGAAGTAATTGCCGGGCACGCTGCCATCTGCACACTCGGCGGCGTAGTAGCAGCCGTAGGCGAAGGCGACGTTGTCGTCGATCACCGTGCGGCTGTGGCTGACCGCCAGCCGTGACTGCCAGTTCGCATTGAAGTCGTAGGTATGCAATGCGGTGATGTTGGTGCTGGCAATGCCTACCGGCTGCTGCCACGGCTGGTAGCCGAGCAGCTGCTCGCGGTCCACGCCGGTGGGTAATTTGCTCGCGCCCAGCAGCTGATAGCCGGAGGCCGAGCGCTGCGCACTGGTCTGGTAGTTGGCATCCACTTCGAGCTTGCCGCGCTCGCCGATCAGCCAGTCGGTTGCAAGCGAGTAGAAGTTGCGGCGGCCATCGGCATGTTCGATGTAGGAACTGCTGTCGTCCCATGCTGCGTTGAAGCGCAGGCCGATGCGCGGGGTCAGCCAGTGGCCGACGTCAATGGCGGCATAGCGCGAGCCTTCGTTGTCGGTGCCGAGGGTGACGTTGCGCACTTCGGCCGGACGCTTGCCGACGTAGTTGATGATGCCGCCGGGCGCCATCACGCCGGCTGCCAGGCCAGCTTCGCCCTTCAGTACTTCCACCGATTGCAGGTTCTCCAGCGCCAGGCGCTGTTCGCCGGCAATCGACATGCCGTTGAAGCGGTAACCGGTGGCGGTATCCAGCGCGAAGCCGCGGATGGCCACGTTCTGGTAATAGCCGACCGGGGCGTAGGCGTCGCCCAGCGAGGCGTCATTGCTGGCCAGTTCGGACAGCGAGCGGACCTGCTGGTGGTCGAGGAAGTCGCGGTCCAGCACGTTCATCGATGCCGGCGTGCTTTTCCAGTCGCCACTGCCAAAGCTGTTGGCGCGGGAGTTGTCCGCATCCGGCTGGCGGGCCTGCACGCGCACGGCGGCCAGTTCGGTCGGGGAGTGTTCGGCAGCCGTATCGAGGCCGGTGTCGCTGGCGTACAGCGGCAGGGCGGTGCTCAGGGCGAGAGACAACAGCGTGGGGCGCAGGCAGCGGTTCATTCGATTCGTCTTCAGGCAACAAGGGAGACGAAGCGAAGGCGCGCAAGCGCAGCGCCAATGACGGCGCTAGGGCTGCTGCTCAAAGCTCCCTACGCCGGTGCAAACCGGATCAGGTTCCAAGGGACTCTCTCAGCCTGGCAAATCCAGGCACCCCCGCTTCAGGGCGCCATTTCACTACAAATGCGAACGATTTGCGAGTCGGGCCGCTTCAGGCGGCTGCGTGCAGGGCCTGCAGCAGGGCATGGCCGGGCGCGCTGGCGAACCATTCGGGGTGGCCAAGCATGAACGGCTGCCAAGCGACATCGGCATTGGCGGAAGAGCCGGTGACACCTTCGAAATACTCGACTTCGGACAGTGCAAAGTCGAAATGCACCATCGGCAGCAGGTCGGCCAGCAGGTGTACGCGCTCGGCCGACAAGGGCAGTACCTCGCGGTAACCGTCGAGCAAGGCCAATGCGATATCGATGCGTACCGCCTCGGCGCCGCGCTCCAGTTCCAGCCATGCGATGGCGTTGCGTTCGATGGCCGTCGCCAGATCGAACAGCGCGCTGGTAGGGGAGGCCAGGCCAAAATCGAGCACGGCGCTGACCTGCATCGCGTTCTCGCCATGCCCCCACAGCAGGTTGGAGACATGCCAATCGTTGTGCGCCCACAGCGGAGGTTCGGCCTGCAGGCGCGCGGACAGTCCGCTATGCCAGGGCAGGACTTTGCGCTGCAGTTGTTGCTCCCAGGGAATGCGGGCCAGATAGCGGGCAAGCCCGGGGCGGTTGTGCAGGTCGGCCTTGAGCGCGGCGATCGGGTCCTCGGCGCGGATCAGTTCATCGCGGGCGACCAGCAGATGGGTGCTGCGCTGGGGCGCGTGATAACCGGCCGAAGCGCGGTGCAGGGTGGCCAGCATGCGACCGGCAGCGCGCGCGCGTTCGACTTCGGTCAGCAGCGTCCACGACGGGGCGTCGCGGTACAGGTCCTGGCCTGCGGCCATCGCGTGCAGCTCGTAGGTCCAGTCGCCATGTTCGACGGCGGTTTCGCCCTGATGGTTGCGCAGGAGTTCGGCAACCGGAACCCCGGCTTTGGCGAGGTGGGTGATGAACCGGTGCTCTTCCTGCAGGCAGGCGGCTGTTCGAACCAGGCGATGATGCCGTTTGATGAAGACCTTGCCGTACGGGCCCGAGGCAATCGCGGCGGCCGACATCGGTCGCGGGCTATGCCAAAGCAGGGCGCTGCCGGCATCCAGCTGCGGGTAGTGATCACATAGCCAGGCCAGTTCAGCCGCATCGATGGCAGGCCAGTCAGCGGCCACTTCATCATTGTTGAGGCCTTGCACGCGGTGTGATTGCTGGGTCATCGGAACAGGCTGGAGCAGGTGATGCGGCGGAGGCGCGATGGTACGCCAGCCCCGCCCAAGCTGCAGGCAGCACACACATGTAGTGCCGAGCCATGCTCGGCAAGGGCTTTACCAGCGTAAAGCTCCCCTCACCCCAACCCCTCTCCCGCAAGCGGGAGAGGGGCTAAAACCGTAGTGCCGAGCCATGCTCGGCAGGGGCCTTACCAGCGTAACGCTGTCCTCTCCCCAAGCCCTCTCCCGCAAGCGGGAGAGGGGCTGAAACTGTAGTGCCGAGCCATGCTCGGCAAGGGGCCTTCCCGGTAACGCCCCAGCCGAGCATGGCTCGGCTCTACAGGGATTGCAGAGCCGACGCAGACAGCCATCCAGCCTATGTGAAAGGAATTGTTAAAAAGCGCTGGCGCGCCCCTGCCGAAGTCTGTATGATTCGCCCACACCGCGGGAATAGCTCAGTTGGTAGAGCGCAACCTTGCCAAGGTTGAGGTCGCGAGTTCGAGTCTCGTTTCCCGCTCCAAATCGGAAAGGGCCCCCGCAGCGGGGTCTTTTCATGTCGAGGCGGTGTAGTGCTTCGGCGGTGCAATGGTTTGGCCTGGTAGCAGAGTGGTTATGCAGCGGATTGCAAATCCGCGTACGCCGGTTCGATTCCGACCCAGGCCTCCAAGTAGTAAGCAGAAAGCCCTGAGAAATCAGGGCTTTTTTGTTTTGTGTGATTTCTCATAGGCCCGCGTATGTCGAGTGCGTGTGCGCGACTTCATACGCGCCGGGGAGGCGTGTAAGTGGCAGGCGTGGCCTGCTGTCAGTTTTCTGTACGTGCGCGGATCTCATCCTCGAGATGGGCGAAGGCGCGCCACTCGATTGTCTGCAGCCGCGTGCGATCTGCTTGTGGCAACGTGCCGCTTAACAGTGCTGCGCCAAAGTCGCTCAATACCGCTTCGCCGGTAGCCGGATTCCACAGGATGTTGTGGGCATACAGATCGCCATGCAGCACGCCCTGCGCATGCAGGTGGGTGAGTGCTGAGTGGATGCAGCCAAGCAGGCGTTCGGCAATGGCAGGCGTAAAGCGCGTGTCTGCTGCATAGACATCGCGTGTGCAGCTGGCAAGGCTGGGCGGGCCGGCCAGGTTGACGTAGATCGGCGGAAGCAGGGGCATTGCCACTGCCAAGCGACCTTCGGGGTGGCCTTCAACCACCGCCAGCGGTGCAAGCAGGTTCGGGTGGCCGCTGGCGGCCAGACCTGCTGCGAGCTCCGACTGCGGCGTGCCATCGCTGGTAAATGCCGCCTTGAATACTTTGACGGCGATCGCTTCGCCGCTGTGCTTGAGCGTGGCGCGATGAATGTGGCCGCTGGCGCCTTCACCCAGCAGCTCACCGATGTCGAGCTCGTCGTAGTGGATGGCATGGCGATGCGCATTCGCCAGCGCAGCATGTTCGGCTGCGGCGGTCAGCGGATTGCCGGCCAGCGCCGGCCACGCCACATTCGGCAGCGCGAGCAATGTTGTTGGAACTTTCTCCAAATGATTGCTGGCAACCCGCAGCAGTTCCAGCGTCTTGCAGTCGCTCAGGTCGGGCAGGGCAGTGAGCTGGTTGCAGGAAAGCATCAGCTTCTGCAGCCGTGGCCGCTGGCCAAGTGCTGCCGGCAGTTCGCGAAGCTGGTTGTCGGTGAGGATCAGCCAGCGCAGCCGTGCTGGCAAGCTGCGCTCGGAAACATTGGCGATCGCGCAGGCCTTGAAGCCGATCATCTCCAACTGCCCGCAGTCGCCAAGCGCGGCCGGTAACTGCGTAAATGGGTTGTTGGAGCAGAACAGGATGCGCAGCTTGTGCAGCCGAAGAAGGTCATCCGGTAGCGAGTTGAGTTGGTTGCCGGACAGATCCAGCACTTCCAATGTATCGGCCAGGGCGAACAGCGCCTGCGGGAATTCGGTCAGGCCCAGATTGACCAGGCGAACAGTCTGGGCGCCGTTGAGCGCGCCGTTTTCGAGATCTTCAAGGGTATGCATGCCGTGCGAGTGTACCGGCACCACCCGCGCACAAGGCACTTGTGGGAGCGGCGCAAGCCGCGAAGCCGGCAGTTCATCAGCACAAGGCTTTTGTAGGAGCGGCGTCAGCCGCGAAGCCGGTAGATCATCAGCACAAGGCTTTTGTAGGAGCGGCGTCAGCCGCGAAGCCGGTAGATCATCAGATGGCATGGACGCCAATGGCTCAAGCACTGTCAGCTTCGCGGCTGACACCGCTCCTACAGACAAGCCAGGCTTTCGTCTGGAGGCTCGTGCCAGCTGATCCCACAGGTTGCGTCCGGCTAGATGCTTGCAGCGGTGAATGCAGCCAGCACGACGCACAGCAGCGTGATGCCGGCGAACGCCAGCGGCTTGATCCGCAATCCAGATGGGGCGGCATCGCCATCACTGGCCGGGCGGGCGCGATGGATCAGGTCCAACGGGTAGTGGCTCGTGGCCATGGCATCGTCGCAGGCGTCCATGCAGTTGCCGCAAGCAATACAACTGATCGAGCTGCCGTTGCGGATATCCAGTCCGATCGGGCAGGCCGAGACGCAGGCGCCGCAGTCGATGCAGTCTCCCAGATGGACTGGGCTGAAGTTGGGCATGGCCCCGGCGATCGCTGGGTGGGCGGCGCGGAATACGTAGTCGGCGGCCGTGGTTGCGTCGAGCAGGCCGCGCGATCGATGCAGCACGCTGGCGTTGTCGCGATCACGGGGGCCGCGCGGCTCGCCGCGGGGCGCGTTGTATTGAATGCAGGGCGTGCGTGCATCGGCGATCAGGCCCTGTACGCGGCTATAGGGGCAGAGATAGCTGCAGACCTGTTCGTGCAGGTAGACCACGTTTGCCCAGGTAGCCAGGCCGTAGAAGCTGATCCAGAAGCATTCCCAGCCGCTGAGCGAGAACGTGAGTGCCCCGTGCACAAGTTTGTCGATAGGGCTGAAGTAGCCAACAAAGCTGATGCCGGTCCACAGCGCGATCAGCGCCCAGAGCGCATGCCGCAGCGGCGCTCCCAGCGGCTTTGCCGGGCAGCGGAAATCGGTGAGGCGGGTCAGCCTGCGGAACAGGCGGGTCAGTACCGTCTGCGGGCAGGCGTAAGTGCACCACAGGCGCCCATGCAGGCTGGTGACCAGACAGAGCAGGGCCAGCGCAGCGATCGCAAGCCATAACAGTGGTAGTGACTGCTCCGGTTGCATCGCGATGCCGGCGATCTGGAACTGGCGGGCATCGATGTCAAACAACAGCCACGGTGTGCCGCCCCAGTGCAGCCACGGCAGTCCGTAGAACGCGGCCAGCATTGCCGTGGTGGTGAGCTGGCGCAGGGTATCGCGCTTGCGGACGGTGCCAACGCTGGCTTCGCCGATGCTGCGCACGGGCCTCATTCGAAGGATTCCTCCTGTTCGCGTGCAGGGCGCATCAGCAGGGCGGTTACCGTGCAGGCGCACAAGGTACCGGCCCAGAACATGAAGAAGCCTAGCGAGTAGCCCAGCTCACGGCTGATGGCATGCTGCGGGAAGCTGATCTGCTGCAGCTCCAGCGGGTCGATGAACGCGAAGCAAGCCGCCGACATCACTGCCGCGGCAAAGAAACTGGGCCACACCACGGCGCCCAGGCGTTGGATCATCGGTAGCGAGAGGCTGCTGGAGTCGGCTGGAGCGGTCATTGAGGATTCCCGGGGACCTCGTTGCGAAGGAATAGAATCGAGCCCTGCAGCGCTGCGTTCCGGCAGTAGCTGATGACCCAGTGTGCGAGGCTAGGGGCTGAGCAGGCGGCCGTCTTTGATCCTGATCAAGCAGGCCATGGCTGGGCGTAGTAGGTTCTGGTTAGCTGACAGGAGGTGGGTTGTGCGGGCTGGGCCGGATGTATGCAGCGAGGAAGAGGTTGAGCAGCTGGTGCGGCGCTTCTATGCGCGGGTGCGCGAGGACGCGGTGCTGGGGCCGATATTCGAGGCGCGGGTGCACGATTGGGAGGTGCATCTGCAGCAGCTGGTGGATTTCTGGTCGGCCTTGCTGCGCGGGACCTCGCGCTTCAGTGGCGCACCGATGCCCAAGCACCTGGCTATTCCCGGGTTGGAATGGCCGATGTTCGAGCGCTGGCTGGCGCTGTTCGCGCAGACCACTGCCGAGCTGGGAAACCCCGCAATGCAGGCCTTGGCCGACGAGGCGGCCGGGCGGGTTGCCGGCTCCATCTGGCGTCGTTATCACGCGCCATCGTTCCCGATACTCTGAATGCTTCGCTAGCCGGCTCCATTCATGAATGGGCCGAATTGATCTAACTCAAGGCGAGCAGGCGGGCGCGCAGGCAAGCTGCGCGCATGAACACGCCGCTGCTGACGACCTCAAACGCCCTGGGCTGGACTTTCGATGCGGACCTGCTGCGCCGGCACGATCGGCCTGGCCCGCGTTATACGTCCTATCCGACCGCGCCGCATTTCCATGATGGTTACGGGCAGGCGCAGTTCTGTGCGGCGGTATCGCGCAGCAATGCGGCGGGCCGGCCGCTGTCGTTGTACGTGCATGTTCCGTATTGCAGCAGCCCGTGTTTCTACTGTGGCTGCAACCGCGTCATCAGTCGCGACCGCAGCAAGGGTGAGCATTACGTCGACCAGTTGCTGGTGGAAGCGGATTGGCTGGCGCCGCTGTTCGCACGCGAACGCGAAGTGGTGCAGTTGCACCTGGGCGGTGGTACGCCGAATTTCCTCGAGCCCGCGCAGCTGCGTCGACTGATTGCCGGGCTGCAGAAGCTGTTCAATTTCAGCCAGAGCAGCGCGCGTGATTTCTCGATCGAGCTGGACCCGCGCTCGGTCAGCGTGGACGACATCGCCGTGCTGGCGGAGCTGGGCTTCAATCGCGCGAGCCTCGGCATCCAGGACTTCGACTCGAAGGTGCAGCAGGCGATCAATCGCATGCAGGACGTGGACGAGACGATGGCCATCATCCAGGCCTGCCGCGACAACGGCATGCGTTCGGTCAACGTGGACCTGATCTATGGCCTGCCGCTGCAGACCCTTGCTGGTTTTGGCAGGACCTTGGACACGGTGATCAGTGCGCGCCCGGATCGTCTGGCGATCTATGGCTACGCGCACTTGCCGCATATGTTCAAGGCGCAGCGACAGATCCAGGACCGCGATCTGCCGGATCCCGAGCAGAAGCTGGCGCTGCTGGGGCTGGCGGTCGAACGGCTGTCGGCTGCCGGTTATCAGTACATCGGCATGGATCATTTCGCCTTGCCGGAGGAGGACCTGTCGCGCGCGCAGCGTGCCGGCAGCTTGCATCGCAATTTCATGGGCTACACCACCCATGCCGACAGCGACCTGCTGGGGCTGGGCGTCAGCGCGATCAGCCACATCGACAACAGCTACAGCCAGAACCCGCGCGATCTCAAGGACTGGGAGGCCAGGATTGCGGAGGGCGGCTTGCCGGTCTGGCGCGGACTGGAGCTGGACGGCGACGACATGCTGCGTGCGGAGCTGATCCAGCAGCTGATGTGCCATGGCAGCGTGGATGGCCGCGCGCTGGCGCGCCAGCATGACGTGGATTTCGATATCTACTTCGCCGAGGAGCTGATTGCCCTGCAACACCTGCAGGATGATGGCTTGGTCAGCTACAGCGATGGCGTGGTCGCCGCCACCGAGCAGGGGCGGCCCCTGCTGCGCCTGATCGCGATGTGCTTCGACCGCTACCTGAAGGCCGCACAGCAGCCTGCACGCTACTCGCGGGCCATCGGTTGACCGACCTTGCCGGCATAGTCCGGCACCATAGCCAATCTTCGTGATTCACAATTGGGCTTCAATCAGGCACGCTATTGCGATGCCCGGATGGCGAAACTGGTAGACGCATCGGACTTAAAATCCGCCGGCCGCGAGGCCATGCCGGTTCGATTCCGGCTCCGGGCACAATGACTTAGGCGACTTTTGTCGCTTTTTTCATTTCCGCAATTTCGCGGGGCGTTCCGCAATGCCCTGAAAACAGTGGACCGGTTGCTATTGCTTGCAAGCGCTGCGCTCCCGTTGGGTATTGGCAGATTGGGCGTGGGAGAACTGGTATGACAGTGATCGAGCGGGATGCAAGGTTGACCGAACTGAGGCGACTTGGCTTGTCCAAGGCGCTGATCCAGCTGGCAGCGGGGGAGTGCCTCCATCGGGTTTTCAAGGATGTCTGCCTTGGGCCGCCGCACTACGTTTACCACCGCGCCAAGGTACCTGCTGGGCCAGCTTTGGTTCCGCTTTGGGAGCGCGACATGATGGTTGCTGGCGTCTGGTTGAAGCCGGGCGGTGTTGAGTTCATTGAGTTCAGCGCCGAACTTCCTGAAGGCTTGCGTCGGCTGGCTGGCACCGAGCAGGGATTCTGGGCGACGCGCTTTGACCATCTCTACGAGTCTGATGTGTCCCAGGAAGACCTGCACGCTGCTGCCGATGAGGTTGGTTTCCGGTTTCTCGAACGCCTCCTTGTATCAAGGGAGGCTGCTGAGGATGGTTTGAACAGCTTTCTGGCACACCAAGCATGGCTACAGGATCTTGTCGCCGGGATCGATCAAGACGCGCTTGGGGCGGGCAAGGTTGAGGCCTGATATTCTTTCCTCGATCCGATTACATAGCGTTGCCCTGCAAGGCTTTCCAAAGATCAAACTGGTGCACTTTGCGGAACAGAAATCAGCCTGAAGCCCTTGCTGCATCTACGCTCTTTGTCGGATCGAAAATCCGCCGGCCGCAAGGCCATGCCGGTTCGATTCCGGCTCCGGGCACCAGTTCGCAACCTCAGGGGACGGCATGAGCGCCGAGATCACCGCCGCGGCAGCGCCGCAGATTGCCATCATCGGGCTGGGCTATGTCGGCCTGCCATTGGCAGTGGAGTTCGGCAAGACGCTCGATACCCTGGGTTACGACATCGACACTGCCCGTGTTGCCGAGCTGCAGGCCGGGCACGACCACACCTTGGAACTCGATGATGCCGAGCTCGCCGCTGGCGCGCTGGCGCGTTACACCGCGGACAAGGCCGAGCTGGCCTCGCGCAATGTCTTCATCGTCACCGTGCCGACGCCGATCGACGCGTACGAACAGCCGGATCTTGCGCCGCTGCGCAGTGCCAGTGCGCTGATCGCTGCGGTGCTCAAGCGTGGCGATCTGGTGATCTACGAATCCACCGTGTATCCGGGCACGACTGAAGAAGTCTGCGTGCCGTTGCTGGAGGAAGGTTCCGGGCTGCGTTTCAACCAGGATTTCTATTGCGGTTACAGTCCGGAGCGGATCAATCCGGGCGACCGTCAGCGACGCCTTCCAGATATCAAGAAGATCACCTCCGGCTCCACGCCGGAAGCGGCAGCGGTGGTGGATGCCTTGTATCGGCGCATCATCACTGCCGGCACCTGGCCGGCATCGTCGTTGCGCGTGGCCGAGGCGGCCAAGGTGGTGGAGAACATCCAGCGTGATGTGAACATTGCCTTGGTCAATGAGTTGGCGTTGATCTTCGACAAGCTTGGCATCGACACCTTGGACGTACTGGAAGCGGCAGGCACCAAGTGGAATTTCCTGCCGTTCCGGCCCGGCATGGTAGGTGGGCACTGCATTGGTGTTGATCCCTATTACCTGCTGCACAAGTCCGAGAGCGTTGGTTATCACCCGGACCTGATTCACACCGCACGACAGGTCAACAACCGCGTCGTGGCGCATGTGGTCACCCGCGTGCGTGGCCTGCTGGAAGACCGGAACAAGCCGCTGCAGAACGCGCGCGTGCTGGTGCTGGGCGTGACCTTCAAGGAGGATTGCCCGGACCTGCGCAATAGCCGTGGTCTGGATCTGGTGCAGATGCTCGCCGCTGCCGGCGCGCAGGTGGATGCCTTCGATCCCTGGGCCGATCCGCGCAATGCGCACGATATGGGCGGTGTAGAGCTTGTGAAGGCGCCGCAGCAAGGCACTTACGATGCGGTCGTACTGGCCGTGGCGCACCAGCAGTTCCGTGCCTTCGACGAAGCGCAGATCCGTGCCCTGGGTGTGCCGGACATGGTGGTCTACGACGTGAAATCGGCGTGGCCGAGGCAAGTGGTGGACGACCGGTTGTAGAATCCGCCATCCGTGTTGTTCGAGGACGGTAATGCATCGTTATCTGGTTTATGTGCTGGCACTGATCCTGCTGCCAATATCACTGGCACTGGCTAGCCACTGGCCCGCTTGGTACTGGGGCGTTGGCCTGTTCGGACTGATGGCCTTGCTCGGCACCTGGGATGTGTTGCAGCGCCGCAGCGTGTTGCGGCGCAATTACCCGGTGCTGGCGCACTTCCGTTACGGCTTTGAGTCCATCGGACCGGAAATCCGCCAGTATTTCGTGCAAAGCGACCTTGAGGACGTGCCGTTCTCGCGCCAGCAACGCCAGCTGATCTACCAGCGTTCGCGCAATGAAATGGATGTGGTGCCGTTCGGCACGTTGCGCAGTGCGTACGCGGTGGACTACGAATGGATCAACCATTCCTTGGCACCGACCAGCATTGCCCACCATGATTTCCGCGTCGTTATCGGGCCTGATCGCGCCAAGCCGTACTCGGCCAGTGTGTTCAATATCTCGGCGATGAGCTTTGGTTCCTTGTCGGCCAATGCGATCCGCGCGCTGAACAAGGGCGCGAAGCTGGGCGGTTTCTGCCATGACACCGGTGAAGGTTCGATCTCGCCGTATCACCGTGAAAACGGTGGTGATCTGGTCTGGGAAATCGGTTCGGGTTACTTCGGTTGCCGCGATGAGAACGGACGTTTCAGCGAGGAACGCTTTGTCGAGAATGCGAGTTCCGATCAGGTCAAGATGATCGAGATCAAGCTGTCGCAGGGTGCAAAGCCTGGCCACGGTGGTGTATTGCCGGCCGCGAAGGTCAGTGCTGAGATCTCCGCGACGCGTGGTGTGCCGATGGGCGTCGACTGCGTGTCGCCGTCCAAGCATTCGGCGTTCTCTACGCCGATTGAACTGCTGCAGTTCGTTGAGCGATTGCGTGAGCTGTCCGGTGGCAAGCCGGTTGGTTTCAAGCTGGCAATCGGCCATCCCTGGGAATGGTTCGGCATCGCCAAGGCGATGCAGGAAATCGGGGTGCTGCCTGACTACATCGTGGTCGACGGTGCTGAGGGCGGCACTGGCGCCGCACCTGCCGAGTTCATCGATCACGTTGGCGTGCCGATGAATGAAGCGCTGATCCTGGTGCACAACACCCTGGTTGGGCTTGGCCTGCGCGATCGTATTCGCCTGGGTGCGGCCGGCAAGGTGACCACTGCGTTCGATATTGCCCGCACCATCGCCTTGGGCGCGGATTGGTGCAATGCCGGACGCGGCTACATGTTCGCGCTGGGCTGCATCCAGTCGCTGAGCTGCCATAACGACAAATGCCCGACCGGTATCGCCACCCAGGACCCGAGCCGCTGGCGCCATCTGGAGCCGGAGGACAAGGGCCAGCGCGTGTTCAATTACCACCAGAACACTTTGCGCGCGCTGCGCGACCTGTTGGGTGCTGCGGGTTTGCACGATCCTTCCGAGCTGGGGCCGGAGCACATCCTGCGCCGCGTATCGCCGGTTGAAATTCGTTCGCTGGCCAGCTTGTACCGTTATCTGGCGCCGGGCGAGCTGCTGAAGCAGGTGCCCGAGCACACGGTCTTCCGCGAGTACTGGGCCGAGGCACGCAGTGATTCCTTTACCCCGCCTTCGCGTGTGGCGGCGTTGCGTACAAGCAAAATGTGCTGATCAATCGGCAAGCGGCATTACAGCGGCCGGTGATTGTAGGAGCGGCGTAAGCCGCGAAGCCCGCAGCGGTGAAGCTGCGGGTTTTTCTGCAATCGGATTGATCTTTGGTTTCGCGGTTTACGCAGGCCCTGCAAGGGGCGGTGCTATCGGTGAAGCTTCTGCCGACCATGGGTCGGCACTACAGGGTGGGGCTATCGGTGAGGCTTCTGCCGACCATGGGTCGGCACTACAGCCAGCGGATTACGCCTTCTGCTGCGCGTTGGCCGCTGGCGTAGCAGGCGGTCAACAGGTAGCCGCCGGTGGGGGCTTCCCAGTCCAGCATTTCGCCAGCGCAGAACACGCCTGGCTGGGCGGTGAGCATCAGTCCGTCATCCATCGCTTCCAGGCGCACGCCACCGGCTGTGCTGATGGTTTCGGCCATCGGGCGTGGCCGCAGCAACTGCAAGGGCAGGCGCTTGAGCGTGCGTGCGACGGCTTCTAGGTCATTGCCAGCATCCTTGCCCAGTACTTCAAACAGCAGCCCGGCCTTGGCTGCATCCACGCCGGTGGCGCGTCGCAGGTGCTCGCCGAAGCTGCGACCCTTGCGTGAGCGGCCCAGATCGGCGAGCAGGCGTGCTTCATCGCGGCCGGGCACCAGATCCAGCTCCAATGTCACCGCGCCAGCGCGATTGAGGGTTTCGCGCAGGTCGGCGGCAAGTGCATAGATCAGGCTGCCTTCAATGCCGTATTCGCTGATCACGCATTCGCCTTGCAGCGACTGTGCGTGTCCCTGCAAGTCCGTCCAGTGCGCGATCACGGGTTTGATCGGCGCGCCGGCATGACGGTCGCGGAAGTGCGTAGTCCAATCGATGTCGAAGCCGCAGTTGGCCGATTGCAGGGGCGCCGTATCCACGCCGCGCTCCTGCAAGACCGGCATCCAGCTGCCATCGGAACCCAGCTCCGGCCAGCTGCCGCCGCCCAGTGCGAGCACGGTGGCATCGGCCTTGATGCTGATCTCGCCGTCGGCGGTTGCCATGCGCAGGCTGCCGTCCGGGTTCCAGCCCAGCCAGCGGTGCTGCACATGGAAGCGCACGCCTTGTTCCTTCAAACGGCGCACCCAGCCGCGAAGCAGCGGTGCGGCCTTGCGGTCAACCGGGAACACACGGCCGGAACTGCCGACATAGGTTTCCACGCCAAAACCCTGCGCCCAGCGGCGCAGGGCATCGGCATCGAAGCCGTCCAGCCAGCTTGCGACTTCGGCCTGGCGTTCGCGGTAGCGGCTGTCGAACAGCGGGCGCAGATCCGAGTGGGTGAGGTTGAGCCCACCCTTGCCCGCGATCAGGAATTTGCGCCCGGGCGAGCCCTTGGCTTCGTACAGGTTGACCGCCACGCCTGCCGCGCGAAGGCGCTCGGCGGCAAACAGGCCGGCCGGGCCACCGCCAATCACGGCAACGGTTTTATCAGCGAGGTTTGACATCAAGCAGTTCTACATCGAAGACCAATGAGGAGCCGGCCGGAATCGGGCCGACGCCGCGGTTGCCATAGCCGTACTCGGCCGGAATCATCAGGGTGCGCTTGCCGCCGACCTTCATGCCTACGACGCCTTCATCCCAGCCGCGGATGACCTGCTTTTCGCCAAGGTTGAAGCTGAACGATTCGCCGCGATCCACCGAGCTGTCGAACTTCTCGCCATGCTTGTCAGGCTTGCGCTCGTCGTAGATCCAGCCGGTGTAATGCACGCTGACCTTGCTGCCTGCGACCGCTTCGGCGCCGGCGCCGGGCACGGTGTCGATCTGCTCGAATTTGGCGATGGTGCCGCCCGGCGGTGGGCCTGGCGGGGTGCAGCCGGCGGCCAACAGGGACAGCAGCAGCGGGATGAACAGACGGCGCATGGCGCGCTCCGTTGGAAAGGGGCGTGCAGGGTAGCGCATCGCCGCCGGGTATCATTGCGGCATGGCCAAACTGCTGCTCAATCTACGTAATGTCGGCGACGACGAAAGTGCCGAGGTCGGCGAACTGCTAGACCGCAATGGCATCGCCTGGTACCGCACCGAGCCCAGCCCCTGGGGCATCTCCAATGGCGGCATCTGGCTGCGCGAGAACGATGATCTGCCGCGCGCGAAAGACTTGATGGCGAACTATCAGGCTGAACGCGGGCAGCGGGTGCGTGAAGAGCGGGAGGCGGCGCTGCGTGATGGCAGCGCGGAGACATTCGGTTCGATGTTGCGGAGCCGGCCGTTGTTCGTGGTGGCGGTGCTGCTGGGCATGGTGGTTGTTTCGGCCTTGGTGTTGCTGCCGTATTTTCTGCTGCGGGGGTGAGGGCTCTCAGCTCCCTTCCTTGCTTCGTAGGAGGAGGGGAGGGCTGGGGAGGGATTGGCTTTGGGGCCTTTCAGACGCTGCCAGCTTCGCGGCTTGCGCCGCTCCTACAAACGCCGTTCATGTGTCGGCGGAAGCTTCACCTGTAGTGCCGACCCATGGTCGGCTGAGGCTTGACCGGGAACGCCCCTGCCGAGCATGGCTCGGCACTACACCCCCTCCCTCTGCCGTAGGCAAGGGGAGGGCTGGGGAGGGGTTGGCTTTTGGGTCTTCCAGGCATTGCCAGCTTCGCCGCTTACGCAGCTCCCACAACGGCCGTGGGGCCGGTCGTTTAAACTATGCGCATGATCGTCAATACCGCTGCCTATCTTTTCGTTCCGCTGGCTGATGCCGAAGCCTTGACCGCCACCTTGCATGAACGCGCAAAGGCGCTGGAGCTGCGCGGCACCATCCTGATCGCGGAGGAGGGCATCAACCTGTTCCTCGCCGGCAGCAGCGAAGGCATTGATGGCTTCTACAGCCAGCTCAAGACCGATGCGCGCTTCGCCGACATGCGCATCAAGTACAGCCACAGCCAGATGCAGCCGTTCGCGAAGCTGAAGGCCAAGTTCAAGCCGGAAATCATCAGCTTCCGCCGCGATGACGGCCAGCCGCTGGATTACCCGCGTGCACCCAGCGTGGCACCCGCGACTGTGCAGCGCTGGCTGCGGCAGGGCCACGATGACGACGGCAAGCGGGTGGTGATGCTGGATACGCGCAACTGGCAGGAATTTGCGCATGGCACCTTCCAGGGCGCGTTGACCCTGCCGATCGCCAAGTTCACCGATCTGCCGGCCGCACTGGAGCCGCACCGCGAGTCGCTGGCCGATGCCACCGTGGTCAGTTTCTGCACAGGCGGCATCCGCTGTGAGAAGGCCGCGCTGTGGATGCAGAACGATGGCATGCACAACGTGCTGCAGCTGGAAGGCGGCATCCTCGGCTACTTCGAGGAAGTTGGCGGCGAAGGCTATGACGGCCGCTGCTTCGTGTTTGATGAGCGCGTGGCGCTGGATGCACAGCTGCAGCCGCTGGTGGACCGGCAGGACGAAGTACAGGCCTGAAGCTCGCAGCCGCAGAGCGTGGGAAACAGTGTCCCGGTGGCAGCCGCGGTGACTGCATGGAGAATGCGAGGACAAACCCCATGTCCTCTGCATCGTCCATGGAGACCGCCGAATGATCCCACTTTCCATTCTTGACCTGGCCCCGGTCTGTGAGGGTTCAAGCCCGCAGCAGGCCTTCGCCAACATGCTGGAACTGGCCCAGCACGCTGACCGCTGGGGCTATCACCGCTACTGGCTGGCCGAGCACCACAACATGCCCGGCATCGCCAGCGCCGCGACCTCGGTGCTGATCGGACATGTGGCCGGTGGTACCTCGCGTATCCGCGTGGGCTCGGGTGGAGTGATGCTGCCCAACCATTCGCCGCTGCAGGTGGCCGAGCAGTTCGGCACGCTGGCCTCGTTGTATCCGGACCGCATCGATCTGGGCCTTGGCCGCGCACCCGGCACTGATCAGCCGACCGCGCGCGCCTTGCGCCGCTATTTCGACAGCGCCGACCAGTTCCCGCAGGACGTTACCGAGCTGTTGCATTACTTCGCGCCGGTACAGCCCGGACAGACGGTACAGGCCGTGCCCGGTGGCGGCATCCCGGTGCCGGTGTGGTTGCTGGGGTCGAGCCTGTTCAGTGCGCGCCTGTCGGCAGCGATGGGCCTGCCGTTCGCGTTTGCCTCGCACTTCGCTCCCGATTCCATGGATGAGGCGTTGGCGCTGTATCGCCGCGACTTCCGTCCTTCCGAGCACTTGCAGGCGCCTTACGCGATCCTGGCGTTGAACGTGGTTGCCAGTGATTCGGAGGCCGAATCGAAGCGCTTGTTCACCAGCCAGCAGCAGGCGTTCGTCAATCTGCGGCGTGGCACGCCCGGGCGGATTCCGGCGCCGGTCGATGACATCGAGGCGTTCTGGGCACCGCATGAGAAGGCCGGTGTTGAGCGTGCCCTGGCCTGCAGCATCGTTGGCGATGCGACGCAGGTGGCGGAAGGCTTGCTGGCCTTCGTCGAGCGCCATCGTCCTGATGAAATGATGCTGGCTGCCAACATCTACGACCCTGCAGCGCGCCTGCGTTCGTTCGATCTGGCGATGCAGGCCTGGCAGCGGGTGGCTGTGTAAGCCGTTTGCTCCCTCCCTTTGGCGTAGCCAAGGGGAGGGCTGGGGAGGGGGCTTTTTGCTGGTAAAGCCTCTGCCGAGCATGGCTCGGCACTACCGTGGACCGTGGGGCGTCAGCTGGTCAGGCGCTCGAACAGTGCGATGCTCTCGCTGATCAGCTGGCCGGAGCCGAAGCCGAAGAACAGGCCCGCGGCAATCGCTGCCAGCCAGTTGAACAGCATCAAGGCGCCATCGCGCTCGATCAGTGCCAGTGCGAACAACAGCAGCTGGAAGCCGAACAGGTAGTTGGTGAACGGAATCGGCAGCGACAGCAGCAGGCCGACCAGCAACAAAAGCACACCGGTGAGCATGCGCGCAGGCAGCGGCACGATCAGCACCGCCAATCGTGGCTTCAGCATCCGGTCCAGCCGCTGCAAGGGCCGGCTGATCTTGCTGAGGAACTTGTGCACGGTGCTGCGCTTGGGCCCGCGTCGGGCGATGAAGCCCGGCAGCCAGGGGCGCGACATGCCGAACAGCAGCTGGCTGCCGATCAGGAACACCAAGGGGCTGCTGACCGCGCCGCCGATGCCCGGGATCGGGATGAAGGCAGGCAGGATGGCGATGAACAGGAATACGCCAAACGCACTCTGTTCCAAGCCTCGCAGGACCTTGCCCAAGGGCAGGTGTTCATCCGGATCGCCGCGTTCAAACATCGCCAGCAAGGTGCGGATGCCTTCATTCCGGTAGCCACCGCTCGCAGTCCTGGTGGCGTCCGGCGCGCTGCCGTCCGGGTCAACCGGTGGTGTCATCAGCGTCATCTTCCGGCAGCCTGCGCAACAGCAGCTTGTCGATACGGGCGCCGTCCAGGTCGACGATCTCGATGCGCCAGCCGGCCCAGTCGAAGTACTCGCCGGCATGCGGGATGCGGCCGAAATAGTGCATGCACATGCCGGCCAGCGTGTAGTAGTCGCCTTCCTCGGCGTCCGGCAGCTCCGCGCCGTTCATCAGTTCCTGCAGGTCATCCACCGGCAGCGAACCGTCAACCAGCAAGGAGCCGTCTTCGCGGGTGACTACCAGTGCATCGTCATCGGTGTTCTCGGTGGCCTGCAGGCGGCCGACCACGGCGCCCATCAGGTCGGAGATGGTCACCAGGCCCTGGATCTCGCCGTACTCGTCGACCACCAGCGCCATCGACTGGTGCTCTTCGCGGAAGATCTCCAGCAGCTTCATCGCATGGGTGGACTCGGAGACATACAGCGTCTCGCGCAGGTTCTCGAACAGGTTGTGGCTGCCGCCGCTGAGGCGGGTGACCAGGCTCTTGACCTCGAGAATGCCGGCGATGTCCTGGTCGTTGCCGCGATACACCGGGTAGCGCGAGAACGAATGGTCACGCATGGCGTGCAGGTTCTTTTCCGGGTCGGCGTTGGTGTCCAGCCAGGCGATGCGGTTGCGCGGTGTCATCAGGCTGTCGGCGGTGCGGTCGCCCAGGCGCATGACGCGATTCATCATGTCGCGCTCGTGGCTGTCGATCACGCCTTGCTCGTGGCTTTCGGCCACCAGCATGCGGATCTCTTCTTCACTGACCGAGGCCGACTCGGTCTTGCCCAGGCCCAGCAGGCGCAGCACCAGCCGGGTGGAGTGTGAGAGCAACCAGACGCCGGGGGCGGCGATACGGGCCAGCCAGCTCATTGGCACCGCGACAATGCCGGCGATGTCTTCGGAACGGGTCAGCGCGACGCGCTTAGGCACCAGTTCGCCGAAGATCAGCGTCAGATAGGTGATCAACGCAACGGCCAGCGTCTTGCCGATGAACTCCGACCAGGGCTGGGTGGCGCCAAACAGCGAGAAGTTCGCCGACAGCGCGGGGAAGATGGCCTGCAGGTGCTGGGCAATGGCGCCACCGATGGCGTCACCGCCATAAACACCGGTCAGGATGCCGATCAGGGTGATGCCGATCTGCACCGTGGACAGGAAGTTCTCGGGCTTCTCGGACAGGGCCAGGGCGCGTGCGGCACGCTTGCTCGAGCTGGCCAACTGCTTGAGGCGGCTCTTGCGCGAGGTCATGACCGACATCTCGGACATGGCAAAGAAGCCGTTGAGCAGAATCAAGGCCAATACGATGAAAAATTCAAACACGGGTCTCTCCCCGGGTTGGTGACAGGGAGGGCGGGTGTTTGCAGTGGCGGCGGCCGCTCAGGGGCGGGATCCGGCGCTGTGGCGGGGGATAAGGGTCGTCGTCCATAGGGTGCGCCGCGAGGGCGCTGGGCGATATTAGCAAACCGCCGGGGCTCTGGTACGGCCGGCTGTTCACATTTCAGATGTAAAAAAGACGTCAGGAATACCCTGAATGCCATCTAGCCGTCATAATTCGCCCTTGGTGCCGTCCCTCCCGCGACGGCGAATAGGCTCCCCATGTTTTCGTTGCAGACCATCTTTGGCTCCGGCAAGCAGTTCTACACCTACCTCGACGAGGCCGCGCAGGCCGCCTATGACGGTGCCAAGGCACTGCACAGCATGATGCGCGAGGCCGATCGTCAGCCGGCGCTGGATGCGTTCAAACTCGCCCGTCTGCGCGAGCGCGCCGCTTCTGACAAGATCAGCCAGGCGCTGGTTGACAGCTTCATGACCCCGATCGAGCGCGAGGACATCGAAGCGCTGGGTTCGGCGCTGTACAAGATTCCCAAGCAGATCGAGAAGTTCGCCGACCGCTACTCGCTGGCCGTGCAGCACCTGGACCAGATCGACTTCGCCCCGCGCGCAGCGATGCTGGAACAGGCCGCAGGTGTCGTCGTGGAAATGGTCAACGACCTGCGCCACATGAACCTGGACCGCATGACCGCGCTCAACGAGAAGCTGCGTTCGCTGGAGAACGAAGCCGACCGTCTGATGCTGGAGCTGTACCGCGACATCTATTCCGGTCGCCTGGACAACCTGCAGATGTTCCTGCTCAAGGAATTCTTCGAGATCCTGGAAAAGGCCATCGACCGTTGCCGCGAAGCCGGCGTGGTGGCTTACCAGATCGTGCTCAAGAACAGCTGACGGGGACGCTCTATGCTCACCCTCGTCCTGGTGGTGATTCTGGCCGCGCTCGTCTTCGAGTTCATCAACGGCTTCCACGACACCGCCAACTCCATTGCCACCGTGGTGGCAACCAAGGTCCTGTCGCCCGGTTGGGCGGTGATGTTGGCCGCTTTCATGAACCTGATCGGCGCGCTGACCGGCACCGCCGTCGCGCTGACCATCGCCAATGGCCTGCTCAACACCGATGTGGTCGACGTGACCCCGCAGGTGATCCTGTGCGCGTTGCTTGGCGGCATCGTCTGGAACCTGATCACCTGGTGGAAAGGCCTGCCGTCCTCGTCTTCGCATGCGTTGATCGGCGGCCTGTGCGGCGCCGGTCTGGCAGCCGCGCATAACAACTGGGATGCGCTGATCTGGTCGCAGAACGTCGGCAACTGGGCGCAGAACAAGGGCCTGTTGTGGAAGGTGTTCGTGCCGATGATCACCTCGCCGATCGCCGGCTTCCTGCTCGGTGTTGTGGTGATGTGCCTGTTGTGGGCGATCATTGCCGGCATGGCCCGCGTTGGTGGCGTGCTTGGTCGTCTGGCCCGTCCGCGTTGGGTCAATGCCTTCTTTGGCAAGGCGCAGATCGTGTCGGCGGCGTACATGGGCTTTGCCCACGGCCACAACGATGCGCAGAAGACCATGGGCATCATCGCCATGACCCTGGTCGGCGCCGAGGCAACTGGTGCGCTGAACGACCTGCCGTCGTGGCTGGCCTTCATGCACCCGGATGCCAATGCTGGCAACGGCATTGCCATGTGGATCGTGTTGACCTGTGCGGTGGTTATGGCTGCTGGTACCGCCTCGGGTGGCTGGAAGATCATCAAGACCCTGGGCCACAAGATGGTCAAGCTGCACCCGATCCACGGCTTTGCCGCGGAGACCAGCTCGGCCACCATCCTGACCCTGGCTGCGCACTTTGGCATGCCGGTCTCGACAACCCACAGCATCTCCACCGCGATCATGGGCGTCGGCTTCGCCAAGAACCCGCGCTCGCTGCGTCTGGGCGTGATCGAGCGCATCCTGTGGGCCTGGATCCTGACGATTCCGGCGGCAGGTGGCTGTGCTTACCTGATCCTGCGCCTGTTCGAAATGGTGGGTTGGAACTGAGGTTATCGGTTCGCAGTCCGCAAACAAAAACCCGCCAGTGATGGCGGGTTTTTTTTGGGGTGGAGCGGGGTGTTGTTGTGTTGTTTGTAGGAGCGGCGTGAGCCGCGAAGCTCGCACATCATCAGGTGACAAAAGGCCCCTGTCTTGTCGGCAATGCCAGCTTCGCGGCTCACGCCGCTCCCACAAAAAAGAAAATGGCGGCGCGGCCAGCAAAAAGCCCGCCGGTGAGGGCGGGCTTTCGGTGCGGCGAGATTGCTTGGATCAGGCTTCCAGTGAGGCCAGGTCGCCCTTGCTCTCCAGCCAGCCCTTGCGGTCCGGGGCGCGCTTCTTGGCCAGCAGCATGTCCATCAAAGCCGAGGTCTGCTCGCTGTCGTCCACGGTCAGCTGCACAAGGCGGCGCGTATCCGGGTGGATGGTGGATTCGCGCAGCTGCGAGGGGTTCATCTCGCCCAGGCCCTTGAAGCGGGTGACGCTGACCTGGCCGCGGATCTTCTCGCGCTCGATCTTGTCCAGCAGCGAGCGCTTCTCTTCCTCGTCCAGCGCGTAGAACACCTGCTTGCCCACGTCGACGCGGAACAGTGGCGGCATCGCCACGAACACGTGGCCGGCATCCACCAGCGACGGGAAGTGACGCAGGAACAGGGCGGTCAGCAAGGTGGCGATGTGCAGGCCGTCGGAGTCGGCGTCGGCCAGGATCACGATCTTGCCGTAGCGCAGGCCGGACAGGTCGTCCTTGCCCGGGTCACAGCCAATTGCGATGGCCAGGTTGTGCACTTCTTCGGAGGCGAGCACGCTGCCGGAGGCGACTTCCCAGGTGTTCAGGATCTTGCCGCGCAGCGGCAGGATGGCCTGGAAGTCCTTGTCGCGGGCCTGCTTGGCGCTGCCGCCTGCGGAGTCACCTTCCACCAGGAACAGCTCGGTGCGCGACAGGTCCTGGCTGATGCAGTCGGCCAGCTTGCCGGGCAGGGCCGGGCCCTGGGTGACCTTCTTGCG
The DNA here is from genome assembly GCF_030549615.1 of Stenotrophomonas sp. 610A2. Classification (NCBI taxonomy): domain Bacteria; kingdom Pseudomonadati; phylum Pseudomonadota; class Gammaproteobacteria; order Lysobacterales; family Lysobacteraceae; genus Stenotrophomonas; species Stenotrophomonas pigmentata. The sequence goes on from NZ_CP130832.1 coordinate 1,954,577, forward strand.
GGTGACCAGTTTTTCGGTCTTCAGGCGTGCGCTGGCGCGTTCGATGGCGATCTGCGCGATCTTCTCGCCCAGTTCCACGTTCTGGTTCAGCAGCAGGCTGAAGGCGTCGTGGGCGGCGCCTTCGACAAAGCCGGCGGCCTGGCGCGAGGACAGGCGTTCCTTGGTCTGGCCGCTGAACTGCGGATCGGTCATCTTCAGCGACAGCACGAAGGAGACGCGGTCCCAGACATCTTCCGGGGCCAGCTTGACGCCGCGCGGCAGCAGGTTGCGGAAGTCGCAGAACTCGCGCAGCGCCTCGGTCAGGCCGGTGCGCAGACCGTTGGCATGGGTGCCGTGCTGGGCGGTCGGGATCAGGTTGACGTAGCTTTCCTGCACCAGCTCGCCTTCCGGCAGCCAGGCCACGGCCCAGTCAACGATCTCGGTTTCCTTCTTCAGCGAGCCGGCAAACAGGTCGGCCGGCAGCATTTCACGCTCGCCCAGCTCGGCCTTCAGGTAGTCGCGCAGGCCGTCTTCGTAATACCAGGTGTCGACTTCACCGGTGGCTTCGTCGGTCAGCTTCACGGTCAGGCCCGGGCACAGCACGGCCTTGGCGCGCAGCAGGTGACGCAGGGCGCGCACGTTGAACTTGGGCGTGTCGAAGTACTTGGGGTCGGCCCAGAAGCGCACACGGGTGCCGGTGTTTTTCTTGCCGACGCTGCCGACCACTTCCAGCGGGCTGGCGCGGTCGCCATCGCGGAAGGTGATGCGGTGCTCGCTGCCGTCGCGGCGGATGTGGATCTCCACCAGCGTGGACAGGGCGTTGACCACCGATACGCCGACGCCGTGGAGACCGCCGGAGAAGGTGTAGTTGCGGTTGTTGAACTTGCCGCCGGCATGCAGCCTGGTCAGGATCAGTTCGACGCCGGGGATCTTTTCTTCCGGGTGGATGTCCACCGGCATGCCGCGGCCGTCATCGCTGACTTCGCAGCTGCCATCCTTGAACAGGGTGACTTCCACGGTCTTGGCGTGGCCGGCCAGGGCCTCGTCGACCGAGTTGTCGATCACTTCCTGCGCCAGATGGTTCGGGCGGGCAGTGTCGGTATACATGCCAGGACGGCGTTTGACCGGGTCCAGGCCAGAGAGGACTTCGATGTCAGCGGCGTTGTAACGGGCGTTCATGGATCTCGGTAGGGCGCAAATCGACGTGGGAGTGTGCGGTCTGGCGGCGATTTTTGCACGCAGGGCATTCAGGGCCGGGGCAGCTGCAACGAGGTATCCTGTATCCGGTTCCAAAAAGGCCCGCCATTCCAGGCGGGGCAAGCCGAGGAGGTTTTGGATGAAAACATCAAAATTGCTGGCCCTGGGTGTTGTTGTCGCTGCGGTTGCCGCCGTTCCCTTCGTGATGGCGCAAAGCGCTGACAAGGGCAAGGCTGCTGAGGCCGCACAGGCTGCCCCGGTCGACAAGGCGCAGAGCGATGCCGAGCAGAAGGCCAAGCGCCGCGCTGCCGCCGCTGCCCAGGACAAGGCCAAGGCTGACCAGCCGGCGCCGCGTGAAGAAGAGGAAGAGGAAGCCCGTCGCCGTCGCTGACGCGGTTTTCCTGAGTTTCAAGGACGCCCCGGCGCAGGTCGGGGCGTCTTTTTTTTAATCCGCCGCATCCAGTGCTTGGGTGTTTTGGCGACAACCTTTAAACTAGGGCTTTCCGGGAGGCAGTGAGCCGTGACCCCCCTTATTTTTGTTACCGGTGGTGTGGTGTCCTCGCTTGGCAAGGGCATTGCAGCCGCGTCTCTGGCCTCGATTCTCGAGGCGCGTGGCCTGAAGGTCACCATGATGAAGCTGGATCCGTACATCAACGTCGATCCAGGCACGATGAGCCCCTTCCAGCATGGCGAGGTCTATGTCACCGACGACGGTGCCGAGACCGACCTCGACCTGGGCCATTACGAGCGTTTCGTACATAACCGCCTGAGCCGGAAGAATTCGGTGACTACCGGGCGCATCTACGAGAACGTGATCCGCAAGGAGCGCCGTGGTGATTACCTGGGCGCGACCGTGCAGGTCATTCCGCATATCACCGACGAAATCCGTCGTTGCATCGACGAGGCCACCGAAGGCTTCGACGTGGCGCTGGTGGAAATCGGCGGTACCGTCGGCGACATCGAGTCGCTGCCGTTCCTGGAGGCTATCCGCCAGGTGCGTACCGAGCGTGGTCCGGAGAAGGCGCTGTTCATGCACCTCACCCTGGTCCCGTACATCGGTGCCGCCGGTGAGCTGAAGACCAAGCCGACCCAGCACTCGGTCAAGGAGCTGCGCTCGATTGGCATCCAGCCGGACGTGCTGCTATGCCGTTCCGAGCAGGCGATTCCGGATTCGGAGCGCCGCAAGATTTCGCTGTTCACCAACGTTTCCGAGCGCGCTGTGATCAGCGTGCCGGACGTGGAGGTCCTGTACCGCGTGCCGATGGGCCTGCATGCGCAGGGTCTGGACGAGATCGTGGTCAACCAGCTCAAGCTGGGCGACAAGGCCGGTCCGGCCGATCTGTCCGAGTGGGAGGCAGTGCTGGATGCCGCGTTGCATCCGCTGGACGAAGTCACCATCGCCGTGGTCGGCAAGTACGTCGACCATCAGGATGCGTACAAGTCGGTAGGCGAGGCGCTCAAGCACGGCGGCCTGCGCCAGCGCACCAAGGTCAACCTGAAGTGGCTGGAAGCGCAGGAGCTGGAAGAATCCGGCCTGTCCGCACTGGAAGGCGTGGACGGCATCCTGGTGCCGGGCGGCTTCGGTGATCGCGGTTTCGAAGGCAAGGTGCTGACCTCGCAGTACGCCCGCGAGCAGAAGCTGCCGTACTTCGGCATCTGCTACGGCATGCAGGCGGCGGTGGTCGATTTCGCCCGTCACGTGGCTGGCCTGGAAGGTGCCAACAGCACCGAGAACGACCGTCAGTCGCCGAATCCGGTGATCGGTCTGATCACCGAATGGCGTACCGCCACCGGTGAGATCGAGAAGCGCGACGAGAAGTCCGACCTGGGCGGCACCATGCGCCTGGGCCTGCAGGAGCAGCGCCTGAAGCCGGGTACCCTGGCCCGTGAGCTGTACGGCAAGGACGTGGTGGCCGAGCGTCACCGCCACCGTTACGAGTTCAACAACCGCTATCGCACCCAGTTGGAAGACGCGGGTCTGGTGATCGCCGGCAAGTCGATGGATGACACGCTGGTGGAAGTGGTTGAACTGCCGCGCGACCAGCACCCGTGGTTCCTGGCCTGCCAGGCCCATCCGGAGTTCCTGTCCACCCCGCGTGGCGGCCACCCGCTGTTCATCGGCTTCATCCGCGCCGCGCGCGAGAAGAAGGCCGGCGGCAAGCTGCTGCAGGAAGCCCGCGCCTGAAGCGGGCGCCCTGTAGTGCCGAGCCATGCTCGGCAAGGGGCCTTCCCAGGGTAACGAACAGGTAGTGCCGAGCCATGCTCGGCAAGGGGCCTTCCCAGGGTAAGGAACAGGTAGTGCCGAGCCATGCTCGGCAGAGGCTTTACCGGTAATGCCCCATGCCGAGCATGGCTCGGCACCACAGGAGGCATCAAACAAGGCCCGCCCAGTGCGGGCCTTGTGCGTTTCAGCGGCCCGCGCCGCTTTCAGGCGAAAGCAACGGCCGCGCCAGCCTGCGCTTCGTTTAAACTCCGGGCTGGTTTTTGTGTTTCCCGTCGATAACAGACTCTCCTGAACGAGCCTAGCCCCCAGACATGACCAATATCGCCAAGATCCACGCCCGTGAAATCCTCGACAGCCGTGGCAACCCCACGCTGGAAGCCGAAGTCACCCTGGCCGACGGCTCATTCGGCCGCGCCGCCGTCCCGTCCGGCGCTTCGACCGGCACCAAGGAGGCCGTGGAACTGCGCGATGGCGACAAGACCCGTTACCTGGGCAAGGGCGTGCGCAATGCCGTGGGCAACATCAACGGCGCCATCGCCACTGCACTGGCCGGCTTCAATGCCGAAGACCAGGAAGGCCTGGACCGCCGCCTGATCGATCTGGACGGCACCGAGAACAAGGGCCGCCTGGGTGCCAATGCGCTGCTCGGCGTCTCGATGGCTGCCGCCCACGCGGTCGCCGCCTCGAAGAAGCAGGCGCTGTGGCAGTACCTGGCTGCCAAGACTGGTGCCACCCCGTCGCTGCCGGTGCCGATGATGAACATCATCAACGGTGGTGCGCATGCCGATAACAACGTCGACTTCCAGGAATTCATGGTGCTGCCGGTCGGCTTCAGCTCGTTCAGCGAATCGCTGCGCGCTGGTACCGAAATCTTCCACGCGCTGAAGTCGGTGCTGAAGGGCCACGGCCTGAGCACGGCGGTCGGCGACGAAGGCGGCTTCGCGCCGGACTTCCGTAGCAACGTCGAGGCGCTGGACACCATTCTGGAAGCCATCGGCAAGGCCGGTTACACGGCTGGCGAAGACATCCTGCTGGGCCTGGACGTCGCTTCCAGCGAGTTCTACGAGAACGGCAAGTACAACCTGGTCGGCGAGAACAAGCGCCTGACCTCCGAGCAGTTCGTCGACTTCCTGGCGGACTGGAGCGCGCAGTACCCGATCATCAGCATCGAAGACGGCCTGGCCGAGAACGACTGGGCCGGTTGGAAGCTGCTGACCCAGCGCGTTGGCAACAAGGTGCAGCTGGTGGGCGACGATCTGTTCGTCACCAACCCGAAGATCTTCGCCGAAGGCATCGAGTCGGGCACCGCCAACGCCATCCTGATCAAGGTCAACCAGATTGGCACCCTGACCGAGACTCTGGAAGCGATCGCCATGGCCGACAAGGCTGGTTACGCGGCCATCGTCTCGCACCGTTCGGGCGAAACCGAAGACACCACCATCGCCGACATCGCCGTGGCCACCACCGCCACCCAGATCAAGACCGGCTCGCTGTGCCGCAGCGATCGCGTGGCCAAGTACAACCAGTTGCTGCGCATCGAGGAAGCCCTCGGCAGCGGCGCACGCTATGCCGGCCGTGATGCGTTTGTCTCGCTTAAGCGCTGATCGTCATGCGTAATTGGCGCTGGCTGCTGCTGGTGCTGGCGGTACTGCTGGGATTGCTGCAGTACCGCTTCTGGTTTGGCCAGGGCAACTCGGGCGAAGTGATGATGCTTGAGGCGCAGGTTGCCAACCAGAAGCGTGACAATGACGGTCTGCAGCAGCGTAATGATTCCCTGGCGGCGGAAGTCCAGGACCTCAAGGATGGCGAGGCTGCCATCGAAGAGCGTGCGCGCAGCGAACTGGGCATGATCAAGCCGGGCGAAAAGTTCTATCGGGTTGTCGAGGACGCCCCGGTAGCTGCTCCCGTGGCGCCGGCAGCTGCCGCAGCGCCCGCGGCAGGGCAGGGCGACCCGCAATCGCCGCCGGAGAACATTCCGTGATCGTGCAGGCCTGGGCGGTTGTTCCTGCGGCCGGGCGCGGTGCGCGTTTTGGCGGACCGGTGCCAAAGCAGTATCTGTTGGCGGACGGCGAGCCCCTGCTCGCGCATGCGCTGCAGTCGCTGCTCGCGCATCCCGGCGTCGCCGGGGTGATGGTGGCCATCGCCGAGAACGATGCCGACTGGCCGGGCTGGACCTCGTTCGCCGATAAGCCGGTGCTGACCTGCGTGGGAGGAGAGACCCGCGCGGCGTCGGTATTGGCCGGCCTGCAGGCGCTGCCGGACAGCGTGCGCGCCGATGATTTCGTGCTGGTCCATGACGCAGCGCGGCCGAATCTGGACGCGGCTGACCTGAGTCGCCTGCTGGAAGTGGGGCGTGCCGACCCGGTCGGCGGCATTCTCGCCGCACCGGTGCGCGACACGCTCAAGCGTGCTGGCGACGACGGCGGCATTGATGGCACCGAGCCGCGCGAGCGCCTGTGGCGCGCGCTTACCCCGCAGATGTTCCGTCGCCATCAGCTGACCCGTGCGCTGTTTGATGCCGCCGCTGCTGGCGTTGATGTGACCGACGAGGCCATGGCGATGGAGCGGCAGGGTGTACGTCCGTTGCTGATCGAAGGCGCGGAAAGCAATTTCAAGGTCACCACCCCGGCCGATCTGGCCCGTTTCGAATTCGAGCTGTCGCGGCGCGGCAGCTGATCCCTTGCCGGCGCGTTGGCGTCGGCTCTGCCAAGAAGTATTGCCATGAACTCTTCTGTTTCCTTCCCTCCCATCCGTATCGGCCAAGGCTATGACGTGCATGCCTTCGGTGAGGGCGACCACATCATGCTCGCCGGCGTACGCGTGCCGCACAGCCGTGGCGTGCTCGCGCACAGCGATGGCGATGTCGCCCTGCATGCGCTGTGCGATGCCATGCTTGGCGCGCTGGCGCTGGGTGATATCGGCGTGCATTTCCCGCCATCGGATGAGCGCTGGAAGGGCGCGGACAGCAGTCGCTTCGTCACTCATTGCAATGAGCTGCTGCGCGAGCGCGGCTGGCAGGTCGGCAACGTCGACATCACCGTGATCTGCGAACGGCCCAAGGTCGGCCCGCATGCGCTGGCGATGCGCGAGAAAGTTGCGCAGCTGCTGCAGATCGATCTGGACCGGGTCAGCATCAAGGCCACCACCAGTGAGAAGCTGGGCTTCACCGGCCGAGAGGAAGGCATTGCCGCGCAGGCCGTGGCCTTGTTGGTGGCGGCATGACCGCGTTGCCTTTGGCCTTCGGTGAGCCGGTACTGACGGCTGCGATCCGCAGCGTGCCGGAAGACTTCCAGGTTGATGAAATTCCCGCGTTCGAGGCGACCGGCGAGGGTGAGCACCTGCTGCTCGACATCCGCAAGCGCGGCGCCAATACCGTGGCGATTGCCAAGCAGTTGGCGCAGTGGGCGGGCGTGCCGGAAATGGGCGTCAGCTATGCCGGGCAGAAAGATCGGCATGCGGTGACCACGCAGCGCTTCAGCGTGCACCTGCCCAAGCGGGTGGCGCCGGATCTGGCATTGCTGGAGTCGGACGAGCTGCATGTGCTGGCGTCGACCTGGCATAACCGCAAGCTGCAGCGCGGCGCACTGGCGGGCAACCGCTTCAAGCTGGTGCTGCGTGGTGTGCAAGGTGACAAGGCGGCCATCGAGGAGCGTCTGCAGATTGTCGCCGCGCGCGGCCTGCCGAACTGGTTTGGCGAACAGCGTTTTGGCCGCGACGGCGGCAATGTGCCGGCCGCGCTGCAGATGTTCAACGGCCGCCGGGTGCGCAAGGATCAGCGTTCGATGCTGCTGTCCGCCGCGCGTTCAGCCTTGTTCAACCGTGTGCTCGCCGCGCGCGTTGAGGCGGGCAACTGGGACGCCGCGCTGGAAGGTGAAGTGTGGATGCTGGACGGCAGTCGTTCGGTGTTCGGTCCTGAGTCGATGAGCGAGGTGCTGGCTGAGCGTCTGGCGCGTTTCGATATTCATCCCAGTGCGCCTTTGTGGGGCGTTGGTGAGCTGCGCGCGACCGATGCCGCGCGCGCCTTGGAGGATCAGGCACTGAGCGATGAGCAGGCCTTGGCGCTGCGCGCCGGACTGGAACAGGCCGGGCTCAAGCAGGAGCGTCGTTCGCTGCGTCTCAAGCCCATGCTGATGCAGCACCAATGGCTGGCCGACGACGTGCTGGAAGTGTCGTTCGCGCTGCCGCCGGGCTGCTACGCCACGGCGGTGCTGCACGAACTGGGTGAAGTGACCGACGCCAGTCGCAATGAAATTGCGGGTGCCCCGGCGGCCGAAGCCGAAGCGTCGAGCGAAGAGGGCGCTGCCGACTAAGCGGTCGGCACGTCGTAGCCCGGGTAAGCGCAGCGCACCCGGGAGGCGCGGTCCAATGGTGCTTCACGGTCTCATGCGAACAACCCCGGGTGCGCGCGCTTACCCGGGCTACTGAGGCTGGTGCTCTTCGCCGCTCGAGCGAAACGAGATTGGCTGACGGAGCGGGCGCCTGGACAGCTCGCTCAGCGGTTGGCCAGCAGCACCAGAACCGCGCCGGTGCCGCCCTGGGTCGGCGGCGCTGAATGAAATGCCAGCACGTCATTGCGTTGGCGCAGCATGCGGTCGACCAGGTTCTTCAACACCGGTGCGCCGCCATCCGACTGCAGGCCCTTGCCGTGGATGATGCGCACGCAGCCGTGTTCATGCGCGCGAGCCTCCAGCAGGAACTGGCGCAGCAGGTTCTCGGCCTGGGCAGCGGTGGCGCCGTGCAGGTCCAGTTCGTCCTGTACCGAATACTGGCCACGCTTGAGCCGCTGGAACATCTGCGGTGGCAGGTTGTCACGCCGGTAGCTTGTGTTGTCGCCGGCTTCCAGCGGCTTGCTGGAGCGTAACAGGCGGGCGAATTCGCCCAAAGCCTCGGATTCATCCTGTTCGGCCATGCGCGCACGCGGCTTGGGCCGTGGTTTGCCCGCGGCCGGTGCCTCCACAGGCCGCATCGGCGTTACTTCGCCAATGGCCGAGCGGAACAGTGCGGCGTCATCTTCTTCATCTGGGTGCGACATTCGTACAGCGTAACGTGCGCACAGTCGCAGGCAAGTCCCGTGGCGGTGGAAAGTGCCGCGGCGCATTCCGGTATCATGGCTGCTCAGGTCGGTCCGTCACGGTGATGTACTAACCGGAGGTTCCGGCGATTGCGGCGCTGAGTGGGAGCGTCGCGTGTTGATCCAGTAACCCAGGCCTTTAATGCGCGTACTTGTATCAAATGACGATGGTGTTGACGCCCCCGGCATCAAGATGTTGGCCGAGGAGCTTCGCAACGCCGGACACGAAGTCACCGTGGTGGCGCCGGACCGTGACCGGTCGGGTGCCTCCAACTCACTCACGCTGGATCAACCGGTGCGTCTGCGCCGGATTGACCACTACACCTGTGCGGTGGCGGGTACGCCTACCGACTGCGTGCACCTGGCCCTGACCGGCATGCTCGAATTCGAGCCGGACATCGTGGTGTCGGGTATCAACAATGCCGCCAACCTCGGCGATGACGTGATCTATTCGGGCACGGTGTCGGCGGCGATGGAGGGGCGCCATCTTGGTTTGCCTTCGGTGGCGGTGTCTCTGGTCACGCACAAGCACGAAGCCAAGAACTTCGTTACCGCGGCACGCGCCGCGGTGGAGATCGTGTCCCGGCTTATCGCTGATCCATTGCCGGCCGACACCATCCTCAACGTCAACGTTCCGGACCTGCCCTGGGAGCAGATCCGCGGCTTCGAGGTCACTCGGCTTGGCAACCGTCACCGCGCCGAAGCCTGTGTGCCGGCGACCGATCCACGCGGCAATACCGTGTACTGGATCGGCCCGGCTGGCAGCGAGCAGGACGCCGGACCCGGTACCGACTTCCACGCTGTGCGCACCGGGTATATCTCGATCACCCCGATCCAGGTCGACCTGACCCGCTATTCGGCCCTGGAAAAGGTCGCCAGCTGGGTGGGTGGGCTGACCGAAACCCTGGGGAAGCCTGAATGACGCCGCGTCTGCGCCTGCAGCCGGAGGCCGTGGGTATCGGCATGACCTCGCAGCGGGTGCGCGACCGTCTGGTTGATCGCCTTCGCGAAGTGGGCATCGCCGATGAGGCCACGCTCAATGCCGTACGCGTCGTGCCACGGCATCTGTTCATTGACGAGGCGTTGGCGTCTCGTGCCTACGAAGACACCGCACTGCCCATCGGCCATGGCCAGACCATCTCCCAGCCCTGGGTCGTGGCGCGGATGACCGAAGTGGTGCTGGCTGTCGCACCGAAGAAGGTGCTGGAAGTCGGCACCGGCTCGGGCTACCAGGCCGCCATCCTCGGCGCGCTGGGTCTTGAGGTGTTTACCGTCGAACGCATCGGCGACCTGCTGCGGCAGGCGCGCAAGCGCTTCCGGCATCTCGGCATGAACATCCGCACCAAACATGACGACGGCCGCATCGGCTGGCCCGAGCACGGCCCGTACGATGCGATCGTTGTGACGGCCGCCGCACCGGCGCTGGTGGATGCATTGATCGATCAATTGGCTGTCGGCGGCCGACTGGTGGCCCCGGTTGGCGGCCCCGGCGGACAGGTGCTGTTGCAACTGACCCGGCAAGCCGATGGCACCATTGCCCAGGAAGAGCTGGCACCGGTGAGTTTCGTGCCGTTGTTGCCGGGCATGCTGGACTGAGAACAGGACTACTCACTGAATGAAGATTTTCGGGCCGTTGTACGACCGCGCCATGGTCTGGGCTGCCAATGAGCGCGCACCTACCTATCTGACTGTCCTGAGCTTCATCGAGGCGATCATCTTCCCGGTGATGCCGGAAGTGATGCTGATGCCGATGTGCGTGGCGCAGCCGCGAAAGGGCTGGCGCTTTGCGACCCTGAGCCTGATTGGCTCGATGGCCGGCGCGATGGTGGGTTATGCGCTGGGCCACTACGCCTTCGAGGTGATCAAGCCGCTGTTCGAGGCGATGGGCATGCTGCCCGCGATCGAAAGCGGCATCGCGACGCTGCAGGCCAAGATGGCAGAGTCGCCATGGGCGGTGTTTACCTTCCTGGTGCTGGGCGGTTTCATGCCGATCCCGATGAAGGTCTTCACATGGGCCTCGGGTATCGTCGGCGTGCCGCTGCCGCAGTATGTGCTGAGCATGCTGGTCGGCCGTGGTAAGCGGGTTTATTTGTTGGCGGCGGTGATCCGCTTCGGCGGCGCGCAGGCGGCTGAACGGTTGAGGCGCTGGATTGAGCCACTGGGCTGGATTGCCACCGCATTGGTGGTGGGCCTGGTGGCGTGGCTGGTCTGGAGGGCTAAATTCGCATGAATGCATTGATGTTGGGCAAGGGCTTGGGCAGGGCGCTGGCCGTTCTGGCGGTGGTCTCGTTGGCGGCCTGCGGCACTGCCACGGTGGTGAAGCCCTCGGGCGGCAGCTCGGGTTCGACCACCTCGACCGTCCCGCGCACCTCCGTGGCCAAGCCGGGGCAGACGGCCATCGTGCGCCGTGGCGATACGTTGTTCGGCATCGCCCGGATCAACAACATCACGCCGCGTGATCTCGCAGCCTGGAATGGCCTATCCGAGCCGTACACCATCTATCCGGGACAGGCGCTGCGTCTGTATCCCGGCGGCGCAACGGCCAGCCGGCCGCCGGCAAGCAGTGGTTCAACGACGACGGCGACCCGCCCGGCAACCCCGCCGCCGGCGGCGACGCCTACGCCGGTCAATAGCGGCATCGCCTGGCGCTGGCCGGCCGAGGGTGCGCTGGTCGGCCGTTTCGTGGCCGGTGAGGCGACCAAGCAGGGCGTGGACATCGCTGGCAGCAGCGGTCAGGCGGTACGTGCCGCGGGCCCCGGTGTGGTGGTGTATTCCGGCGCTGGCCTGGTTGGCTATGGTGAGCTGATCATCATCAAGCACAACGACCAATGGCTGTCGGCCTACGGCCATAACCGCAAACGCCTGGTCAACGAAGGCCAGAGCGTCAAGGCAGGCGACCAGATCGCCGAGATGGGCCGCACCGGCACCTCACGCGACATGTTGCACTTCGAGATCCGTTACAACGGCAAGCCGGTAGATCCGCTGGTTTACCTGCCGAACCGCTGAGTGCTCGCGGTCCCGCCCTGATCATTGAGCGGGACCTGCAGCAGATAGGCTGCGCCAACTAATCCTGGTGGGGGCAGGATTGCCGGGGTATCGCGACAGCATCCACGTTTTGAGAGGGAGAGCGTATGCAGAAGTCGAAGTACTGGTTCCAGGCCGCAAGTAACGGGCAGGGTTGGAGCTGGCCGCTGGCCTGGCAGGGGTGGGTGGTATATGCGCTGGTGGCGGTGCTGTTGCCGGCGGCTTTTCTGTTGTTTCCGCCTACGATCAGCCCGGTCGCGTTTGCCGGTTTTCACGCTTGCGTGGCCCTGACGATGCTGCTGGTGTGCTGGCTGAAGGGTGAGCCGTTGGCTCGCTAGATCGCAACTCCTGTAGTGCCGAGCCATGCTCGGCAGCGGCTTTTCCGGTGATGCGCCAGCACGCGCCGGACTTGTGGGAGCGGTGTAAGCCGCGAAGCTGATGAACCATCTGATGCATTGCCTGTAAGGCCCTTGCCGAGCATGGCTCGGCACTACAGGGAGGCTTTCGGCCTCGCCAGCAGGTGCTGCGGATCAGGCGTTGTTGGGATTGCCGACGGCCTGCACGCTGACTGATCGTCAGCTTCGCGGCTTACGCCGCTCCTACAAAAATGCGCCGGTGCGGCGTGGCTGGGCGCTACGGGGCGCTTTCCAGAATGATGGCCATCACCACGCGGCGGTTTTCACCGGCCAGCACGTTGTAGGTGCGCGCGGCCGAGGCGTTGTTCATCACCTCGATGCCGATGCCGCGGGTCAGGCAGGCTGCCATGATCGCGGCGGGCGGGAAAATCTGCTTTTCACCCGTGCCAAGGATCACCAGCGCCGGATTCAGTTCCAGTGCTGCGTCCAGGTCTTCGGCACGCAACTCGGCCACCGAGGCAACCGGCCAGTCTTCAATCAAGCTGTTCGGCGCAAGGATGAAACTGCGGTTCAGTGCGCGGTCGTTCACCTGCGCATTGCGACCATCGGCCGAGCGCAGGGAGTAGATGTAATCAGGAAGCTCGCGACTGAACTGCATGGGTATTCCTCGGCTATCAGCCGCGCGGCAGCACGATCTGGCGCTTTTCCTTGGCCGGGCGATACAGCACGGCGACATGACCGATGCGCTGCACCAGGGCAGCACCGCTGGCCTGGATCAGTTCCTCGATCAGGGTGTCGCGGGCTTCGCGGTCTTCTGCAGCAACCTTTACCTTGACCAGCTCATGGCGCTCCAGCACCTCGTCCAGCTCGGCCAAAAAGGCCGGAGTGACCCCTTTGCCACCGATCTGCAGCAGTGCTTTCAGGTCGTGCGCAATGCCGCGCAGGAATCGGTTCTGGGCCGAGGTCAGGACGATGGACATGCAGGACTACAGGTAATCAAGGGGGTTCAGGGTATCATGACCACCCCTGTGAGCCCCATTGCCAATGCCTTCCCGTAGCAAAAGTAGCCAGCGCTGGCTGAAAGAACACTTCTCCGATCCTTTTGTGAAAAAGGCCCAGAAGGAGGGCATGCGCTCGCGCGCGGCCTATAAGCTCGAGGAGCTGCTGGAGCGTGACCGGCTGCTGAAGCCACATATGGTGGTGGTCGACCTGGGCGCTGCACCGGGTGGCTGGTCGCAGCAGGTGCGCAGGCAGATGGGTGACACCGGTCGGGTCCTGGCGCTGGATATCCTGGAGATGCCGCCGCTGGCCGGCGTGGAGTTCCTTCACGGAGACTTCAGGGAAGAAACTGTCCTATCGCAGTTTGAAGCCATGGTTGGCGATCAGCCGGTGGACCTTGTGCTGTCGGATATGGCCCCCAATAAGAGTGGTATGGATGCGGTTGACCAGCCGCGGATGATGCACCTGGCGGAGTTGGCGATGGATTTTGCCGACAACCATCTCAAGCCGGGCGGGGCGTTCCTGATCAAGTTGTTCCAGGGCGTCGGCTTTGATGACTACGTGCGTGAACTGCGTCGTCGTTATGAAAAAGTCGCCATTCGCAAGCCTGATGCTTCGCGCAAGCGTTCACCTGAGGTTTATGCCCTTGGGCAGGGCAAGCGTAGTCAGATGAAGTAAGCTCAACCGTACGACTTATCAGAAATTAGTATCTAGAGGGACACCGGAGCCGATGAGGATGAACGACCTGACCAAGAACCTCCTGTTATGGGTGGTTGTCGCCGTCGTGCTGATGGTGGTGTTCCAGAGCTTTGCGCCACGCAGTGGCGCAGCGGCCGCTGGCGATGCCCGCAATTACACGCAGTTCCTGCAGGAAGTGGATGCAGGACGGATCAAGTCGGTTGAGTACACCGACAAGACCACGCTGACCACCAACCATCTGAGCTTCAAGCGCTCGGACGGCTCCGCTGGTGCGCTGTACGCACCGGCCGACCCGAAGCTGTTGGACCAGCTGTATTCCAAGCAGATTGAAGTGTCCCGCCAGGAACCGGCCGGCCCGAGTTTTTGGGGCATCGTGCTGCAGTTCCTGCCAGTTCTGCTGCTGATCGGCTTCTGGATTTTCATGATGCGCCAGATGCAGGGCGGTGGCGGCGGTGCCAAGGGCGCTATGTCCTTCGGTAAATCGCGCGCCAAGCTGCAGGGCGAGGACCAGATCAAGGTCACTTTCGCTGACGTTGCCGGTTGCGACGAAGCCAAGGAAGAGGTCGGCGAGCTGGTCGAGTTCCTGCGTGATCCATCCAGGTTCACCAAGCTGGGCGGCAAGATTCCGCGCGGCGTGCTGATGGTCGGTCCGCCGGGTACCGGTAAGACCCTGCTGGCCCGTGCCATTGCGGGCGAGGCCAAGGTGCCGTTCTTCGCTATCTCTGGTTCGGACTTCGTCGAAATGTTCGTCGGCGTCGGCGCCAGCCGCGTGCGCGACATGTTCGAGCAGGCCAAGAAGCATGCGCCGTGCATCATCTTCATCGACGAAATCGATGCCGTGGGCCGTCACCGCGGTTCGGGCACCGGCGGTGGTCACGATGAGCGCGAGCAGACCCTGAACCAGATGCTGGTTGAGATGGACGGCTTCGAGGGCGGCGAAGGCGTGATCGTGATCGCTGCCACCAACCGTCCTGACGTGCTGGACAAGGCGCTGCTGCGCCCGGGCCGTTTTGACCGCCAGGTCATGGTCGGCCTGCCGGATATCAAGGGCCGCGAGCAGATCCTTCGCGTGCACCTGCGCAAGGTGCCGGCCGCCGATGACGTGCGTCCGGAAGTGCTGGCACGCGGTACCCCGGGTTTCTCCGGTGCCGATCTGGCCAACCTGATCAATGAAGGCGCCCTGTTTGCGGCTCGTCGCAACAAGCAGGAAGTCGACATGAAGGACTTCGAGGACGCCAAGGACAAGATCTACATGGGTCCTGAGCGCCGCAGCATGGTCATGCGTGAGGAAGAGCGTCGCAATACCGCTTATCACGAGTCTGGCCATGCCGTTGTCGCCATGTCGCTGCCCAAGGCCGACCCGGTGCACAAGGTCACCATCATGCCGCGCGGTTGGGCGCTGGGCCTGACCTGGCAGCTGCCGGAGCACGACCACATCAGCAAGTACAAGGAGCGCATGCTGGAAGAGCTGGCGATCCTGTTCGGCGGCCGCATTGCCGAGGAGATCTTCGTTGGCGAGATGTCGACCGGTGCCTCCAACGACTTCGAGCGCGCTACCAAGCTGGCCCGGGGCATGGTTACCAAGTACGGCATGTCCGATGTGCTGGGCATCATGGTCTACGCCGATGAAGAAGGCGGCTATGGCATGCACAGCAAGACCATTTCCGAGGCTACCCAGCAGAAGGTGGACGCGGAAATCCGTCGCATCCTCGACGAGCAGTACAACGTTGCGTACCGCATCCTGGACGAAAAGCGCGACATCGTCGAAGCGATGACTGCCGCGCTGCTGGACTGGGAAACCATCGACGCCGACCAGGTCAAGGCGATCATGGAAGGCCGCAAGCCTTCGCCGCCTGCAGGTTGGGTGGACAAGGGCGGTAACAACGACCGCGCCGACGATGGCAAGGGTGGCGACGCCCCGCAGCCGGTGACGCCGATCACCGACCCTGCCGGCCAGCACTGAGCAAGTAGCGTCGATGCAACAGAACGGGCCGGTTTTCCGGCCCGTTTTTTATGCGCCGGGCCGTGTGCTGGGCGAGAATGACATCACTTTGGTTTTCTCAGGTTCCGCCCCATGAATGATGCTCCGCCGCCGCCCAAGGCACCCTCCGCGAACGTGCCGGAGATGATCATCGCCACCGTGGCTGGCGTTGGCTTCGGGGTGAAGACCAACAACTTCCTCGCCGGCATCTTCATCGGTGTGGTGTTGGGCGTGATCCTGAGCCTGATCGGCAGCCGGATCCGCGCCCGCAACAAGGACTGAGCGCCGCTATTGCCCTGTCTTGAGGCGCTTGAGAGTGTGCCGCCGGCTTCGCTGGAGCGCCGCTGCAGTGGCTTAAACTAGGCGCTGTTGTAGTCCGCCGGAGCGCCCATGTTTGATGTTTTCCCAACCCTTGAATGTGGCGACCGTACGCTGCGGCTGGATCGGCCGCAGGTGATGGGCATCGTCAATGTCACCCCGGACTCGTTTTCCGATGGTGGCCAGCATGCCGATACCGCCGCTGCCGTCGCGCATGCCTTGGTGCTGGTCGAACAAGGTGCCGACCTGCTAGATATCGGCGGGGAATCCACCCGTCCCGGCGCAAGCCCGGTCTCGGTGCAGGAGGAGATCGACCGTGTCGTGCCGGTAATCGAAGCCTTGCTCCCGCAGGTAGCAGTGCCGCTAAGCGTGGATACCTTCAAGCCGGAGGTGATGCGTGCTGCGTTGGCGGCTGGCGCGCACATGATCAACGACGTGCAGGCGCTGCAGCAGCCCGGCGCGCTGGAAGTAGTTGCCGCGTCGAAGGCGGCGGTGGTGCTGATGCATGCGGTCGGCGGCCCTTACGACGCTGGCGTCGCCCAGGCCTACGTCGATATTGCCGGCGATGTGCAGCGCTTCCTGGCTGAGCGCATTTTCTCTGCGGAAATGGCCGGCATCGGCCGCAAGCGGCTGCTGCTG
Organism: Stenotrophomonas sp. 610A2; assembly: GCF_030549615.1. Lineage (NCBI taxonomy): Bacteria > Pseudomonadati > Pseudomonadota > Gammaproteobacteria > Lysobacterales > Lysobacteraceae > Stenotrophomonas > Stenotrophomonas pigmentata. The sequence goes on from NZ_CP130832.1 coordinate 1,971,064, forward strand.
GATCCGGGCTACGGATTCAACAAGGACACCGCACAGAACTTTGCGTTGCTCGCCGCACAGGATCGCCTGAACGATCTGGGCGCGCCGGTACTGGCGGGCTTCTCGCGCAAGCGCTGCATCGGTGATGTCACCGGTCGCGCTGTGGCTGCCGAGCGGCTTGCCGGTTCGCTGGCCGCGCATCTGCTGGCGGTACAGAAGGGCGCGATGATGGTGCGCGTACACGATGTGGCCGCGACGGTGGACGCGCTCAAGGTGCTGGCTGCATTCGACGCAGTGCCGGCGCCGCGCGCCGCCAAGCCGGCCATGCCGCGCTGGCCGGACGAGGATTGATGGGCATCGATCAACGCCCCTTGGCCATCGCCCTGATGGGGCCGACCGCCTCGGGCAAGACCGCTGCGGCCATCGCCTTGGCCAAGGCCTATGACGGTGAGATCGTCAGCGTCGATTCGGCGCTGGTCTACCGTGGCCTGGAGATTGGTGCGGCCAAGCCGGACGCGGCCGAGCAGGACGGCATCCGCCATCACCTGCTGGATCTGCGCGACCCCTGGCAGACCTATTCGGCGGCCGAGTTTTCCGCTGACGCAACGGCGGCAGTGCGCGGCATCGTTGCGCGCGGCAAATTGCCGATACTGGCCGGCGGTACCGGTCTGTACTTCCGTGCCTTGCTGCAGGGACTGTCGCCGATGCCGGAGGCCGACCCGGCGATGCGCGCGCTTATTGCTGCCGAGGCCGAAGTTTGTGGCTGGCCGGCCCTGCATGCACAGCTGGCGGAGCTCGATCCGGTTGCCGCCGCACGCATCCATGCCACCGACCCGCAGCGTATCCAGCGGGCGCTGGAGGTTTACCGCCTGACCGGCAAACCGATCAGCTACTGGCAGGGCTTGCCCGGTATCGCGCGCTTGCCCGCGCGGGTGCTGAAACTGGTGCTGGCCCCGGCCGATCGCGCGGTGCTGCATCAGCGCATCGAGCGCCGTTTCGACCTGATGCTGGAGCGTGGCTTCCTGGATGAAGTGCGGGCGCTGCGGGCGTTGCCGCAGATGGCGGCCGTGGTCGCGCCCCTGGACCTGCCGGCGGTGCGGGCGGTGGGTTATCGACAGGCCTGGCAGTTCCTCGATGGACAGGGCACGGCCGCCGAGTTCCGTGACAAGGGCGTATTTGCCACCCGCCAGCTGGCCAAACGGCAGATCACCTGGCTGCGCGGCGAGCTGGATGCGCGCTGGTTTGACCCGGTTCGGGACATGTCTGGTGTGCAGAACGCGGTTTCCCGCTTTCTGTAAGGCTGAGCGCCCGCCGGGCGGTGTACCATCAGGTTCCGGACGGGCAGGGGACGCCGCCATCGGTCCGGTCCATAAAAACAATAACGAGGAGTAGACGATGTCCAAGGGGCAGTCTTTGCAGGATCCGTTTCTGAATGCGTTGCGCCGTGAGCGCGTGCCGGTTTCGGTCTACCTGGTAAATGGCATCAAATTGCAGGGCACGATTGAGTCGTTTGACCAGTTCGTGGTGCTCCTGCGCAATACCGTCAGCCAGATGGTCTACAAGCACGCCATTTCCACCGTGGTGCCGGCGCGCAACGTGCGCGTGGGGCCGGGTGGTGGCTATGTGCAATCGGGTGACGGAAGTCAGGCAGCTGATGACGAAATTGACAACGACAACGAATAAGCAGGTGGCGGCGCATGTTTGACCGCTCTAAAAAGGGCGAACATGCGCTGTTGATCCAGCCGCATGTTGGCCGGCTGGAAGAAGATGTAGTGGAGGAGTTCACCGATCTGGCGCGCTCGGCCGGGGCAAGCATTGCCGCGACCATCAGTGCGCGCATGGATAGGCCCAATCCTTCCACCCTGATCGGCAGCGGCAAGCTGGAAGAAGTGAAGGCCGCCGCCGACGCAACCGGCGCCGATCTGGTGCTGGTCAACCATCAACTCAGCCCGGTACAGGAGCGCAACCTTGAGCGCTACCTGGAGCGCCGAGTGATCGACCGCACCGGTCTGATCCTGGACATCTTTGCCCAGCGTGCGCACAGCCACGAGGGCAAGCTGCAGGTTGAGCTTGCCCAGTTGCGGCATATGGCCACGCGCCTGGTCCGCGGCTGGACCCACCTTGAGCGTCAGCGTGGTGGTTCCATCGGCCTGCGCGGCCCGGGTGAAACACAGCTGGAAACCGACCGCCGTCTGCTGCAGAAGCGGGTGGAGCAGCTGCAGAAGCGGCTGGAGAAGGTCGAGGTGCAACGCACCCAGATGCGTCGCGCGCGCGTGCGCAGCGAAATGCCGCGCATCGCGCTGGTCGGCTATACCAATGCCGGCAAGTCCACCTTGTTCAATGCCTTGACCGGCGCCGGTGCCTACGCCGCAGACCTGCTGTTTGCGACGCTGGACCCCACCGTTCGACGCATCAACCTGCCGGGCGGCAACGCGATGTTGGCCGACACCGTCGGCTTCGTGCGCAACCTGCCGCACGATCTGGTGGCAGCGTTCCGCTCGACCCTGTCCGAGGCGCGTGAGGCGGATTTCCTGCTGCATCTTGTCGATGCCGCCGATCCGCTGCGCGAAGAGCGCATTGCCCAGGTCGACGAAGTATTGGAAGCCGTAGGCGCGGGTGATCTGCCGCAGCTGCTGGTGTTCAACAAGATCGACCGCATCGAAGGCGCGGAAGTGCGTCACGATGCACAGGATGGCGTTCCGGATGAATCGCGCCGCGAGCGTGTCTGGGTTTCGGCACGCGATGGCCGCGGGCTGGAACTGCTGCAATCGGTGCTGGGCAAGCGTTTGGGTCTGCAGCATGTCACCGGCCAGGTTCGCCTGCCGCCAAGTGCTGGCCGCCTGCGTGCACGTCTGCACCAGTTGGAAGTCATCCGCAGCGAGCAGGCCGATGAAGAGGGCTGGTTGATCGAGGTCGACATCCCGATTGCCGAAGCCGAGAAGCTGGCGGCAAGCGAGGATGGCGCGGTGATCCGACCGCTGCTGCCGGAAAAATTGCCCGAATGGTGATTCGGGCGGAAAGAGACAGCCGGCCTCGTGCCGGCTGTCTTGTTTTGTAGGAGCGGCGTAAGCCGCGAAGCAGGGGTTCCCGAAGCTGGTAGCACTCGTGTAATCCGATGGTGTGTCGACTTCGCGGCTTGCGCCGCTCCTATAACTCCCACACGGGCGTCATCTGCGGTAAAACGTAAGGGTTCTCCGCCCAGCCCCCTTTACCGTAATGTCCAATCCAACCGATGCCGATCTCAATGCCCTGGCTGCCGCACTCGGCGAACGCCTGCAGCAGGCCTCACTGCAGTTGGTAACCGCGGAAAGCTGCAGCGGCGGCTGGATTGCCAAAAGCATGACCGACATCGCCGGTTCCTCGGCGTTCTTCGACTGCGGCATGGTGGTCTACAGCTACGAAGCCAAACAGCGACTGCTCGGCGTCCGCGCGCAGACCTTGGAGCAGTTCGGTGCGGTCAGCCGCGAGACCGTGCTGGAAATGGTGGCCGGTGCACTGATCAACTCCGGCGCTGGCATCGCCGTGGCGGTGACCGGCATTGCCGGCCCTGGCGGCGGCAGCCCGGACAAGCCGGTCGGCAGCGTCTGGATCGGCTGGAAGCGGCGTGGCGGCTATGCGCGCGCGCAGCTGTTCCAGTTCGATGGCGACCGTGATGCGGTACGCAGGCAAACCGTGGACGCCGCATTGCGCGGCATTGGCGAACATCTATGACATGCTGGCCCGACCAGCAACCGGGATAGGTCGCGATGTGGGAAACACTGGGCACGGTCCGTGATCTGGGCCGCTTGCAGGAAATAGCCGCAGTTCTGATCCGCTATGGTTTCGGCGACGTAGTGCGCCGGACCGGGCTGGCCTCGGTGCTGGAGCGGGCAGGCCGACTGGTGCGCTGGAACGACAGCCAGCAGATGTTGCGGATGACCGCGCCGGTGCGCGTACGCAGCGCGATGCAGGAACTGGGGCCGACCTTCGTCAAGCTTGGCCAGGTACTGGCCACCCGCGTGGACCTGTTGCCGCCGGAGTGGATCGCCGAGCTGTCCGAGCTGCAGAACGCGGTGCCTGCATTGCCTTATGCCGCCATCCGCGAGCAGCTGGAGGCCGACCTGGGCGCGCCGCCAGCGCAGGTTTTCGCCTTCCTTGATGAAACTCCGATGGCTGCCGCTTCGTTGGCGCAGGCGCACCGCGCGCGTCTGCACGATGGCCGCGAGGTGGTGCTGAAAATACGCAGGTCTGGCATCCGCGATGTGGTTGAAGCGGATCTTCGCCTGCTGGCACGGCTGGCCGAAATCGTCGAGGCTCGCCTGCCGGATCTGCGCCGCTACCGGCCAGCGGAAGTGGTGCAGCAATTCACCGTGTCGCTGCGCAGCGAGATGGATTTCGCCGCCGAGTGCCGCAATTCCGAGCGCATCGCGCGCAACTTCGATGGTCGCGACGACATCCTGATTCCTGCCGTGCATTGGCAGTGGACCTGCGAAAGCCTCAATGTGCAGGACTTCGTTGATGGCATCCCTGGGCGCAAGTTGGATGCAGTCGACGACGCTGGCCTGGACCGCGCGGCGCTGGCCCGGCGCGGCGCCGAGATCGTGCTGAAAATGGTGCTGGAAGATGGCTATTTCCATGCCGACCCGCATCCAGGAAACATCTTCTATATGCGCGATGGGCGCATTGGCGTGATCGATTTCGGTATGGTCGGTGCGCTGTCCGAGTCGCGCCGTTTCCAGGTCGCGCAGCTGCTGCACGGTTTGGTCGAGCAGGAGCCGCAAGCTGTCGCCGATGTGTTGCTGGACTGGGCCGGAGGCGTGGAGGTCGACGAAGCTCGCCTGCAGCAGGACATCAGCCAGTTCGTCGATCAATACCGTGGTGTGCCGCTGAAAGACCTGCGCATTGGTCTGATGCTCGGTGATATCACCCAGCTGCTGCGCAGCTACAGCCTGACCTTGCCGGCCGATCTGGCATTGATGATCAAGGCCTTCCTCACTCTGGAGGGCATGGGGCGACAGCTGGACCCCGACTTCGATATGGCCAGTGCCGCGCGTCCGTTCCTGGAACAGGTGGTGCTGCAACGCTATGCGCCCAAGGCGCTGCTCAAGCGCGGCCGCCGCAGCCTGTTGGGAATGTTGGATTTCGCCGGGGAATTGCCGCGTGATCTGCGTCGGCTGGTGCAGGCGGCGCGGCGCGGGCAGTTGAAGCTGCGGGTGGAAACCACCGCCTTGCAGGGCTTCGGTGACCAGGTCAACCGCGCTGCCAACCGTCTGGTTGTCGGTGTCATTACCGCGGCCTTGATCATTGGCTCCTCGATCGTGATGCACAGCGTGGGCGGCCTTTCCAGCCGCTGGTTCTTGGCGCTGGGGCTGTGCGGCTTCGTTGGCGCAGGCATCTGCGGGGTGTGGATCCTGTTCTCGATCCTGCGCAGCGGGCGCCATCACTGATCTTCGCCGAGGGGCTTGCAGATCTTTTTGTTAGTAGTAATACTACTAACCATGAACCTCACCGACACCCAGCAGGCCATCCTCGACTTGATCGCTGAGCGCATCGAGGCCGAGGGCATGCCGCCATCGCAGACCGAGATCGCCCGCGCCTTTGGTTTCAAGGGTGTGCGCTCGGCCCAATACCACCTGGATGCATTGGAGGCGGCCGGCGCCATCGAGCGCGTCCCCGGCCGTGCACGCGGCATCCGCCTGGTACGCCAGGAAGGCGAGGGCGATGCGGAGCCGGAGTCGCAGCTGCCTGCGCAGGCAGCCAATGACGATGTGCTGCGCCTGCCGATCCTGGGCCGGGTTGCTGCCGGTCTGCCGATTGGCGCCGACATCGGCTCGGACGACTACGTGGTGCTGGACAAGGTGTTCTTCTCGCCGGCACCGGACTACCTGCTGAAAGTGCAAGGCGATTCGATGATCGACGAAGGCATTTTCAATGGCGACCTGATTGGCGTGCACCGCACCCGCGATGCAACCTCCGGGCAGATCGTGGTCGCGCGTATCGACGACGAAATCACGGTCAAGCTGCTGAAGATCGCCAAGGACCGGATCCGCCTGCTGCCGCGCAATCCCGACTACGCGCCGATCGAAGTCCTGCCCGACCAGGATTTCTCCATCGAAGGGTTGTATTGCGGCCTGCTCAGACCAAATCGCTGAAACCGGCCGGTTTGAGGCTCGCAGAATTGAAACCAACTGAGCCCGAATCTGCGCATTTCGCAGCCGCAACTGACTGTTTTCCTTACGTAGGGCGGGTGTTTGGGCTGCTGTCGGTATCCTTGTCGGCCAAATAATTTTGTCGTCTCGGTTGCAGTCTCAGCCTGTGCGATACGACACCCCTACAGTGGACCCCATGACGAAATCAACGAAATCAACCCCGAGGACGAACACGATGGACGAGAACAAGAAGCGCGCACTTACCGCCGCACTGAGTCAGATCGAAAAGCAGTTCGGCAAAGGCTCGGTGATGCGTATGGGCGACCGCGTTGTCGAGCCCGTCGAGATCATCCCCACGGGCTCGTTGATGCTGGACATCGCGCTTGGCATCGGCGGCCTGCCCAAGGGCCGTGTGGTCGAGATCTACGGCCCGGAATCCTCGGGCAAGACCACGCTGACCCTGCAGGCCATTGCCGAATGCCAGAAGCTGGGCGGCACCGCTGCCTTCATTGACGCCGAGCACGCACTGGACCCGATCTACGCCGCCAAGCTGGGCGTCAATGTCGACGACCTGCTGCTGTCGCAGCCGGACACCGGCGAGCAGGCGCTGGAAATCGCCGACATGCTGGTGCGTTCTGGCTCGGTCGACATCGTGGTGGTCGACTCGGTCGCCGCGCTGACCCCGCGGGCTGAAATCGAAGGCGAAATGGGCGACCAGCTGCCGGGCCTGCAGGCCCGCCTGATGAGCCAGGCGCTGCGCAAGCTGACCGGCAACATCAAGCGCTCCAATACGCTGGTCATCTTCATCAACCAGCTGCGCATGAAGATCGGTGTGATGATGCCGGGCCAGAGCCCGGAAACCACCACCGGTGGCAACGCACTGAAGTTCTATGCCTCGGTGCGCCTGGACATCCGCCGTATCGGTGCGATCAAGAAGGGCGACGAGATCATCGGCAACCAGACCAAGATCAAGGTGGTCAAGAACAAGCTGGCGCCTCCGTTCAAACAGGTCATCACCGAAATCCTCTATGGCGAAGGCATCTCCCGCGAAGGCGAGCTGATCGACATGGGCGTGGATGCCAAGCTGGTTGACAAGGCCGGTGCCTGGTACAGCTACGGTGAAGAGCGCATTGGCCAGGGCAAGGACAACGCCCGCGGCTATCTGCGTGACAACCCGCAGGTTGCAGCTCGCCTCGAGGCCGAGTTGCGCGAGAAATTCCAGCCCACCGAAGCGGCGCGCGAAGAAGGCGACGACGAAGACGGCGAGGAGTGATTTTCCCGCGGGAGCGGCGGCGCATCGTCAGTGACGTCGTCCGCTCCTGCGGCATTTTGTCCATGAAGACCCCACGCCAGGGATGGGGCGGGGTTGGGTGTTGCCGGGTTCTGGCGTGGCGGAATTGAGCCGGCCGGAGTTGAGCTTGGCCGAGCCAAGCCTGGCGGAACCAAGCCTGGCGGAACCAAGCGGTGGTGTTCTGATGACCGAGATCGACGATCAGCCTGAGGGCAAAGCCAAGCGTGGCCGGCAGCAGACGCCGTTGCAGCGCGCACTCGGCCTGCTGGTCAGGCGCGAGCATTCGCGCAAGGAGCTTGGCCGCAAGCTCAAATCACGCGGCGTGGACCCTGATGCGGTCGATGCGGCGGTAGCCAAGCTGGCCGAAGATGGCTGGCAGGACGACACCCGTTTTGCCCAGTCGCTGGTCCGCAACCGCGCAGGTAGCGGCTATGGGCCGCTGCATATCCGCGCGGAACTAGGCACCCATGGGCTGGACAGCGAGCAGATCGAGGCCGCCATGGCCTCGTTTGAAGGCGATTGGACTGAAAACGCGCGCGAGCTGGTGTGCCGCCGTTTTGGTGCCAGTGGCCCGGAAGATCTGCCGCAACGGCGCAAAGCCGCGGATCTATTGGCCCGGCGTGGCTTTGACGGCAACTGTATCCGCCAAGCCAGCCGCTACGATCCAGAGGACTGAACAGGACTGCGCGGGCTGGGCCTGATACCCTTTCAGGGTTTCGGTTGTCCCGAATTCCCGCGCCCGCAAGGGCTGCCGGGACCCGCTTGCCAGCTTACCGCCAGTCCCCATGAATACACCTGCCAAATTTACGACCTCCCAGATCCGCGCTGACTTCCTCGAATTCTTCAAGGGCAAAGGCCACACCATCGTGCCGTCGGCACCCTTGGTGCCGGGCAACGACCCGACCCTGCTGTTCACCAATTCCGGCATGGTGCAGTTCAAGGACGTGTTCCTTGGCGCGGAAAAACGCAGCTATGTGCGCGCGGCCGACGTCCAGCGCTGCCTGCGTGCCGGTGGCAAGCACAACGATCTGGACCAGGTTGGTTACACCGCCCGCCACCACACCTTCTTCGAAATGCTGGGCAACTGGTCGTTCGGCGATTACTTCAAGAAGGATGCCATTGCCTGGGCATGGGAGCTGCTGACCCAGGTCTGGAAGCTGCCGGCCGACCGCCTGCTGGTCACCGTTTACCAGACCGATGACGAGGCCTACGCGCTGTGGCGCGACATGATCGGCATCCCGGAATCGCGCATCGTGCGCATCGGTGACAACAAGGGTGCGCCGTTCGCGTCGGACAATTTCTGGCAAATGGCCGATACCGGCCCCTGCGGTCCCTGCACCGAGATCTTCTATGACCACGGCGACCACATCGCCGGTGGTCCGCCGGGTTCGCCGGATGAAGATGGCGACCGCTTCATCGAAATCTGGAACCTGGTGTTCATGCAGTTCGATCGCCAGCCCGATGGTTCGCTGCAGCCGCTGCCGGCACCGTGCGTGGATACCGGCATGGGCCTGGAGCGCCTGGCGGCAATCCTGCAGCACGTGCACACCAACTACGAGATCGACCTGTTCCAGGCGCTGATCCGCAAGGCCTCCGAGCTGACCGGCATGGCTGACCTGGAGAACAAGTCGCTGCGCGTGATCGCCGATCACATCCGCGCCTGCTCGTTCCTGATTGTCGATGGCGTGCTGCCGTCCAACGAAGGCCGCGGTTACGTCCTGCGCCGCATCATCCGTCGCGCCCTGCGCCATGGCTGGATGCTGGGCGTGCGCCAGCCGTTCTTCAACAAGCTGGTGCCGACCCTGATCGAGCAGATGGGCGAGGCCTACCCGGAACTGCCGGCGCAGGCCGATACCGTCGTGCGCGCACTGCTGGCCGAAGAAGAGCGTTTCGCTGAAACCCTCGATTCGGGCATGAAGATTTTCGATGACGTCGCGGCCAAGGTCAGCGATGGCGTCATTCCGGGCGTCGACGCGTTCCGTCTGTATGACACCTACGGCTTCCCGGTCGACCTGACCGCCGACATCGCCCGCGAACGCGGCATGACGGTGGACATGGCCGGCTTTGATGCCTCGATGGAACACCAGCGCGAAACCGCGCGTGCGGCCGGCAAGTTCGGTGGCGGCGTGACGCTCTCCGCTGAGCTCGTTGCCAGCCTCAGCCCGACCGTGTTCCTCGGCTACGACCGCTTGCAGGCTGATGGTCTGAAGGTTGTCGCGTTGATCAAGGATGGTCGTTCGGTCGATGCCGTGCAGGCGGGCGATGAGGTCATCGTGTTCACCGCGCAGACCCCGTTCTACGCCGAGTCCGGTGGCCAGGTCGGTGATACCGGTGTGCTGTCGGCCAACGGTATCAAGCTGGCAGTGAGCGACACGCAGAAGTTCGCTGGCCAGTTCCACGGCCATGTCGGCAAGCTGGAGCAGGGCGCCCTGAAGGTTGGCGACGAGCTGGCCGGTGCGGTCGATGCCGCGCGCCGCAGCGCCACCATCCTCAACCACTCCGCCACCCACCTGCTGCACGCCGCCCTGCGCGAAGTGCTGGGCACCCACGTGCAGCAGAAGGGCTCGCTGGTGGCGCCGGATCGTCTGCGCTTCGACTTCTCGCACTTCCAGTCGATTAGCGCTGAAGAGCTGGCGGTCATCGAGCGCAAGGTCAACGAGCAGGTGCGTGCCAACAACGCTGCCGAAGTACACAACATGGGCATGCAGGAAGCGCTGGATTTCGGTGCGATGGCACTGTTCGGCGAGAAGTACGGCGAGAACGTGCGCGTGCTGAAGATGGGCGAGTACTCCACCGAGCTATGTGGTGGTACCCACGTGTCGCGTACCGGCGACATCGGCCTGTTCAAGATCACTTCCGAGGGCGGCGTGTCCTCGGGCGTACGTCGCATCGAGGCTGTGACCGGGCAGGGCGCGCTGGACTATGTGGCCGACGAAGAGGCTCGCCTGCACGAAGCGGCGCAGCTGCTCGGCGGCAGCGCCGGCGACGTGGTCGACAAGATCCGCCAGCTCGGTGAACGCCAGAAGAAGCTGGAGCGCGAGCTGGAAGCCCTGAAGGCCAAGGTTGCCTCCGGTGCTACTGCAGACCTCGGCAGCTCGGCGGTCGACGTGGCCGGCGTGAAGGTGCTGGCAGTGCGCCTTGAAGGCTTTGATGCCAAGGCGCTGCGCGATGCGATGGATCGCCTGAAGCAGCAGCTGGGCGACGCCATCATCGTGCTGGCAGGCGTGCAGGACGGCAAGGCGGCACTGGTTGCCGGCGTCAATGGCGCCGCGCTGGGCAAGGTGAAGGCGGGCGAGCTGTTGGCGCACGTCGCGGCCCAGATCGGCGGCAAGGGCGGCGGTCGTCCGGACATGGCCCAGGGTGGCGGTGAAGACGGTCCCAAGCTTGTGGAGGCCCTTGAGGGCGTCCTGGCCTGGGTCAAGCCACATCTGGCCTGAATGTGACAAGTCACGCATCTTGAAGGTGTTTGCGCCCTGACGGTAACATTGGGAGTCTTTTCCCCTTTGTCGTGGGGCGCATAGCTCGAAGCGCGCCAATGCCGGTGGGAAACCCACCGGTTCCATGGAGATTTACACAATGTTGATCCTGACTCGCCGAGTAGGCGAAACCTTGATGATCGGCGACTCGGTCAGCGTGACCGTGCTCGGCGTCAAGGGCAACCAGGTACGTATCGGTATCACCGCGCCGAAGGATGTTGCTGTCCATCGTGAGGAGATTTTCCAGCGTATCCAGCGTGGTGATGAGCCCGCGACCCCAGGAAGTGAAGAAACTTCCGAATAAGGGGTTTACCTTTCACCTCGTTTAACGTTATTCTTCGCGCCCCGCTTAGGAATACACGCAGCGGGGCAAGAGAAACGGAGTGATGCCCGAGTGGCTGAAGGGGCTCCCCTGCTAAGGGAGTATAGGGTTAAAAGCTCTATCGAGGGTTCGAATCCCTCTCACTCCGCCAGTTTCAAAAAAGCCCCTGAAAAGGGGCTTTTTTGTGCTCGTTGGTTTTTCATCGGCAGTGTCTTTGAGTTTCTCTTTCCAGTCGGGTGTGGGCGAATGCTGTGTCGTGCCGAGATGGTCGCGCGTGATTGTTGAGTGCAGTTGCATCGCTGGAAATTTTTCACCGTAGTGTCGAGCCGTGCTCGGCTGGAGCTTTCCCGGTGAGGTCTCTGCCGAGCATGGCTCGGCACTACGGTGTTTGCGCTCCAGCAGCGCTGAGCGGCTTGTAGTGGGTTGTAGTGCCGAGCCATGCTCGGCTGGAGCTTTCCCAGTGAGGCCTCTGCCGAGCATGGCTCGGCACTACAGTGTTTGCGCTCCTGCAGCGCTGAGCGGCTTGTAGCGGGTTGTGTAGTGCCGAGCCATGCTCGGATAGGGGCATTAGCGGGAAGGCCTCTGCCGAGCATGGATCGGCACTACGTTCCGGCAGTTTGAATTGCCGTCAAAAAACGCGCATAAAAAAAACAGCAGGCAATGCCTGCTGTTTTTAGTATTGGTGCGCTCGGAGAGATTCGAACTCCCGACCACCTGGTTCGTAGCCAGGTACTCTATCCAACTGAGCTACGAGCGCTCAACATTGCTGTTGTAGTTTGAAGCGGTGCAGATTGAATCTGCTTTCTGACATGGTGCGCTCGGAGAGATTCGAACTCCCGACCACCTGGTTCGTAGCCAGGTACTCTATCCAACTGAGCTACGAGCGCGTCGTTGCCAGGAGCGAGATTATGCGGATTTGAGATGTTTGCGTCAACGCTTTTGTGAAAATTTCTTAATCTTCGGGATGAATCAGTGTCGAAACCACGTTCTGCGGTGATTTCATCCAATGAAAGTGGTCCGCACGTACGCCCAGGTCGCGCGATGACACTACTTTCAGGCTGCGTGCCGACGCTGGAAGCTTGGCCAGCAGCTGCTGCATCGAGCTGACCGGGGCCAACCAGTCGCTGTCCATCACCACGGCGCGCGTCGCCGCGGTGATGTGTCGCATGCCAGCTTCAAGGTCGATTGGCATTCCCTGTGCGGCGTAGTGGTTGCTCAGGCCCACGCGCGCCCAGTCGCGTATCAATCCACGCGCCTCGGTGCCACCGAAACCGACGCGTCGGCCGGGCAGGGTGCCATTGCGTTGTGCAAGCCATGGCAGGAAGCGATAGGCCAAGGGCAACAGCCAGCCACGCGGTGGCGGAAAACTGCGCCACCAGGGCGTGCCGCTGGCGACCAGCCACAATGCGTCGAGCTCGGCATCGCGCAGGCCGGCGTAACAGCAGCTGAGCTGGCCGCCGAGGCTGTGGCCGCCCAGCCGGAACGGCAGGCCGGGCAGTGCGTCATGCACGGCTGTTTCGGCGGCCGGCAGATCGAGCTGCAGCAGCTCCTTGTAGCCCCAGTCGTGGCTGCGGTCCGGGCGCAGAGTGCTGCTGCCGTTGCCACGCCATTCGTGCAGGAAGACAGCAATGCCGCGGGCTGCGAGTGCTTCGGCAAACGCCTGGTAGTGGCGTGCTGCCACGCCAAGAGCGGGAAGCCATAACAGGCAGGCGCGGGGCTGGGCGGGCAGGCAGGTCAGTAGATCAAAGCCGTGGCCATCGGCGCTGCTGACGCGCAGCGTGCTTGTTTCGTAGGGTGCTGCGTTTGTGCTCATGCGGATGGTGCCGCGCCGAAGTGATCCAGCACCATCACCTCGCTGCGGCCCGGGTGATAGCCGCCCTGCAGGCCGCGCGCGACGTAATCGATGGCGGCTTCGCAGGCATTGGCCAGCGACAGTCCGCAGCACAGTTGCGCGGCAATCGCCGACGCCAGTGTGCAGCCGGTGCCGTGGGCGTCCACCGGCAAGCGGGCGTGACTGAACTCTTCGCGGCTGACGCCATCGAAATAGCGGTCGATGACACGGTTGCCTTCCAGCAGATGGCCACCTTTGAGCAGGACCGCGCCGGCACCCATTTCGATCAAAGCGGCAGCCGCATCTTCGGCCTCGTCGCCATTGCCGATGCGGCGGCCAAGCAGGAGTTCGGCTTCGGGCGTGTTGGGTGTCAGGAGGGTGGCCAGTGGCAGCAGGCGTTCGCGCATTGCGCGCAAGGCGCTGTCTTCAAGCAGTTTGGCGCCACTGGTGGCGACCATTACTGGATCAAGCACGATATGGGTAGGGCAGCGTTGTTCCAGTACATCGGCAACCAGGTTGATGACCTCGGCGTTGGCGAGCATGCCGAGCTTGACCGCATGGATGTCGAAATCGTCGAAGCAGGCATCCAGCTGCGCCTGCAGGAACGGCAGCGGTGGCACGTGCACGGCGATGACACCGCGGGTGTGCTGCGCGGTGAGGGCGGCGATTGCTGACAGGCCATGCACGCGGTGCGCGGCAAAGGCCTTGAGATCGGCTTGGATGCCGGCACCACCACCGGAATCGGAACCGGCAATGGTGAGGGCGGAAACGGGCGTGGAAGGACTCATGCGCCGATTGTGCAGGGTTTGCCCGCCGCCTGCCTCAGGCGTGGCGGCGCGTCACCCATTGCCGGTACAGCACGTAACCCAGGCCGGTGAGTCCGGTCAGGACTGCCGGGACAAGCAGTGCGTCGTACTGCCAGCGCGCGAACAGCCAGGCGCCAAGGATGCCGCCGGCCAGGAAGCCACTGATGATCAGACCGCTCAGGGTCAGCCGGTGCATCGGCACCGGCAGGCCGCGCAGCAGGTGGCCCAGGGCGATGCCCAGGTCGGTGAACATGCCGCTCAGGTGGGTGGTGCGAACGACGGCGCCGCTGAAGGTGGTGACCATGGCGTTCTGCAGTCCGCAGGCCATGGCGGCAGCCAGGGCGCCCCAGATCTGCTGCTGTTTGAAGAGTGGGATGGCAAGCAGCAACAAGGCCGATTCCAGCGCCAGGGCGATGCCGTAACGGCGGCCGAGCTGCAGGGTGCTGTCCTGGATGATCAGGCCGCTGAGCGCTGCGCCAAGGGCAAAGGCAATCAACAGCCCCCACAGGTGCCCGACCGAGCGCCAGTCGGCATGCGCAAGGGCAATGCCGAGCTGGCTGGTGCTGCCGGTGAGGTGGCTGACGGCCTGGTGTTCAAAGCCAAGGAAGCCAACCACATTGACGATGCCGGCCACGCAGGACAGCACGATGGCGCCAATCCAGACCCAAGTGGGCAGACGGACCTTCATGCCGACGCCGGATCAGGGCTTGGACAGCGCGCCGTTGCGCTCGATGCTGGAGAACGTGCTGGTCTGCGGGTCGTATACCGCGCCCCAGAACTGTCCGCCGCCATCACAGACGCGGATCGCTTCGCGGGCCGGGTTGATGTCGCTGTGGTCGGGCAGGGTGAAGGCGTTGATGTAGATCAGGCGCTTGCCGCTGGACTCGAAGCCTACGTACTGCCGGCCGGACAGGGCCGGCTCGGCAATGCTGGGTTGCAGTTGTGCCAACTGGCTTTCCAGTGCGTCGATATCGGCGCGGCTGGGTGCCCAGTAGCCGGTGACTTCACCGGCATGTTTGGCGGGGCTGTCGCGCGAGCAGGTGTCCAGCACCTGCGCGGCGACCACGGGGCGGGTGACGACCCAGGACTGTCCGGTCTTGACCGCCGTCGGCACGCTGCCGGGGCGCGTGTTCGACGGCGTGCAGGCTGCCAGGGTGAGTGTTGCCGCAGCCAGCAGGGACAGCGTGTGCAGATGTTTCACAGGACCTCCGAAGCGTAATCGGCCAGACGCGAGCGTTCGCCCCGGCGCAGTGTGATGTGTGCACTGTGCGGCCAATTCTTGAAACGGTCCACCGCATAGGTGAGGCCGGAGGTGGTTTCGGTGAGGTAGGGCGTATCGATCTGCTCGACGTTGCCCAGGCAGACGATCTTGGTGCCGGGGCCGGCGCGGGTGATCAAGGTCTTCATCTGCTTCGGGGTGAGGTTCTGCGCCTCGTCCAGGATCAGGTAGCGCGACAGGAAGGTGCGGCCGCGCATGAAATTCATCGAGCGGATCTTGATACGGCTGGCGAGCAGGTCATTGGTGGCTGCGCGGCCCCAGGCGCCGCCGTCCTGGTTGTGGGTGAGCACTTCCAGATTGTCGGTAAGTGCGCCCATCCATGGCGTCATTTTTTCTTCTTCGGTGCCGGGCAGGAAGCCGATGTCCTCGCCCACGCTGACGGTGGCGCGGGTCATGATGATCTCGCGGTAGCGCTGGGTGTCCATGGTCTGCGCCAGGCCGGCGGCCAGGGCCAGCAGGGTCTTGCCGGTGCCGGCGGTGCCGAGCAGGGTGACGAAGTCGATCTCCGGGTCCATCAGCGCATTGAGCGCGAAGTTCTGCTCGCGGTTGCGTGCGGTGATGCCCCAGACCGAATGCGAGCCGTGGCGGAAGTCGTTGACCACCGACAAGGTGACGCGGCCATCGCCCTCGACCTTGCTGACCTTGAGCTCCACTTCGTCGTCGCCGGCCAGGTAGGCGTACTGGTTGGGATGCCAGTCCTCGTCGTCGGCGGCCTGGATCTCGTAGCTGGTGCGGCCCTTGTCGCTCCAGCTGCGCAGGCTCTCGCTGTGCTTCTTCCAGAAATCATCCGGCAGCACGGTGGCGCCGGTGTAGAGCAGGCTGAAATCGTCCAGCGCGCGGTCGTTCTCGTAATCCTCCGAGTCGATGCCGGCGATCGCTGCCTTGATCCGCAGGTTGATGTCCTTGGAGATGAACACCACAGGGGTTTCCGGGTGCTCTTCCTTCAATGCCAGGATCGCGCCGAGGATGGCGTTGTCCGGGATCACCTTGCCAAAGCTCTTGCCGGCCTCGAAGTGGCTGGTCTGGAAGTAGAGGTTGCCGGCACTCTGCGCGCCGCGCAGCTGCAGGCCCTTGGGTCGTGCCAGCGGCACGCCGTTCTGCACGCTGCCGATGCCGGCTTCTTCGATCAACTCGTTGAGGAAGCGGCTCACCTGGCGGGCGTTGCGGCTCGCTTCGGTGGTGCCCTTCTTGCCGTTGTCCAGCTCCTCGATCACCTGCATGGGCAGGTAAACATCATGTTCCTCGAATTTGAACAGCGCGGTTGGATCGTGCATCAGCACGTTGGTATCCAGTACGTAGATGCGCTTGCCTCGGGTCATCGTCGATTCCTGGTGGCGGGACAGGGTCACGCCATCGCACCTGCAGGGCAGGGCGATGACATGGGTTGGAGCGGGATGTGGGTCACTTGGTTTGAGCGGCCTTCAGTGCTTCAAGCACGGCATCGGCGTGGCCGGTGACTTTGACCTTGCGCCATTCCTGCACGAGCTGGCTGTCAGGCGAGATCAGGAAGGTGCTGCGTTCGATGCCACGTACCTGCTTGCCGTACATGTTCTTCATCTTGATCACGTCGAAGGCGGTGCACAGCGCTTCGTCGCTGTCGCTGATCAATGGGAACTTGAAACCCTGCTTGGCGCAGAAGTTGTCGTGTGATTTGAGGGAGTCGCGGGAAACGCCGAACACCTGTGCACCGGCGCGCTTGAACTTTGGCAGTAAGGCGTTGAAATCCAGGCCTTCGGTGGTACAGCCCGGGGTGCTGTCCTTCGGGTAGAAGTACAACACCAACCATTGGCCGGCGAGCTCGCCGAGGCTGGTGGTGGTGCCGCCGGACAGGGCCAGGGGCAGTGCGAGGGTGTTTCGGTCCAGGGTATCGCCGATGTTCATCAGATCCTTTCCGGAGCCTGGGGGTATTCGATTGCAATTACATGAAACGCCGCGCGCCTGTGATGGGCGCGCGAATTTCAGAACTTCATCGGGTCCATGATCGCGTCCAGGTTGAGGTGGTCGCAGAACTCGAGGAAATCGTCGCGCAGGGCGGCGATGTGCATGTTGGAAGGTACGCCAATGGTGATCTGCGCGGAGAACATTTCCGCGCCGGTCTGCATGGCCTGGTAGCGGGTGCTCTGCAGGTTCTCGATGGTGATGCCCTGGCGGTCGAAGAAATCGGCCAGCTGGAACAGGATGCCCGGCTTGTCGGCGGCAACGACTTCGACGATGTACGGCAGCAGGTTGGACTGCGCCTGCTTGGCGGCAGTGCGGTACCACACCAGCTTCAGGCTTTCTTCGCGCTCAAGCCGGGTCAGCATGGCTTCGAGCTTGGCGACGGCGTCCCAGGAGCCGGTGGCCAGGGTGGTCACCGAGACATCGCGGCCTACCGTGGACAGACGGGCATCGACCAGGTTGCAGCCGCTGTCGGCGATTCGACGGGTGACGGACAGCAGGGGGGACTCCGGATGCGTCGTATAGGCGTTGATCAGGAGGTGGTTTTCGGTCGGCAGCGGCCGCGGCGTGGTGTCGGTCAAGGTGGTTCCGGGTGCTAGATGAGTCTGAACAACACCGTTTGGGGGTTGTTCGCTGGTGTCCAGCATACTTGCCCGTGCTTTCGACCGGCAAGTAACATGCTTTCGGTCACGAACCCGCCGCTCGGCGGGCTTCTTTACCCCCACGAAGAGCGACTGACCCTTTGTCCATATCTGGTCTCATCACCGCGCTGGCGACGCCTTTCAAGGCTGATGGCGCACTCGATCCCGACGCCTGGCAGCGCCTGCTGGCCCTGCAGCTCAAGGCCGGTGTGCAAGGTGTCGTGGTAGCTGGCTCCACCGGCGAAGCCTCGACCCTGTCCGACGATGAATACGATGGCCTGCTGCGCAGCGCCCTTGCCGTGTTTGGCGGCAAGGTGCCGGTGCTGGCTGGCACCGGCCTGTCCGGCACGGCCAGGACCATTGCCCTGACCAAACGCGCGGCCGCCAATGGCGCTACCCACGCGCTGGTCGTCACGCCGCCCTATGTGCGTCCCACCCAGGAAGGCCTGCGCCAGCATTATCTGGCCGTGGCCGAGCAGGGCGGTTTGCCGGTGGTGCTGTACAACGTGCCTGGGCGTACCGGTTGCGATCTCCTGCCGGAGACCGTCGCCGAGTTGGCGGGGCATCCGAACATCATCGGTATCAAGGAGGCGGTTGCTGACACCACTCGCTTGAAGGCGCTGCTGGAACTGCGCAGCGACAGCTTCAGCATCCTCAGCGGTGACGACGGCACCGCTGCGCGTTCCATTCTGTCCGGTGCCGATGGCCTGGTGTCGGTCGGCTCCAACGTGTTGCCAGGCGCTTACCGCACCATGTGCGATCTGGCCCGCGCTGGTCAGCACGAGGCTGCCGAGGCCTGGGATGCCCGCCTTGAGCCGTACCACGATTTCTGCGGTGTCGAGTCCAACCCCATTCCGGTCAAGGCGCTGCTGCAGCGCATCGGCATCGGTCATGGGTTGCGCTTGCCGCTGCTGCCGCTTTCTGCGCCTCACCACGCACATGCCGATCATCTGGCCGCTGACGTGGGTGCGTTGGAAGAACTATCCAGCCGCTGATCTGGCGGCCTTTGAACTCTGGAGATTCACCCATGCGTCAAACCTCTACCGTTCGCGTGTTCTCGCTGGTGCTGCTGGGCGTGGTCACCGCCGTGGCCACCTCTGGCTGCTTCTTCAAGCGCGGTGCGCGCGGCGACTACGCGTTGGCCCCGGAAGCACGCCCGCTGGAAGTGCCACCGGATCTGAACCTGCCCAACACCTCCGGTTCGGCGCCGATCCCGGCACTGGCCTCGGCCATCAAGCCGGCCGCTGCTTCGGCCGGTACCGCGGCGTCCTCGCAGAGCGGTTTCACCGTCAGCGGCAGTCGCGACGAGGTCTTCGGCAAGGTCGGCGATGCACTGGCCGGCGTTGAAGGCGTGACCATCGCCAGCCGTGCGCAGCTGCTGGGCTCCTACGATGTGGCCTTCGAAGGCAGCAACTTCCTGGTTCGCGTAGTGGCAGTCGATGCCGGTGCCTACGTCTCGGCAGTGGATCCGCGCGGCATGCCGGCCACCGATGCGGCGGCGACCAAGCTGATCGCAGCGCTGAAGGCCAAGCTGGCCGGCTGATAGGCCGCAGTTCTGCAATAAAAAAGGGCGCCTGCGCAAGCGGGCGCCCTTTTCATTGGCTGGCTGTTGGGCTGGCTATGCGACGGCTCAGCGTTCCAGCAGCTTCAGCTTGTCTGGTTTGCCGTCCCACTCGGCCGCGTCGGCCGGGGGATCCTTGCGTACGGTCAGCACCGGCCAGGCCTTGGCCAGCTCGGCATTGAGCGCGGCATAGCCTTCCTGTCCGGCTGGCACATCGTCCTCGGGGAAGATGGCGTTGACCGGGCATTCGGGTTCGCACAGCGTGCAATCAATGCATTCGTCAGGATCGATCACGAGGAAGTTGGGGCCTTCGTGGAAGCAGTCCACGGGGCAGACTTCGACGCAATCGGTGTGTTTGCACTTGATGCAGTTTTCGGTAACGACAAAAGGCATGGTGGGGTCCGGCTTTGAACCCTGCAATTCTAGATCAGGATGCAGGGGCTGGGCGGGGGCATTCTCATCGGCCTTGGTTGCAGGCGCAAAGAAACGTGCCGGAGCCAGGGCCTGGGGGCGCTGGCAGGTGTACAAAGCAAAAAACCCCGCAGGGCGGGGCTTTTGCATTCGCAGACGGAGTTGGCGCTCCCTAGGGGACTCGAACCCCTGTTTTAGCCTTGAGAGGGCCACGTCCTAACCACTAGACGAAGGGAGCGTTTGGTCGCGTCTGGCGAGCGCGCTAGTATATGCATCTGGTTGCCGCTCGGCAATCCCGAAAACCCAACTGGAAGCGCCAACATCAATTCCATAGTTACAACGCCGTTCACCGTCCGCGTGATCCCGCGCGACCAGCACACCATCTCACGCCGGGATATCAGTCCCAATGCGCTGCGGGTGCTCTACCGTCTGCGCGAATCCGGCTTCGGCGCCTATCTTGTCGGTGGCGCGGTGCGCGACCTGTTGGTAGGTGGACGCCCCAAGGACTTCGACGTGGCCACCGACGCCACCCCGGAACAGGTCAAGCAGCTGTTCCGCAATTGCCGCCTGATCGGCCGCCGCTTCCGCCTCGCCCACGTGGTGTTTGGCCGCGAGATCATTGAAGTAGCCACGTTCCGCGCCAACAGCGATGACGGTAGCGGCGACCGCGAGGTCGAAAACGGCATGCTGGTCCGCGACAACGTCTACGGCACCATCGAGGACGACGCGGTCCGCCGCGACTTCACCTGCAACGCCTTGTATTACGCCATCGAGGATTTCTCGGTGCGCGACTACACCGGCGGCTTCGAGGACGTGCTGGAGCGCCGGATGAAGCTGATCGGCGATCCGGAGCAGCGGTACCGCGAAGACCCGGTGCGCATGCTGCGCGCGGTGCGACTGGCGGCCAAGCTCAACTTCGAGATCGACGCGGCCACCGCCGAGCCGATCCCGCGCCTGGCGTCATTGCTGGGCGAGGCCGCGCCGGCCCGCCTGTTCGAGGAAGTGCTCAAGCTGTTCCTGTCCGGGCATGGCGTGGCCAGCTTTGAAGGCCTGGAGCGCTACGGTCTGCTGGCGGTACTGTTCCCGGAAAGTGCTGCCGCGCTGAAGAGCAACCGCACCGGAGCGCTGCGCCGCATCCTGATCGAAGGCCTGCGCAATACCGATGAGCGTGTCGCCAATGAGGAGCCGGTGTCGCCGGCCTTCCTGTTCGCGCTGCTGCTGTGGCCGGCGTTCTGCCGCGCCCTGATCGGCCTGCAGAAGCAGGGCCTGGCGCCAGAAGAGGCGCAACGCCGTGCCGCCGACCGGGTGACCCTGCATCAGCTGAGCACGATTGCGCTGCCGCGCCGCTTCTCGCTGCCAATGCAGGAGATCTGGCTGCTGCAGTCGCGCTTCAGTACCCGCCAGCGCAAGCGCGTGCTGCGCACCCTGAGCCATCCGCGTTTCCGCGCGGCCTTCGATTTCCTGGCCCTGCGCCAGGCGGCTTCCAGCGAGCATCAGGAAGACATCGCGTTCTGGCGCGCGGCCCAGGCCGAGGCCGGGCACGAACTGGGCGCTGGGCTGGACTCGGTGCATACCGATGGCGAGGCGGAGGGGGGCACGGCACCGCGCCGTCGCCGCCGTCGTCGTCGTCCTGGTGGTGGCAGCGCGACTGCAAGCGAGTAAGCAGCGATGGTTGTAGTGTGCATCGGGCTGGGCGCGAACCTTGGGGACGCGCCCGCCACCCTGCGTTCGGCAATTGGCGTGCTGGCACAGCTGCCGGGCGTGCAGCTGCTGGCCAGCTCGCGCCTGTACCGCACGCCGGCCTGGGGCAACGAGGCGCAGCCGGACTTCATCAATGCAGCCGTAGCGCTGCAGACCGATCTGCCGGCGCCGCAGCTGCTGGAGCAGTTGCTGGCCATCGAGCAGCAGTTCGGGCGGGTACGCGTGCCGGGCCAGCATTGGGGGCCGCGGCTGTTGGACCTGGACCTGCTGCTTTACGGCGAGCAGGTGATCGACCTGCCGCAGCTGCAGGTGCCGCATCCCTTCCTGCACCAGCGCGCTTTCGCCCTGTTGCCGCTGGCCGATGTGGCGCCAGAGGCCCTGATTCCGGGCCATGGAACAGTGCGGGACGTATTGGTAGGCATCAATACCTGCGGTATCGACCCGATAGGGGGATAATGGTCGGCTCATAAGCCACCGTTATGACCACATGAGCACACACGCAGATAGCAAGCCCTGGACCGTCCCCGCATTGGCCGAGGCCAAGCGCAATGGCCAGAAGCTGGTCATGTTGACCGCTTACGACGCCGGCTTTGCCCGTGCCTTCGACGCCAATGGCGTTGACCTGATCCTGGTCGGCGATTCGCTGGGCATGGTGGTGCAGGGGCATGATTCGACGCTGCCGGTCAGCGTTGACGACATGGTCTACCACACCCGCGCGGTAGCGGGCGTAATGGAGCGCGCGCTGCTGGTCTCGGACCTGCCGTTCGGCGCAGACGCCACCGCCGAGCGCGCGCTGGATGCCTCGCTGAAGCTGCTGCAGGCTGGCGCGGAGATGGTCAAGATCGAAGGTGCCGGCTTCAAGCTGGACATCATCCGTCACCTGGTCGAGCGCGAAATCCCGGTCTGCTCACACCTCGGCCTGACCCCGCAGTCGGTATTGCGCCTGGGCGGTTATCGCGTGCAGGGCCGTGGCGATGCTGCCAAACAGTTGCTCGACGATGCCAAGGCAGTGGCCGAGGCCGGTGCCAGCCTGCTGGTGCTGGAATGCGTGCCGACCCCGATTGCCGGCCGCGTCACTGCCGAAATCACGATTCCCACCATTGGTATTGGTGCTGGTCCCGATTGCGACGGACAGGTGCTGGTGCTGCATGACTTCCTTGGTCTGGACAGTGGTCACCGACGTCCCAAGTTCGTCAAGGATTTCCTTGCCGAAGGCGGTTCGGTGGCTGGTGCCGTCCGTGCCTATGCCGACGCCGTGCGCGCCGGTATCTTCCCCGACGCAGAGCACGCCTACGCATCATGATCGAAACCGTTACCGAACTTTCCCGGCTGCGCGCCATTGTCAGCGGCTGGAAGCGGGAGGGCCTGCGCGTTGCGCTGGTGCCGACCATGGGCAACCTGCATGCCGGCCACTACTCGTTGGTGAAGCTGGCGCGTGAGCACGCTGACCGGGTGGTTTCCAGTGTCTTCGTCAACCCGACCCAGTTCGGCCCGAACGAGGATTTCACCCGCTACCCGCGCACGCCCGAGGCGGATACCAGTGGCCTGGAGCAGGCTGGCTGTGACGTGCTTTGGCTGCCCACGGTCGAATCCATGTACCCGTTTGGCGTGGACCTGGCTGCCAAGGTCCATGTGCCGGGCGTGAGCTCGTTGCTGGAAGGTGCGCACCGTCCCGGCCATTTCGACGGCGTGTGCACGGTGGTGAGTCGCCTGTTCAACCAGGTGCAGCCGGATGTGGCGGCGTTCGGGCGCAAGGATTACCAGCAGCTGGCGGTGATCCAGCAGATGGTGGTGGATCTGGCATTCCCGATCCAGATCGTCGGTGGTGAGATCGTGCGCGAGGACGATGGCCTGGCGATGAGCTCGCGCAACCAGTACCTGACGCCCGATGTGCGGCCGCAGGCCACGCTGATCCGCAAGGTGCTGCTGGCCGCGCGTGACGCCTATCTGGGGGGCGCCGAGCGTGCCGTGGTAGAGCAGGAGGCTGCGTCACAGCTTCAGGCCGCCGGCTACCTGGTGGATTACGCAGTGGTGCGCATGCCCGACCTGAGCGAGCCGGGCGCCAGCCATGAGGGCGCACGGGTGGCGCTGGTGGCGGCCAAGCTGGGTACGACCCGCCTGATCGACAACATCGAGTTCTGAACAGGGCAACCGGCGGACTTCCCCTGTCCGTCAGCAAGCTCCTGAATGACAGCCAATGGCGCCCTTGTGGCGCCATTGCTGTATGTGGGCAAACGCTGCGGCAAAGGTAATGTTGCGGTGCGGGCAAGGGCCCGTGCCGGTGCTAGACTGCGCCCTTTCTCACGCAGTTTCGGCATTGTCATGCAACTCTCCCTGCTCAAGACCAAGATTCACCGCGCCACTGTCACCCATTCGGAGCTGAACTACGAAGGCTCCATCGCGATCGACGACAACCTGCTGCAGGCCACCGGCATCCGCGAGTTCGAACAGGTGCACATCTGGGACGTGACCAACGGTGCCCGTTTCACCACCTATGCACTGCGGGCTGAAGCTGGCAGCGGCGTGATCTCGCTCAACGGCGGCGCAGCGCGCCACGTGCAGGTGGGCGACATCATCATCATCGCCGCCTTCGCCGGCATGAGCGAAGAAGAAGCCAGCACCTTCAAGCCCAAGCTGGTCTACGTTGACGGCGACAACCGCATTTCCCACACCAATGACAGCATCCCCACACAGGCCGCATGATCACCAACAACGGATTCGACGTTTTGCACGCCCACGCCCAGCGTCTGCAGGGCACCGGCATTCCCTCGCTGATGGCCGCAGAGCCTGACCGGGTGCAGCGCCTGGCGCTGAAAGTCGGTCCGTTGTATGTGAACTTCGCGCGGCAGAAATACGACCGCGCAGCCCTGGATGCCTTGTTGGAACTGGCCGCCGCGCGCGATGTCGCCGGCGGTTTCCAGCGCCTGTTCGCTGGCCAGAAAATCAACCACACCGAAGATCGCGCGGTGCTGCACAGCGCGCTGCGCGGTGATGCCAGCGAGGCGCCGGTTGCGGTGGCTGCGCGCGCTGAAGCGGTGGCGGTGCAGGCGCAGATGGGGGGCCTGATCAAGGCGCTGGAAGCGAGCAACGTCACCGATATCGTCAGTGTCGGCATCGGTGGTTCGGATCTGGGCCCGCGTCTGGTTGCCGATGCTTTGCGTCCGGCATCCGGCGCGCGTTTCCGCGTGCATTTCGTCTCCAACGTCGACGGCGCGGCAATGCAGCGCACCCTGGCGACGCTGGACCCGGCGACCACTGCCGGCATCCTGATTTCCAAGACCTTCGGCACCCAGGAAACCCTGCTCAACGGCCGCATCCTGTGCGACTGGCTGGGCGGTAGCGAGCGCCTGTACGCCGTCAGTGCCAACCCGGAGCGAGCCGCCAAGGCCTTCGACATCGCCGCCGAGCGCGTGCTGCCGATGTGGGATTGGGTAGGCGGCCGCTACTCGTTGTGGTCGGCGGTGGGATTCCCGATTGCGTTGGCAATTGGTTTCGAGCGCTTCGGGCAGTTGCTCGAAGGCGCGGCGCAGATGGATGCGCACGCGGCCAGTGCGCCGTTGGCCAGCAACCTGCCGGTGCTGCATGCGCTGACCGATATCTGGAATCGCAATGTGCTGGGTTATGCCACGCATGCGGTGATGACCTATGACCAGCGCATGGCTTTGTTGCCGGCCTACCTGCAGCAGCTGGTGATGGAGAGCCTGGGCAAGCGGGTCAAACGCGACGGCAGCCCGGTCGATGGCGACACCGTGTCCGTGTGGTGGGGTGGCGCAGGTACCGACGTGCAGCACAGCTTCTTCCAGGCGCTGCACCAGGGCACCAGCATCGTGCCGGCCGATTTCATCGGCTGCGTGCACAATGACGATCCCTATGAAATCAACCATCAGGCCTTGCTGGCCAACCTGCTGGCGCAGACCGAAGCGCTGGCCAACGGTCAGGACAGCGAAGACCCGCACCGCCAGTATCCGGGCGGTCGCCCGAGCACGATGATCCTGCTGGATGCACTGACTCCGCAATCGCTGGGCGCGCTGATCGCCATGTACGAACATGCGGTGTACGTGCAATCGCTGGTCTGGGACATCAATGCCTTCGACCAGTTTGGTGTTGAACTGGGCAAGCAGCTGGCCAGCCAGTTGTTGCCGGCGTTGCAGGGCGAGGTGGTGGAAATCGCCGACCCGATGACCCGGGAGCTGTTGGCGCGCTTGCGCTGATAGCGGATCATCGTTTGCAACAAAAAAAGCCGCGCAGAGATGCGCGGCTTTTTTTGCTCCCTCCCTTTGCCGAAGGCAAGGGGAGGGTTGGGGAGGGGTAGCTTTTCGCTGCTTGAGCGAACGTCAAAAGCTGCCCTCACCCCAACCCCTCTCCCGTAAACGGGAGAGGGGCTTTGAGCATTGCTCCGTCAGCGGTTCGGGTCCCGCTCCGGGCTTGGTCGCTTGGTCAGCTTGCGCTGCAGTGAGCGACGATGCATGCCAAGTAAGCGCGCCGCTGCGGACACATTGCCGCCCGTCTCGTGCAGCGCCTGCTGGATGTGCTCCCACTGCAGGCGGCTGATCGGCGTCATCGCATCCGGCGGTTCAATATCCTCCGGCTCCTCGCCGGCCTCGTCCTCCTCGCCAAGTGCGCGCAGGATCATCTGCACCGTTGCCGGCTTGGGCAGATAGTCATCCGCGCCCAGTTTGATCGCTTCCACCGCGGTCGCGATGGATGCATAGCCGGTAACCAGCAGGATGCGCATGTCCTGTCGCAACTCGCGCAACGGCTGGATCAGGTTCAGGCCGGATTCGCTGCCCAGCTTCAGGTCGATCAGCGCGAATGCTGGCGCTGTCTGCATGGCCAGCTGCAGGGCGCTGGAGATGTCGGTGGCGGTGATTGCTTCGATGCCACGACGGGCCAGGGTGCGCTGCAGTGTGCGCAGGTAAAGCGGGTCGTCATCGACCAGCAGGCCGTGGGTGGCTGGAGCATTCATGGACTTACCTCGATGTTGTTCAACGGCAGGCGAAAGCCGACGCGTGCTCCCTGGCCTTCGGCCGGACGCATCCACAATTCGCCGTGCAGACGCTCAATGGTGGCATGCGACAGCGCCAGACCGACACCCATGCCGTTGCTTTTTCCGCTGCTGAACAAGGTCCCCGGCAGGGCGGCGTCGTTGGCATTGAAGCCGGGCCCGTAATCGCGCACCTCGCCGTAAAGCTGGCCCTCGTGGATGCGGATATCCAGGTCGATCTGCGCACGTCCTGCGTGTTCGCCGGCGTCGGCGGCATTGTTCAGCAGTACCTGCAGCAGGTGGCCGATGCCCGGGTCCAGCTTCAGCTGCAGCGGCGCGTCGGGGTTGCGCCGCAGTTGGATGGTCGGGCGAACCAATCGCCATTGTTCGAGCACGCTGGCGATGGATACCGGCGCGCGACTGCCAGCACCTTCGGCGGGGGCTGCCAATGCCAGTACTTTTTCCCGGCACTGCACCAGCAGCTCGCGCAGGGTTTCCAGGTCATCGCGCATTTCCGGAGTGGCGGCACCTTGCTCGACGATGTCATCGGTAAGCAGGGTCATGGTCGCCAGCGGCGTGTTGAGCTCGTGGGCGACGGAGGCCGCGTGCGTGGCCAGGGCAACGATGCCTTCATTGCGGACGAAGCGTTCGCGCAACATCGCCAACTGGCTCTCGCGCTCGCGCAAGGCCGCGGCCAGGCGGGTCGAGAACACCAGTACCACCACGCTGGACAACAGGAAGTTGGCTGCCGCCCCCCACAGGTGCAGGCTCATCGTGTCGAAGTAGCCGCCCTGCAGTGGCAGGCCGAATACCGCACTCAGCGCATAACCACCGACGCAGGCGGCGGCCACCGCATGCGTCCAGCGCAGCGGCAGCGCCAGCGCGGCCAGTGCGATCAGGATCAGGAACAGCGAGCCGAAGGGATTGGCGATGCCGCCGCTCCAGCCCACCATCCAGGTCAGTACCGTGACATCGACCAGGATGTGGCCGAAGGCGGTGACGGGCGCTGGATCGGTGTCATGCACGCGCAGCTGCACGTACAGGTTGAACAAAGCCAATACGGCGACGCCGGCCCATAGCGGCTCCTGCGGCAGTTCCAGCCCTAGCAGCCAGGTGGCTACCAGGATGGTGGCGGCCTGGCCGGCGGTGGCCAGCCAGCGCAGGCTGCACAGCGTGCGCAGAAAAGAGGTGTCTCGGGTTTCCATGGCGTAATCGTATGCTGTCGCGGCGGCTGCCATGCAATCCAAGGTTCATGCCGTGGGGGCGGCTGGCGCGCTAAAATGGGCCATGCATGACGCCGTGACCCGCCCAACACCGCCCACCGACGCTACCTCGTGGCCCCGCCGCATCACCCAGTCCGTTGCCATTGGCGGCGTCAAGGTGGGTGGCGGCAATCCCGTGGTGGTGCAGTCGATGACCAATACCGATACCGCCGATGTGGCTGCCAGCGTCAAGCAGGTGGCCGAGCTCTGGCGCGCAGGCTCGGAGATGGTGCGACTGACCGTCAACAACCCCGAGTCGGCCGCGGCGATTCCGCGCATCGTCGAGAAGTTGGCGATGATGGGCATCGACGTGCCGTTGATCGGTGACTTCCATTACAACGGCCACCAGCTGCTGACCGGCGAGCCAGCCTGCGCCGAGGCGCTGGCCAAGTACCGCATCAATCCGGGCAATGTCGGCTTCGGCAAGAAGAAGGACACCCAGTTCGCGCAGTTGATCGAGTTCGCCATCAAGTACAACAAGCCGGTGCGCATTGGCGCCAACTGGGGCTCGTTGGACCAGGCGCTTGCCGCCAAGCTGATGGACGAGAACAGCCAGCGTGCACAGCCTTGGGATGCCGGCCGCGTGTTGCGCGAGGCCTTGATCCGTTCGGCGCTGGATTCGGCCGAGACCGCGGTTGAACTGGGCCTGCCGCGCGACCGTATCGTGCTGTCGGCCAAGGTCAGCGGCGTGCAGGAACTGATTGCCGTGTATCGCGACCTGGCGCAGCGCTCGGACTTCGCTCTGCACCTGGGCCTGACCGAGGCCGGCATCGGCAGCAAGGGCATCGTTGCCTCCTCGGCAGCGCTTGCGGTGCTGTTGCAGGAAGGTATTGGCGACACCATCCGTATCTCGTTGACACCGGATCCCGGCCAGTCGCGCACGCAGGAAGTCATCGTCGCCCAGGAGCTGCTGCAGACCACCGGCCAGCGCGCTTTCACGCCGATGGTTACTGCCTGCCCGGGCTGCGGCCGGACCACCTCCGAGTTCTTCCAGGAGCTGGCCAAGGTGGTGCAGAACCACGTGCGCGAGAAGATGCCGGTGTGGCGCGTCAGCCATCCCGGCGCGGAGAACATGACGTTGGCTGTGATGGGTTGCATCGTCAACGGCCCGGGTGAGTCGCGTCACGCCAATATCGGCATTTCGCTGCCGGGTACCGGCGAAACCCCTGCCGCGCCGGTGTTCGTCGACGGCGAGAAGAAGGTCACCCTGCGCGGTGAAAACATCGCCCACGAGTTTGTCGCCTTGATTGATGACTACGTCGAGACCCGGTATGCCCGAAGCTCCGGTTGATTCCCGGAGCGAAGCTGCCGGTCTGCGCCGCTGGCTCGCCCACAATGCGTGGCGGCTGCTGGTGTTGTTCATCGGCGTGCTGCTGCCGTTGGCGGGTTTCGTGGCCTTGGCCGACGAGATCCATGAGGCCGAGGCCTTCCATTTCGATGCTGCGCTGCTGTTGCGCATGCATGCAATGGCGACGCCGGGCCTGAACGGCTTCTTCGTGCTGATGTCCAAGCTCGGCTACCAGTGGGGCGTCATTCCCCTGGATATCCTGATCGTGGTGGCGCTGCTGTTGCGGCGGCATTGGCGCAAGGCCGCATTTGCGGCGACGGCCTTCATCGGTTCTGCGCTGTTGAACCTGGGCAGCAAGCAGATCTTCCAACGTGAACGGCCGAGCCTGTGGGAGTCTATCGCCCCGGAAAGCACGTTCAGCTTCCCCAGCGGGCACGCGATGGGCTCGATGACCTTGGGGCTGACCCTGGTGTTCTTGACCTGGCGCACGCGCTGGCGATGGCCGGTGGTAGCGCTGGTCAGTGGTTTTGTCGTCTCGGTGGGCTTGTCCCGGGTCTACCTGGGGGTGCATTACCCCTCGGACATTCTTGGTGGCTGGTGTGCCGCAATGATCTGGGTGACAGGGGTCTATACGGTGATGTTCCGCCGCCGCTGGTCGCTCCCGACGCCGTGAGGCGCATTGCAATCGGGATTGTCGAAGAGGTAAGAGAAGTCCTAAGTCATTGGACGAATTGACCTGATGGATACAGTATTGGCTGCAACGGCATAGTGAGCTCGCCAGCCGCAGGCGCATAAACCGCATCATCCTGATGCTCAAAACTACAGATACATTTCCTGCGAGCGGGTGTCCGATAGAGCCCAGTTGGGCCACTTCTGCTTGATAATACACATGGCCTTGCCATGAGGGACGGGGGAGGGCCGTCGCCTCGCATGCTCGGATTTTGCCGCGCCCAAGGCTTCAACCGTCACCTCGCCGCGAGGAATCCTTCATGACCATCAGCGTTTTTCTTATCGATGACCACGCGCTAGTGCGCACGGGCATTCGGATGATTCTTTCGGGGCAAACCGGGATTGAAGTCATCGGTGAAGCGGACAGCGGAGATGTCGCGCTGCCGCAGATTCGCCGTCTGAAACCAGACGTCGTGCTTTGTGATCTGCACCTGCCGGGCCTGAGTGGCCTGGAGATCACCGAGCGCATCGTCAAGGGTGACCACGGCACCAAGGTAATCATCGTCTCCGTGCTGGAAGACGGGCCGATGCCCAAGCGCTTGCTGGAGGCGGGAGCGTCCGGCTACGTGGGCAAGGGCGGTGACTCGAAAGAGCTGATCCGCGCTGTGCATGACGTTGCCATCGGCAAGCGTTACCTGGCCACCAGCATTGCGCAGAACCTTGCGCTGTCCAATCTGGAAGGCGGCGCATCGCCGTTCGACCTGCTCTCGCCGCGTGAACTGGAAGTGGCCTTGCTGCTGATCCAGGGGCACCGCCAGGAAGAAATCGCGCGTCGTCTGAGCCTCAGCGCAAAGACGGTGAATACCCATAAAGCGCGCCTGTTCCAGAAGCTGGGCGTGCAGGACAACATTGCTCTGGCCCGGTTGGCCGCTCAGTACGGTGTTGGTGATCCGACCAAGGCGATTTGAGCCGAGAGCACTTCTTGCAGGCATCGTTCTGCGGAACAGCGCCCTTCGAATGCAGTCGAATCAAAAAGAGCACAGCGATAGCGCTGTGCTCTTTTTGTTTGAGCGCGCGATATTCGCATGTCAATTGTCCAGTCTGAAAATGGCTTGGCGACTATCTGTTTGTGGGAACGGTGTGAACCGCGAAGCTGGCATTACTGAAGCGGCAGACGACTGTCCCATCTGATGATCTGCTTGCTTCGCGGCTTACGCCGCTCCTACAGCGGGGGGGGGGGACCTTCGTCGCTGTGATTGCATGGCCTAGAAACGCAGAAGGCGGCCCTGAGGCCGCCTTCCGCTTTCAAGCTTGCTGGACGAATCAGACGCTACGCGGCTGGTCGTCTTCCTGCTTCTCGGCCTCGGCATCTGCCTCTGCTGCGACGCTTTCCGCGTCTACGGCAGGAGCGACAACGACGGGCGTCGGTGCGACCGCAGCAGCTGGCGCAGCGGGCTCAACGACCGGCTTTTCAGCAGTTTCTTCAACAACCGGGGCCTGGGCGAACAGCTGCCCGTTTTCCGGTGCTGCAGGCTGTGCAACCACCACCGCGGCCGGTTCCGGCTGCGGGACGCTGACCGGCGCTGGTGCTGCGTTGACCGGTTCAGCAGCGGCGACTGGCGCGATTGGCGCGGCGGCGACTTCTGCCGGTGCGCTGACAGTTACCGGGGCAGCGACAGGCGCTTCCACGGTGGCGACCACCGGTGCTGCGACGACAGCTTCAGCGACGGTTTCCACCGGAGCGCTGATCGCCTGCTCGGCCTTGACGACTACCGGCTCAGCGGCAGCTGCCACTTCGACCGGAGCGACTGGAGCCGGTGCGCTTGCTGCGACAACGGCCTCAGCGACCGGGGCCTCGGCAATCGGTGCCGAGGCAGCTGCTTCGACAGCAGCGACAGGTGCTGCAGCAACAACAGCTGCGGCGGCCTGCACGGGTGCTGCAACAACCGGCTTGGCTGCTGCTACCGGAGCGGACACCGGTGCGGCCGGGGTTGCGGGCTCGTCATCGAACTCGAACTCGGGCTGGCTGCTGGCGGGCTTGGCCTGGGCTTCATTGACTTCGCCATCGGCGTCATCAAAACCGTCCAGACCGTCCTCGTCACCGCCCTGGTTCTCACCACTGGCGGCACCTTCACCGTTACCACGACGACGGCGACGGCCACCGCGGCGACCGCGACGACGACGACCACCGGCTTCGCCGGCACCGTCTTCGGCTGCTGCAACCGGGTTGCCGTTTTCGTCCAGGATCACAGCCACTGCCGGCTGCTCCTCGGACACGACCGCCGGCTTGGCGACCTCGGCTGCAATGGTGTTTTCCTTCACCGCGGCATCGGTGTTGGCAACGGCTTCGTTGGCAACAACAGCAGCTGCGGCGACCGGTGCTGCGACGGCCGGTGCAGTTGCGCGCGTGGCTTCCGGCTGTGCCTGCTGCTGGCGTGCGGGCTTCTCACCCTGCGCGTT
Organism: Stenotrophomonas sp. 610A2; assembly: GCF_030549615.1. NCBI lineage: Bacteria > Pseudomonadati > Pseudomonadota > Gammaproteobacteria > Lysobacterales > Lysobacteraceae > Stenotrophomonas > Stenotrophomonas pigmentata. Next base: position 2,003,091 of record NZ_CP130832.1, read on the forward strand.
CTGCTGCTGCGCCTGCTTGTCGGTGTCCTGCTGTGGCTTGGGCTGCTTCGGCTGCTTGGGCTGCTTGGCCTGCTGCTGCTCGTTGTTGCGCTGCTGCTTGGGCTGCTGCTGAGCCTGCTCGCCGCGCTGCTGCTCGTTGTTGCGCTGCTTCGGTTGCTGCTGGGCGTTGTTCTGCGCCTGCTGCTGGCCCTGCTGCTGCGGCTTGTCGGCGTTCTGGCGGCGATCTTCGCGGCGCTGCTCGTCACGGCGGTTGCCGTTGGCGTTGCCGCCAGCATTGCCATTGCCACCGCGACCCTGCTGGCCGTTGCGACCGTCACGGCGCTGGTTGCCGCGATCGTTGCGGTTGTTGCGACCGTTGTCCTGGCGCTGCTGCGGCTGGGCCGGCTGTGCTGCCGGTGCCGGCTCGCCGCCGAACACGCGCTTGAGCCAACCCATCACGCCGCCAGCGGCGGGGGCGACAGGTGCGGCAACCGGTGCCGGAGCCGGCGCGGCTTCGACGACTTCACGGATCGGCGCAGGCTGGCTGTGCTTGACGTGGGTTACGGCCGGTGCCGGGATGTTCAGCTGTGCCTTGGTCAGTGCATGCACCGGCAGCTTGCGCGGGGTGCCACGCTGGTAGCTGGGCTTGCTCGACTCTTCACCCAGCTCGTTGTCGCGCAGGCGCGTGACTTCGTAATGCGGGGTGTGCAGCTGCTCATCGGCAACGATGACGATGGGCGCGTCATGGCGCTGCTCGATTTCACGCAGGGCGCTGCGCTTCTCGTTGAGCAGGTAGTTGGCGATCTCGACCGGGGCCTGGACCAGCACCTGTCCGGTGTTCTCCTTCATCGCATGCTCTTCGGCAACGCGGATGATGGAGAGCGACAGCGACTCGATGCTGCGCATGCGGCCTTGGCCGTCGCAACGCGGGCAGACGATCTGGCTGGATTCGCCCAGGCTCGGACGCAGGCGCTGGCGGCTCATTTCCATCAGGCCGAAGCGCGAGATGCGGCCCAGCTGGACGCGGGCACGGTCGTACTTCAGCGCATTCTGCAGGCGGTTCTCGACTTCGCGCTGGTGCTTGCTGGAGGACATGTCGATGAAATCGATGACCACCAGGCCGCCCAGGTCGCGCAGGCGCAGCTGGCGGGCGACTTCTTCGGCCGCTTCCAGATTGGTCTGGAAGGCGGTGTCTTCGATGTCGCTGCCCTTGGTGGAGCGGGCCGAGTTGACGTCGACGGCGGTCAGTGCTTCGGTCTGGTCAACCACGATTGAGCCGCCGGACGGCAGGCGCACGTTGCGCTCGTAGATCGCCTCGATCTGCGATTCGATCTGGAAGCGGTTGAACAGCGGGATGTCGTCTTTGTAATGCTTGAGCTTGCGCAGGGTCTGCGGCATCACCTGCTGCATGAAGTCGCGTGCGGTCTCGTACAGTTCCTCGGTGTCGACCAGGATCTCGCCGACGTCCGAGCGCAGGTAGTCACGCAGGGCACGCACGATCAGGCGCGATTCCTGGTAGATCAGGAACGGGGCCGGCTTGGTCAGTGCGGCTTCGGCGATCGAGCGCCATACCTGCAACAGGTAGTCCAGATCCCACTGCAGCTCTTCGGCATCGCGGCCGACGCCGGCGGTGCGGATGATCACGCCCATGTCTTCGGGGATGTTCAGCTTGTCCAGCGCTTCCTTCAGGGCGGCGCGGTCTTCACCCTCGATGCGACGGGATACGCCGCCGGCAGAGGGGGAGTTGGGCATCAGCACCATGTAACGGCCGGCCAACGAGATGAAGGTGGTCAGGGCGGCGCCCTTGTTGCCACGCTCTTCCTTGTCGACCTGTACGACGATTTCCTGGCCTTCGCGCAGGAGTTCCTTGATGCTGGCCTTGTGGTGGTCCACGCCGGCCTGGAAGTAATCGCGGGAGATTTCCTTCAGCGGCAGGAAGCCGTGGCGGTCACCGCCGTACTCGACAAAGGCAGCCTCGAGCGATGGCTCGAGACGGGTGATACGTCCCTTGTAGATGTTGGACTTCTTTTGTTCCTTCGACGGCTGTTCGATGTCGATGTCGTACAGGTTTTGCCCGTCGACGATGGCCACGCGCAGTTCTTCAGCCTGCGTGGCATTGATCAGCATTCGCTTCATTGTGCGTTCCTCGCGCGCTGCTACCGCGCGGAACGCCATGGGGTTTCGCCTCTGGACACGGTTCGCCGCCCATTCGCGCAGGCGCGGGCAGGGCGGCTTGGGTTTCCAGCGCTACGACACCACGGCAGGCCGCGGGAGCGCTTCTTTCTTGTTTTAGGTGTTTCAGGGCCGGCGGCCGCCCGCGGCCGTGGCCGTTGGCGTCGCGCGGGACATGGGTTTCGTCCAGCTCGGATGCTTTTTGGCATCCGGCGATGGCCGGGAACGCCGACGAGCCGCTAACATGGCCGCCCCGGGGGCGGTGGCCGCGCACTGTGCCGGATTCGTAGGGAGCGGGGCTTCTGGCCCTGACCAACTTCCAACGAAATCAAACCCTTATATCGCCCCCCGAGTGTAGCAGAATAAATAGGCCGATGACTGATTCCGACAAGCCCCAAGCACCACCTGCCGCCAAGAGCAGCGTGCGCATGATCAAAGTGCCCGAAGACAGGGCAGGACAGCGACTGGACAACTTCTTGTTGGGTCAGCTGAAGGGCGCGCCGCGCAGTTTGGTCTATAAGCTGGTCCGCAGCGGCCAGGTTCGAGTGAATGGTGGCCGTGCCAAGGCCGATCGCAAGCTGGATGGCGGTGAAGAAGTACGTATCCCGCCGGTCAATCTCAATGAGCTGGGAGACAAGGCGCCGCCGCCGAGCAGCTTCCTGCAGCGCATGGAAGAGGCCATCGTCTTCGAGGACGCCAAGCTGTTGGTGATCAACAAGCCGACCGGCGTGGCCAGTCACGGTGGCAGCGGTATCAGCCACGGTGCGATCGAGACCATGCGCGCGCTACGGCCGAACATGAACCTGGAGCTGGTGCACCGGCTCGATCGGGACACTTCCGGCTTGCTGATTCTCGCCAAGAAGCGTTCGGCCCTGGTCGAGCTGCAGGCCTTGCTGCGTGAAGACCACGGTGGCATCCAGAAGCGCTACCTGACCTTGCTGGCTGGGCGCATGCCCGATGGCGTGATGAGTGTGGACGCACCGTTGCATGTTGGCCTGCGCCAGGGCGGTGAGCGCCACGTTCAGGTGAATGCGATCGGCAAGCCGTCGCTGAGTCATTTCAAGGTGTTGGAGCGGCGCGGTGGGCAATCCTACTGCGAAGTCCGGATCGAAACCGGCCGTACCCACCAGATCCGTGTGCATGCCCAGCACATCGGCCATCCGGTGGCAGGTGACGACAAATACGGCGATCCTGCAGTCAACAAGCGCTTTCGTGAGCAGATCGGGCTGAAACGCCTGTTCCTGCACGCGGCCTCGCTGGAGTTTGCGCTGGATGGTGGCAAGACACCTTATGTATTGAATGCGCCATTGCCGCCGGATCTGGTCGAGGCAATGAACAGGCTTTGAGGCCTTGGAGTCGGGTTGGGGCCGCCAGTGCGGTGGTTCCCCATGGTCTGACAGGTGTCTGTAGGAACGGCGTCAGCCGCGAAGCCACAGATCAGTCAGGCCGCGAACATGCTGGCAATTTCAGCAATGCCGGCTTCGCGGCTGACGCCGCTCCTGCAAGAGGCTTTGTTCAGGCCCAGCTGGATTGCCGCCGGCCGGGGCCTCCTACCACTTGAACAGCACAAGACTCACCGCGATCGTGGCCATGCCGATCACCAGTCCGTAAACGGTCTCGTGGCCCTTGGCGTAACGCTTGGCTGCCGGTAGCAGTTCGTCCAGGGCCAGGAACACCATGATGCCGGAGATCAGGCCGAACACCGCACCGAAGGTGGCATGGGACAACGAGCCGGCCAGGGCGTAGTAGCCGATGGCGGCACCAACCGGCTCGGCCAGCCCCGACAGCAGGCTGGCGAAAACCGCATAGGACTTGCGCCCGGTGGCGAAGTACACCGGTACCGCGATGGCGATACCTTCGGGGATGTTGTGGATGGCAATGGCGAAGGCCAATGGCAGGCCGACCGAGGGGCTTTCGAGGGTGGCGAAGAAGGTCGCCAGGCCTTCCGGGAAGTTGTGGGCGGTGATCGCCACCGCGCTGAGCAGGCCGACCCGGCGGATGTTGCTGCGGCTCTTTTCCTTGAAGGCAGGGTCCTGCTTGTCCAGGGTTTCGTGTGGGTTGGGCACGAAATGGTCGATCAACACCACCAGCAGTACGCCGCCCAGGAACCAGAGCGTGCCGTAGGTGAAGCCGAGGCGCTCGCCGTATGCCAGCGCAAACGAGGCCACGGACTTGTTCAGGATCTCCGACAGCGACACATAGACCATCGCGCCGCCGGCAAAGGCCAGGCCAAAGGCCAGCAGGCGCGGGTTGGGGCGTTTGGAGAACACCACCATCAGGCTGCCGACGGTGGTGGCCAGGCCGGCGGCCAGGGTCAGCCCGAAGGCCATCCATAGATTTTCGGGGGTAACTGGATGCATCAGTCGTGATCAGCCGCCACGACGCGCGCGTTCTTCGATGGCAAAGCACTCATTCGGCTTCGGGTCCGGCGGGTTGAAGCTGACCGGTACCTGGATGGTGGTAGGCACCGGCTGGCCGTTGCGGGTGGCCGGGTTGAACTTCCATTCGCGCACGCGGCGCGCGGCGGAGTCGTCCAGCTGGCTGTTGCCGCTGCTGGTGACCAGCGAGACCTCGGTAGGCGTGCCCTGCGGGCCAACCACCACGCGCAGCACGCTCTTGCCGCCAACGCCGGTGCAGGCCAACTCGGCTGGGTAGTCCGGCGGCGGGGTCTGAACGGCGGCCACTTCGGTCGGGGCGACGGTTGGCGCGGCCGGTTGGTCGGAGGAGTTACAGGCGCTCAGTGCAGCAACGGTGCCCAATGCAGCGAACAGCAGACGCAGTTTCATGTCATTGCTCCGTTAGTGCGGATGCCTTGGCGGCACAGATGAAGTCGTTTTCGCTCAGCCCACCCACATCGTGGGTCGAAAAGCGCACAACGGCGCGGTCATAGTGCACGCCCAGGTCAGGGTGGTGGTCTTCGCGGTGCGCAACCCAGGCCAGCGCGTTCACGAACGCCATGGTGCCGTGGTAGTTGTCGAAGCGGAATGTACGGGTCAGGGCCTGGCCGTTCTCGGCCAGCTCCCAGCCCGGAACCTGCGGCAGCAGCTCGGCGACGCGGGCCTGGCCGAGACGATATTCGCTGCCCCGGCGCGGGCTGCAGTGCGCTTGTGCCAGCGGGATGAGATCAGGGGCCATGCAAACCTCCATAACAGGTGACTGAACTGTGCCGCCGTTGGAATCACTGTCCCATCGGTGGCAACCAAGACACGGCTAGAATACCCGCATGATCCAGATCTCAGATACCGCCCAAACGCATTTCCGCAAGTTGATCGAACGTGAGGCCGTGCCCGGAATGGGCGTGCGGCTGAGCGCGATGGACCCCGGAACCCCCACCGCCGATGCGCGCCTCGAGTTTGCCGAGCCGGCTGACCTGCTCGGTGATGAGTGGGCCGTGGACTGCGATGGCTTCACTTTGTACGTCGCCGCCACCAGCGTGGCGTGGTTGGACGGCGCCGAGATCGATTTCGTCACCCAGGCGGCCGGCACCCAGCAGCTGACCATCAAGGCGCCCAAGATCAAGGGCGAAGCACCCGGTGATGCAGCGTCCATCGTCGAGCGTGTGCGCTGGGTGATCGAAAACGAAATCAACCCGCAGCTGGCTTCGCATGGCGGCCGCGTCGCGGTGCAGGAAGTGTCGGCTGACGGCGTGGTACTGCTGCGATTCGGTGGTGGCTGCCACGGCTGCGGCATGGCCGATGTGACCTTGAAGCAGGGGATCGAGAAGACCTTGATGGGCCGGGTGCCGGGCATCACCGCCGTGCGCGACGCCACCGACCACGAAACCGGTCAGGCGCCGTATATCCCGCGCGACGGCGCGGGCTGAGCCGCTACCACGCATGCCGGTGACATCGGTTACCGAGCTGATCAATCTGCTGGCCGCGCGCCGGCAGACCAGCATCCTGCACGATCGCCGCACCGGCATGCCGTACAGCTGGAGCAACTGGCTGCGTACGCGCGTGTCCAAGGGGCTGTCGGCGTTTGTTGATGTTGATGCTGCCGGGGTCATGGCCGCGCGAACGCCACGGCCGCGCGACGCCGCGGCTGCACCGCTGCCCTTGTGGCGGATCATCGTGCTGCTGTTCTGGAATGGTGGCGATCCGCCGCCGCGCGACCAGCGTGGTCTGCGCTGGTTCGCCGGCTTCTTCAGTGCTGGCCTGCACGTGCTGTTTGCCTTGCTGCTGCTGTGGGTCGCGCTGGTGCGCAGCAACGTGCCGGAACAGAACGCCGAGGAAGGCGAGCGTGTGCAGGTGGAATTCATTGGCGACGGTACCGCCCAGGATGAAGGCGGTGGTGCACCGGATGCCGAGGCTGGTGCGGCGGGCGCTGCTGCTGCGGAGCCGGCTGCAGGCGCTGCGCCGACACCGGCTTCTTTGCCCGCCGCAAGCGCAGCCGCTGCGTCCATCGAGCAGCAGGCTGAGCAACCCCCTGCGGCGCAAGCGATGCAGGAAGTTCCGGCGCTGCCGGAGCCGGTAACGTCCGAGCCCGCGCCGCCTGTCGAACAGCCTCTGCAGGTCACCGAGACAACTCGACCAACCACCGATTTCATCGTGCCCCCGGTCGCGGTGGCGGCGCCGACACTTCGCACGCGGGAAACCCAGGTGCGGGAGCGTACTGTCGAAACTGCGGTTGATCGCCCGCAACCAACACCTTCCGTGCGCCAGCCCACCGAGATCGCCGTGCAGCTGCGGCCCTCCCAGGTGCAGGTGCGAGAGCGCCAGATCGAAGTCGCTGAGCAACAATCGGTCACGCTTCCTCAGGCACGCGTGCGCGAGGCGCAGGTGCAGGTGCGCACGCCGCAATTGGGTGTGCGTGAGCGCCAGATCGAAACTGTGCCGCAGGAATCGGTAGCGATGGCCGCGTTGCCCACGCGCGATGCCGAAGTGCAGGTGAGGACGCCGACAACGGCGGTGCGTGAGCGCTCGGTGGCAGGCGTGCCGGACAAACCGGCTACATCGGCTTCGACTGCCCCCGCTGCAGCGCAGGCATCAGCCAGTACGGCGCAGGCCAGCGCCTCGACGAACGCGGCGCCGGCCGCAGGGCAGGCTGCGGCAGCCAATCCGAGTCCACGTCCGGGTACAAGCCCGGGCGCTGGACCAAAACCTGTCGACCGCAGCGGAGGTTGGGCTGCACCGACGCGTGGCGATGATTGGGGTGCTTCCCAGCGTCAGGTTGCCGGCAGCGCTGGCGGTCAGGCTGAAAAGGGGGCAGGGCTGTTCAACGCCGATGGCAGCGTAAAACTGGGCGGCAATGAGGGTCAGTCTCAGGACGCGGCCAAACGCGGCGCGCCCGGTGGCGATACCGATACCTGGAGCCGTGAGCGCATCGCCGAATCCGGCACCTGGCTCAAGCGCCCGCCCTATGGTTTCACGCCGACTTCGTTCGACAAATACTGGGCGCCCAATGAGTCCTTGTTGGCCGAATGGGTGCGCAGGGGCATCAAGAGCGTGGAGATTCCGATCCCCGGTTCCAACAGCAAGATTTCCTGCGTGGTGTCGATGCTGCAGTTCGGAGGCGGCTGTGGCCTGACCAACCCGAACATGCAGGAGCAACCCGCGGAAGCGCGGCCGCCGCCGGATATCCCGTTCAAGAAAGAACTGCAGGAAGATAACGGCAGTCGCTGAGTGTCCAGCGGCGCGCCGCATGCCGCGTTGGTTCTTGTAGGAGCGGCGTAAGCCGCGAAGCTCGTACCGGATCAGATGCCGCATTTGCCTGCGGTTTCGGCAATGTCAGCTTCGCGGCTTACGCCGCTCCCACATACAGAGTCATAAGCACGGCTGCCGCCGATCATCCCGTTCAACAAAGAAGTGCTGGAAGACAAAAGCAACCGTTTAGGGTGGGCTATCTGAGCAGCTCAGGTCCGCAGGAATGTCAGCTGCCCATGACGAAGAATGTGAAGCCGGAGTTCGGTATGCGCTCGCTGTCGGCGCTGACCTCTACGATCTCCTCGAAGAAAACCCGGGCGTCCTCGTTGCGTAGTTCTGCAGGAATCTGCAGTACATCTTCGTTTCGAAGCAAGTCCAGAACCCGAGCTTCTGCTTCATCTGGGGTTGCTGCTTCCACGAAGCGGGTTGCATAGAAGCCAACGGGCGAGGGTTTGCCCAGCAGGGCACCCGGGAAGTTCTCGCCGCAGATCAAACATCGATAAAGTGGCATGCGTGATCAGGTATCCGTTGTGGGAGCGGTGTAAGCCGCGGTGCAGATGGCGCCTCAGGTGGCACAAAAGAGTGGTGCTCCATCAGTGTCAGCTTCGCGGCTTACGCCGCTCCCACAAACAGTGCGAAGCGTATTGAGAACAAAGCCGCCCGAGGGCGGCTTTGTTGTGTCAGTGCGGGGCCCCGATGGTGGACCTCAATCCACGCCGTGCAGGTCGCGCAGTTGGCTGGGCCTGCTGCCGAAGTAGGCGGCGAGGTCGGCGATGTCCTGATCGCTCAGGTTCTGGGCCTGCGGGGTCATCAGCATGTGGTCGCGGGTGCCGCCACGGTAAGCCTGCAGGGCATGGGCGAGGTAATCGCCATATTGACCGCCCAGCTTGGGGTAGGTCGGGTCGATCGGATTGTTGCCGTCGGCGCCGTGGCAGTCGATGCAGCTCTGCCCGGTCGCCTTGCCTTTGGCATTGGCCAGCTGCTCACCGGCAGCAATGCGCCCTTGCGGTAAACCGGCGGAGGAACGGGAACCATGTTCACCACTGGCGTGGCCCGGATCGGCGGCGGATTTGCCGGACGATTCGACCTCGGACTGCGAACAGGCAGCCAAGGAACAGGCAGCGAACAAGACGATGGCGAGACGCGTTGCGTGCGTGGCTTTCGACATGAGCGATGCTTATTTGATGGTGGACAGGTAAGCAGACAGGTCCGCGATGTCCTGCGGGCTGAAGCTCATCGACTGCGCCTGCATGGTGGGATGCTTGCGCTTGCCTTCGCGGTACTCGGTCAGGGCCTGGGTGAGGTATTGCGCTGACTGGCCGCCGATCTTCGGCACGCGATAACTCGGGTAGGCGTTCTTGTAGCCGGTGATGCCGTGGCAGCCCTGGCAGGTGTAAGCCAAGGTGCGTCCGGCGTCGGCATTGCCGCTGCTGGCCGGCGCGGGAGCGGCGGCGGGCGCAGGGGCGGGAGACACGGCGGGTGTAGCAGACTGCGTATCAGCGTGGGCGGCCCCGGAAAGCAGGGCAAAAGCCAGAGCGAAACAAGCGGCGAGCGGCTGCGAGCGCATGGTTTCCTTGTCCGGTGAGCGGGTCTGTTGTTCCGCCGTGGGGACACGGAACGGGCCGAGTATAGCCCGCGTATTTACCCGTTCGGAACAGGCGCTTGGATGCTGCACTGCGGTAGCCCACACCTATTAGTGGTACCCATGACTTTCGGGGCATGGTGTGGGTGTGGGGTGGTGCAATACTTTGCTACAACACCTGCCTACGCATCCCCAGGGACAAGACGATGTCGCGACTTTTCACTCTGCACGCCCGCACCGGAAGCTGCGCTGCTGCACTCCTGATCACCACTTCCCTGCTGCTTGGCGGTTGCAAGGCCGGCGGCGAGGAAGCCAAGGCCAAGACGCCGGATGAGCAGAAGGCCAGCGACGCCGTGCCGGTGGAAGTGGCCAAGGCCGAGCGCCGTGCCATTGCCGCCAGCTATACCGGCACCGCTGCACTGGAGCCGCGCGCCGAGTCCCAGGTGGTCGCAAAGACCTCCGGCGTGGCGCTGGCGGTGCTGGTCGAGGAAGGCCAGCTGGTTCGCGCCGGGCAGCCGTTGGTTCGACTGGATCCGGACCGTGCGCGCCTGAACGTGGCACAGAGCGAGGCGCAGATGCGCAAGCTCGAGAACAGCTATCACCGCGCCGAAAAACTGGTGCAGCAGCAGCTGGTCAGTGCCGCCGATGTGGATCAGCTGCGCTATGACCTGGAGAACGCACGGGCGATGTACCGGATGGCGACGCTGGAGTTGTCCTACACGACGGTGGTCGCGCCGATCAGCGGCGTGGTCGCCTCGCGGGACATCAAGCCGGGCAACTTCGTGCAGATCAACTCGCCGATCATCCGCATCGTTGACAGCGCGCAGCTGGAAGCCACCCTCAATGTGCCGGAGCGCGAGATCGCCAAGCTCAAGCCGGGCCAGGCCGTGTCGTTGCAGGTAGACGCACTGCCGGGCAAGCCGTTCACCGGTACGGTGGATCGCGTTGCGCCAGTAGTCGACAACGGCACCGGCACCTTCCGTGTGGTGACCACCTTTACCGGCGAAGAAGCATTGCAGGCAGGCATGTTCGGCCGCCTGAGCATCAACTACGACCAGCGCGCCGATGCCTTGGTAGTGCCGCGTACCGCGCTGCTGGAAGACGGTGGCAAGCCGGCAGTCTATGTGGTGCGTGACGGCAAGGCAGTGCGTACCGAGCTGGCCCTGGGATACGACGATGCCGGCTTCATCGAAGTACGCAACGGTCTGAAGCAGGGTGACGAAGTCGTCATCGCCGGCAAGGCCGCACTGCGCGAAGGCAGTGCGGTGCAGGTGATCGGCAAGGAGAAGGCAGTGGCAACGGCGAGCAAGGCGCCGGCAGCTGCACAGGCGACCAAACAATGAGTGACCACGGACCGTCGGCTTCCGGCGGTGGCTTCGATCTGATCGAGTTTGCCACCCGCCGCCGCGTCACCATCGCGATGATGACGCTGACCCTGGTGTTGTTTGGCCTGATCTCGCTGTCCAGCCTGAAGGTCGAACTGCTGCCGGACCTGAGCTATCCCACCCTGACCGTACGCACCGATTACGAAGGTGCGGCGCCGGCCGAGATCGAGACGCTCATCTCGCAGCCGGCCGAAGAAGCGCTGGGCATCGTCAAGGGCCTGCGCAAGCTCAAGTCGATCTCGCGCACCGGTCAAAGCGACGTGGTGCTGGAGTTCGCCTGGGGCACGGACATGCAGCAGGCCGGGCTCGACGTGCGCGACAAGATGGAGACGCTGCAGCTGCCGCTGGAGGCGAAGCCGCCGGTACTGCTGCGCTTCAATCCCTCGACCCAGCCGATCATGCGGCTGGCGCTGTCGTCCAAGCAGGAAGCCGGCAACGACGCCGATGCGGTGCGCCGCCTGATGGAGCTGCGTCGCTATGCCGATGAGGACCTCAAGCGCAAGCTCGAGCCTGTCAGTGGCGTGGCTGCGGTCAAGGTCGGCGGTGGTCTGGAAGACGAGATCCAGGTCGATATCGACCAGCGCAAGCTGGCCGCGCTTGGTCTCTCGCTGGACACGGTGATCCAGCGCCTGCAGCAGGAGAACGTGAACCTGTCCGGCGGTCGTCTGGAAGAAGGTTCGCAGCGTTACCTGGTGCGCACCGTCAACCAGTTCGCCACCGTCGAGCAGATGCGCGAGATGCTGCTGACCACGGCCAGTGGCTCCAGCACCGCGAGTTCGACTGGAGAGAACCGCCAGCTGATGTCGGCCATCCTCGGCAGCAGCGATCCCAACGTGATCGCGGCGATGCGCAGCGATGGCAGCAGCAGCGCGCCCAGCGTGCGCTTGAAGGACGTGGCCGAGGTACGCCAGGGCTACAAGGAGCGCGAAGCGGTGATCCGTGCCGCTGGCCATGAAGCGGTCGAACTCGCGGTCTACAAGGAAGGCGACGCCAATACCGTTTCCACTGCCGATGCCCTGGAAGCCAAGCTCGAAACCATCCGCAAGGAAATGCCCAAGGACATCGAGATGACGATGGTGGAGGACCAGTCGGTCTTCATCCGCCACGCCATCAAGGACGTCAAGATCGATGCAGTGATCGGCGGCCTGTTGTCGGTGCTGATCATCTTCCTGTTCCTGCGCGATGGCTGGAGCACGTTCGTGATCTCGCTGTCGCTGCCGATCTCGATCATCGCCACCTTCTTCTTCATGGGCCAGCTCGGCCTGAGCTTGAACGTGATGTCGCTGGGCGGCCTGGCGCTGGCTACCGGCCTGGTGGTGGATGACTCGATCGTGGTGCTGGAATCCATCGCCAAGGCGCGCGAGCGCGGCATGGGCATTCTGGAAGCGGCGATCAAGGGCACCCGCGAAGTATTCATGGCGGTGGTTGCCTCGACCCTGACCACCATCGCGGTGTTCCTGCCGCTGGTGTTCGTCGAAGGTATCGCCGGCCAGTTGTTCCGCGACCAGGCCTTGACTGTGTCGATCGCCATCGCGGTGTCGTTGGTGGTGTCGATGACCCTGATCCCGATGCTGAGCGCACTCAAGGGTCGTCCGCCGTTGGAGTTCCCGGCCGAGGACCCGCGTGAGCCGTGGCGTCCCGAGAGTCGCTGGAAGAAGCCGGCTGCCTATGCCGGCCGCGGTATCGGCGCGATGTTCCGCTATGGCTTCTATGCCGCAGCGTGGGCGGTGGTGCGTGTGTTCCGTGGTCTGGCTGCGGTGATTGGCCCGGTGATGCGCAAGGCCAGCGATCTGGCGATGGCGCCGTATGGTCGCGCTGAAGCCGGCTACCTGCGCGCGCTGCCGGCGGCATTGAAGCGTCCCTGGCCGATCCTGGGTTTTGCAACCCTGGCCTTCGGCCTGACCTTGGCTGCGCTGCCGTTGCTGGGCGTGGACCTGCTGCCGCAGCTGGCCCAGGACCGCTTCGAGATGACTGCCAAGCTGCCGCCGGGTACGCCGCTGGCGCAGACCGATGCACTGGTACGCGAAGTGCAGCGCAAGCATGCCGGCGAAGAGGGTGTGCGCCTGCTGTACGGCGTCTCCGGTACGGGTACCCGCCTGGATGCCAGTCCGACCGAGAGCGGCGAGAACATCGGCAAGTTGTCGGTGGTGATGAATGACACCAAGCTTGAGCCGGTGCTGACCGAAAAGCTGCGCGAGACCATGAAGGCCTGGCCGTCGGCGCAGGTGGATTTCGCCCGCCCGGAACTGTTCGCGCTGTCGCCGCCGCTGGAAATCGAAATCGAGGGCAATAATCTCGAAGACATCCGCGTCGCCGGCAATCGCCTGGCCGGCATGTTGCGTGAGAGCCCGCACTACGCCGACGTCAAGTCGACGGTGGAGCAGGGTTTCCCGGAAATCCAGGTGGTGTTCGACCAGGACCGGGCTGCGGCACTGGGCCTGACCACGCGGCAGATTGCCGATGCGGTGGTCAACAAGGTCAAGGGCAATGTCGCTACCCGTTACAGCTTCCGCGATCGCAAGATCGACGTGCTGGTGCGTGTGCAGGAGTCGGAGCGTTCCTCGGTCAATGACATCCGTCGCCTGATCGTCAATCCGAGCGGTGCCAAGCCAATCGAGCTGGGCTCGGTGGCCGATGTCATCGCCACCACCGGTCCGAGCGAAATCCACCGCGCCGACCAGCGCCGTGTGGCCATCGTCTCGGCTAACCTGCGCGATATCGATCTCGGCAAGGCCATCACCGAAGTACAGAGCATGGTCGCCAAGAACCCGCTGGGCACCGACGTCGGCATGCATATCGGTGGCCAGGGCCAGGAGCTGGGTGAGTCGATCCGCTCGCTGCTGTTCGCCTTTGCCTTGGCGGTGTTCCTGGTCTACCTGGTGATGGCATCGCAGTTCGAGTCGCTGCTGCATCCCTTCGTCATCCTGTTCACCATTCCGCTGGCACTGGTTGGCGCGGTTGCAGCCTTGCTGCTGGCACGTTCGCCGGTTTCGGTGGTGGTGTTCATCGGCTTGATCCTATTGGTCGGTCTGGTGGTGAAGAACGCCATCATCCTGATCGACAAGGTCAACCAGCTGCGCGAGGAGGGCGTGGCCAAGCGTGAGGCCCTGGTTGAGGGCGCACGTTCGCGTCTGCGCCCGATCATGATGACCACGCTGTGCGCGGTGTTCGGCTTCCTGCCGCTGGCCCTGGCCTTCGGTGAAGGTGCGGAAGTTCGTTCACCGATGGCGATCACCGTGATCGGTGGCCTGCTGGTGTCGACCATGCTGACCCTGCTGGTGATCCCGGTGGTGTACGACCTGCTGGACCGCAAGCCGGACGAGTACTACGCCGAGCGTGGTCGTCGTGCGCGCCAGGCCATGGCCCAGGCTGAGCAGGTGCTGAGCCATGAGCAGGACCCCATCGGCGGCATCAAGGACTGAGCGGATGAATATCACCGAGCTGTCCATCCGCCGCCCTGTCACCACCATCATGCTCTTCGTGTCGATGGTGGTGATCGGCCTGATCGCGGCGTTCAAGTTGCCGCTGGAAGCGGAGCCCGAGGCTTCCATTCCGTTCTTCTTCATCGCCTTGCCTTACCCGGGATCAACCCCTGAAGAGGTCGAGCGCAACCTGCTGCGGCCGGTTGAAGAGGCCATCGCGACGATGCCTGGCATCAAGACGATGAACTCGCGTGCCAACGCCGAGGGCGGCCAGATCCAGGTCGAGTTCAGCGATTGGAACCGTGACATCGCCATGGCCGCATCTGAAGCGCGTGAGCGTATCGATGCGGTGCGTGATGAGTTGCCGGACGACTTCCGTCGCTATTACGTGCAGCGCTGGAGCACCAGTGACCAAGAAGCAATCAGCCTGCGCTTGAACAGCACGGAAGACCTGACCGCGCGCGCTGACATGATCGAGCGGGCCATCAAGCAGCGCCTGGAGCGACTGCCCGGCGTGGCCCGCGTCGAAGTGGAAGGCGTGGCCAAGCAGGAAGTGCTTGTGGCGCTGGACAAGGACCGCATCAGCGCACACGGCGTTGCGCTGAATGATCTGGTGCAGAAGCTGCAGGCGGCCAACTTCGCGGTGTCGGCAGGGCAGATCACCGAGGATGGCCGTCGCCTGCGCGTACAACCCAAGGGCGAGCTGCTGGAAGTGCAGGAGCTGCGCGACCTGCCGGTCAACAATCGCGGTACCCGCTTGTCCGACATCGCCGAGGTCAGCCTGCAGCCGCAGCGCATGAGCTATGTGCGACGCATGGAAGGCAAGCCCAGCGTGGGCGTGGACATCTACAAGGAGCGCTCGGCGAACCTGGTGGACCTGTCGCGCGCTGTGACCAAGGAAGTCGCGTTGCTCGGCGAGGATCCGGCGTTGCGCGGTGTCGATATCGAGATTGCCTGGGATTCCGGCAAGGCGGTCACGAGTTCGCTGCTGGCCCTGGCCGAGGCCGGTGCGATCGGCCTGCTGCTGTCGGTGATCGTGCTGTACGCCTTCCTGCGCCATTGGCCGTCGACGCTGATGGTGTCGATGGCGATCCCGATCTGTTTCATCATGACGCTGGGCTTCATGTACTTCACCGGCATCAGCCTGAACATCATCTCGATGATGGGCTTGCTGCTGGCGGTGGGCATGCTGGTCGACAACGCCGTGGTGGTGGTGGAAAGCATCTACCAGGAGCGCGAGAAATACCCTGGAAAGCCGGAGATGGCATCCATCATCGGTACCCGTCATGTGGCGATCGCGTTGTCAGCCGGTACCTTGTGCCACTGCGTGGTGTTCCTGCCGATGATGTTCGGCGAGAAGAACATCATCACCATCTACCTGACCCAGCTGGCGCTGACCATCTCCTTCTCGCTGCTGGCTTCGTGGCTGGTGGCGGTGAGCCTGATCCCGATGCTGTCGGCGCGGATGAAGACCCCGCCGGCGTTGAAGTCGCCGTTCATCAGCCGTCTGCAGGCGCGCTATGCGCGGATACTGCGCTGGACCTTGCAGAACCGTGGCTGGAGCGTGGCCGGCATCGTGCTGGTGTCGGTGCTCAGCGTATGGCCGATGACCCATACCACCGGTGGCGGCGATGACAATGATCCGGACGAGATCAACATCTTCTACCAATGGAAGGGGTCTTATTCCAAGGAAGAGATGGGCAAGGAAGTGCAGCGGGTCGAGGACTTCGTCAACGCCCACCGCGACGAGTTCAAGATCAAGCGTGTGTACAGCCGTTTCGCCGAGCAGGGCTGGGCGCAGACGCGCCTGTACCTGAGCATCGACGATCGCGAGCAGAGCAAGAAGATCGAGGAAGAAGTGCGCAAGGGGCTGCCACAGTCGGCGCGCGCCAAGATCGGTATCGGCTGGCCGGGTGGCATGGGCAGCGAAGGGCAGGGCTTGCGTTTCAGCCTGGTCGGCGACTCAAGCCAGACCTTGCGCGAGCTGGCCGACGACATCGTGCCGATCCTGGCGCGCAATCCCAAACTGCGCGATGTGCGCGTGGACGTGGGCGATGCCAATGCCGAGCTGGCGGTGCGGGTCAACCGCGAGCGTGCAGCGTCGTATGGTTTCAGCGCCCAGCAGGTGGCGCAGTTCGTGGGCATGGCGCTGCGTGGTTCATCGCTGCGTGATTTCCATCGGGATGACGTTGAGATTCCGGTCAACGTGCGCTTCTCCGGCTCGGAGAACTACAGCATCGAGGACTTGTCTTCGTTCATGGTGCGCAGCTCCAGCGGCAAGGAGATCCCGCTGCTGGCGATGGTGGACGTCAACGTCAATCCGGCAGCCAATTCCATCCAGCGCTTGAACCGGCAGACCATGCTCAGGATCGAGGCCGGCCTTGCCAAGGACGTGCCGATGGACCAGGCGCGCAAGTCGGTCGAGGAAACCCTGGACAAGGTGCAGTTCCCGCCGGGCTATGGCTATACCTTCAATGGTGCCGGTTTCAACATCAACTTCGACGGCATGGACCAGATGGTGACGGCGATCTTCATCGCCCTGATCCTGATGGTGGTGATCATGGCGGCGGTGTTCGAATCGTTGTTGTTCCCGGCCGCGATCATGTCCTGCGTGCTGTTCTCGATCTACGGCGTGTATTGGCTGTTCTGGCTGACCGGCACCGAGATGAACATCATGGCGGTGATCGGCATCCTGGTGCTGATGGGCGTGGTGGTGAACAACGGCATCGTCATGATCGAGCACATCAACAACCTGAGGCGACGTGGTGTATCGCGTACCGAAGCGTTGATTGAAGGCAGCCGTGAGCGACTGCGTCCGATCATGATGACGATGGGTACGGCGATCCTGGCGATGGTGCCGATTGCATTGAATACGACCACGGCTGATGGCATGCCGCCGTACTACCCGATGGCACGCGCGATTGCTGGTGGTCTGGCGTTCTCCACGGTGGTCAGCCTGTTGTTTCTGCCGACCATCTATGCATTGCTGGATGACCTGCGTACCGGCACGGCGCGGTTGGTACGGCGTGCGCGCGGCTTGCCGCCGGTAGAGCATGCGGCTGTTGCAGAGGGTTGATTGCTTGGAGGGCAGGGCGGCTGCAGCTGCTGCGAAATGCGAAGGCAATAGCAACAGCTGAAGCAAGAGCTGCCCTCACCCCTACCCCTCTCCCGCATGCGGGAGAGGGGACAGCCAAGGCAAAGGCCAAAGCAACATCCAAAGCCAAAGCCGGCCATCAGACTTCCGCTGCCGAAGCCTACGATGCAGCAGCAAAAGAAAGTGCAGGAGAGCTAGTCCCCTCTCCCGCATGCGGGAGAGGGGTAGGGGTGAGGGCGCTTCTAAGCTTTTAAAGCACTTACAGCTTTTAAATCAAAGCTCAAAGCCAAAGCCTCAAAGCCAAATCCTCAAAGCCAAAGCCTCACCCAGCCAACTTTCCATAGACACTGAAGCCGGTAAGCCACAGGCCCAGCATGCTGCCCAGGTTGGTCAGCATGAAAGTCAGCACGATGCGGGTAACACGATTCCGGTACCAGCCTTTCAGGCTCTGCGCATCATCACGCAGTTGCAAGAAATCCTGATAGGTGGGCTTGCGCAGCCGCGTCTCCACCAACGCCGAAAACGCGCCGGTGGGAATGCTCAAGCGGAAGGGCTTGAACGGCGCAACCACGATCGCGGTCAGAATGCTCAACGGATGGCTGGCCGCAAGCAAGGCGCCCAAGCCAGCCAGACCGCCGGTAAACATCGCCCAGGTCAGCAGCATATCGGCACCCATGCCCATGCCGCCCTTCCAGAAGCCAAAGCCGATGCCACCGAGCACGATCGCCAGGATGCCCAGCGTGATCCACGGGATGTTGCGCTTCTTCGGCACGGACTCCAATTGCTCGCGCAGCGGGCCGGGTGCCTCGGTATCGGTTTCCAGGTAGCGGGCCAACCCAGCAAGGTGACCCGCGCCAACAACCGCCAGCACATTGCGCTGCTCGCTGTTGTGCTCTTCGCGCAGGCGCGTGGCCATGTAGCGGTCACGCTCGCCGATGATGGCCTGGTACAACGCCGGGCTTTCATTGGCGAACTCGCCGAAACTCGACTCAAGCATGTCGCCCTGTTTGAGCTTCTCGATCTCGTCTTCGCCAACGTCTTCCGAGGAGAACAGGCCAGCACCCAGTCCCATCACCAGCTTGATCTTGCCGAAGAAGCCAAGGCTCTGCGAGGCGCGGCGGAAGGTCAGGCCGACATCGCGGTCGATCAGGTGCACCGGCAGGTCGCTGGCCTTGGCCAGCTCCACCGCGCGCTTCAATTCTGCGCCGGGTTCGATGCCGAGCTGCTCGGCAAGGCGGCGCTGGTAAGCCGCCAGGGCGAGGTTGGCGGCAAACAGTGCCACGCGTCCCTTGCGGATCACCTCAACCAGATCGAGCTGCGCCAAGGCGTTCGGATTGGTCAATGCCTGCAGGCGCTGCGGATCAAGCTCGACCGCGACCGCGTCGTACTGGCCGCTGGCGATGGCTTGCTCAACCGCTTGTACGCTGGCTGCAGAGACGTGCGCGGTGCCCAGCAAGGTGTAACGCACGCCGTCGCGTTCAACCACGCGCACGGGCTGACCGGCGAGCACTTCGCCGCCGGTTTCAATAGAGGTGTCAGTCATTGCTTCATTCATTGGAGGGGGCGCTGTCGGCACCGTCGCCGAGTGCGCGTTGCATCTGTACCGTGTCCAGCCAGCGGCCATGTTTGCGACCGAGGCCGCGGAACACACCGACCAGCTCAAAGCCGAAACGTTCGTGCAGCTTGATCGATGCGGTATTGGTCGGCTCGCCGATCACCGCGATCATCTGCCGGAAGCCACGTGCGGTGCATTCATCGATCAAGGCCTGCATCAAGGCTTTGCCTACGCCTTTGCCCTGGAAGCGAGCATCGACGTAGACCGAGTTCTCCACGGTCCATTGATAGGCGATGCGGGCACGGTAGCTGTTGGCGTAGGCGTAACCGGCTACCTCGCCGTCGATCGTGGCGACGAGATAGGGGAAGCCGCGTGCGGTGATGTCCTGCATCCGCTGCGCCATTTCCGACGCGGCGGGAACTTCGTACTCGTAGGTGTTGACCAGCTCGCGCACCTCCACCGCGTAGATCGCGGTGATGGCCGGGATGTCAGCGGGTGTGGCGGTGCGCAGCTGCAGGGTCATGTCAGGTCCGGTCAGTCGATGTAGCGCTTGAGCAGGTCGCCGTAGGCATCAATGCGGCGGTCACGCAGGAACGGCCAGATGCGGCGCACGTGCTCGCTGCGCTGCAGGTCGACGTCGCAGACCAGCAGGGTTGCGTCGGTTCCGGCTTCGGCAATGAATTCGCCCTGCGGGCCCAGTACGTGGCTGTTGCCCCAGAAGTTGATGCCCGATGCGCCCAGCGGCGAGGCTTCGTGGCCGACGCGGTTGCAGCTCAGCACCGGCACGCCGTTGGCGACGGCGTGGCCGCGGTGGCTCAGCACCCAGGCATCGCGCTGGCGGTTCTTCTCGTCCTGCATGTCGTCCGGGTCCCAGCCGATCGCGGTCGGGTAGAGCAGCAGCTCGGCACCGGCCAAGGCCATCAGGCGGGCGGCTTCCGGATACCACTGGTCCCAGCAGACCAGTACACCGAGGCGGCCCACCGAGGTGTCGATCGGCTTGAAGCCGATGTCGCCGGGGGTGAAGTAGAACTTTTCGTAGAAGCCCGGGTCGTCGGGAATGTGCATCTTGCGGTACTTGCCCAGCAAGGTGCCGTCCTTCTCGAAGACCACGGCGGTGTTGTGGTACAGGCCGGCGGCGCGGCGCTCGAACAGCGAGCCGACGATGACCACGCCATGTTTTTTGGCCAGTGCGCCGAGGTGCTCGGTGCTGGGGCCGGGGATCGGCTCGGCCAGATCGAATTCGTCCACCGACTCATGCTGGCAGAAGTACGCGCCGTTATGCAGTTCCTGCAGCAGCACCAGTTTCGCGCCCTGCGCTGCAGCCTCGGCGACGCGTGCGTCGATCACGGCCAGGTTGGCGGCGGCATCACCGTGGTTTCGCTCCTGCACGAGGGCGACGGTAAGGGGGCTGCGCGAGTTCATGCTGCGATCCTGCGGGGGAAAACGCGCATGTTAACGCGGATGTGGGTTGGCAATGCGGTCCGGGCTGAACGGAGGGGCTGTGGCGCGCATTCGGTTGCTTGCGCTTCTCAGGTAGAGCCGAGCCATGCTCGGCTCCACGGCTTGAGCCCCTCTCCCGTGTACGGGAGAGGGGTTGGGGTGAGGGCGCTTTTCACTCGTAAAGCCCCTGCCGAGCATGGCTCGGCACTACGCTCTCAGCCCCTCTCCCGTTTGGGGGGTGAGAAGGGCTGCTTGCGAACCAAGGGTTCGCAGCCATTCGAACGACCTTGCGCCAGCGCAAGGGCCGGGGCGCGGAGCGGGGGGTGGGGTGAGGGCGGCCTTTCGCTCGTAAAGCCTCTGCCGAGCATGGCTCGGCACTACGCTCTGAGCCCCTCTCCCGTGCATGGGAGAGGGGTTGGGGTGAGGGCGGCTGTTCGTTGGTAACGCCCCTGCCGAGCATGGCTCGGCACTACGGTTGCTGCGCTTAGTTTTTCAGCAGGCCGGCTGGCAGCTGCATGGTGATGCAGTGCAGGCTGCCGTTCTGCCAGATCAGCGAGCGGCAGGGGACCTGCACGATCTCGCGGTCCGGGAAGGCCTGCGCAAGGACGTCGCGCGCAGCGTCATCGGCGGCGTCACCATAGGCGGGCATCAATACCGCGCCATTGATGATCAGGAAGTTGGCATACGAGGCTGCCAGGCGGCGGCCTTCGTCGAGCACCGGTTCGGCCCAGGGCAGCGGGAACAGGCGGTAGGGCTTGCCCTCGCTGGTGCGCAGGGCGGCCAGTTCGGCGCCCATCGCCTGCAGCTCGGCGTAATGCGAGTCCTGCGGGTCATCGCAGTTCTGGTAGACGATGCTGTCGACCGAGGCGAAGCGGGCCAGGGTATCGATATGTGCGTCGGTGTCGTCGCCTTCCAGATAGCCGTGATCCAGCCACAGCACGCGGTCCTGCTGCATCCAGCTGGCCATGTCGGCGCTGAGCGAGTCGCGCTCGCGCTCCGGGTGGCGTTCGTGCAGGCACTTCCAGGTGGTCAGCAAGGTGCCGGCGCCGTCGGTGTCGATGGCGCCGCCTTCCAGTGCGAACGGAATGCTGCGGACTTGCGCGTTGTTGAACACCTGCGCCTGGTCGAGCACGCCGACCAACTGGTCATCGAGGCTGGCTTCGAACTTGCCGCCCCAGCCGGTGAAACGGAAATCCAGCAGCTGGAAACTGCCGTCGCCGCGCTTTAGCGTGATCGGGCCGGAGTCGCGCAGCCAGGTGTCGTCATAGGCGGCGCTGACGAAGGTCACGCGCTCCATGTCCACGCGGTTCGAGCGCAGGCGCATCTCGGCGTAGGTCTCGATATCGTCATCGGCCACGCAGATCAACACCGGCTGGTAGCGGGTGATGGCGCTGACCAGCGCGATGTAGGTTTCCTCGACCTCGGCCAGGCGGTCTGCCCAGTCGGTGTCGGCGTTCGGCCAGGCGATCAATACGCCGGACTGGGTTTCCCATTCGGCTGGAAAGCGGAGCGTGTCGTTCATTCTTCTCGGATGCAGTCGGCCCGGAGTGGGCGTTGGGGCAGCCGGCCGGATGGCCTGCTGCCGGGAAAGATTCAGCGGATCGGCGGCTTGGGCCCGACTTCGTCCGGGCTGGCCTGACGGGCCACCACGTCAATCACGCGTTGCTTTTCGAAGTACACGGTAAACGCCGGGTAAACCCAGCGATTGATGGTCGGCCATTGGCGCTTCTGGCCACCGCGCGGATCAAGGCGTTCGCTCGGTGCGCCAAAGCGGGCTTCCACCTCGGCCATGCTCTGGCCTCGGGCCGGAATGGCCTGGGCCGGTTTTTCCTGTGCGCGCTCGATCAACAAGGTGTCGGCGTATGCAGCTGGTGCGGTGGCCAAAACAGCGATCAGGCCCAGAATTTTCAGTGTTTGCTTCATGGTCACATCTCCCCAGAGGACAGGCTGCGATTACAGCAAAAAACGGCGGAAAAAGTACGGTTTCTTGTCGCTTTTAGTGCGGGTGCCCAGCGTAGCGCGAACGCCGTGCTTACGCAGTTACGCAAAAAGCCGCCCAAGGGCGGCTTTTTGACGTTGCCCGATCCTCGCGGATCAGGCACTGGCTTGCGCCAGTTGGCTCAGCGCTGGCGAGCCTTGAAGCGCGGGTTCGACTTGCAGATCACGAAGATCTTGCCGCGACGGCGCACAACCTTGCAATCACGGTGACGGGCCTTCGCCGACTTCAGGGAGGACAGAACTTTCATGGCATACCTCGGCGGATAACTGTAGGAATATCAGGAGCGCGGCCGCGGATATGCAGGATAACGCTCGTTCAAGCCCGCCATTCTACCGGGTATTTCTATGCCAGTTCAAGTGCTTGCGTACAAACACGTGCGGGAAGGGCGGCGCGGGGCGCTAGAATAGCCTGATTCTCGCTCCAGACAGGCATCCAGATGAGTCAATTGCCCCCCATTCTCACCATTGATGGCCCGTCCGGGGCCGGCAAAGGTACCGTCAGTCGCATCGTGGCGCGCCAGTTGGGCTGGCACTACCTGGATTCGGGTGCGCTGTACCGTGCGGTGGGTGTGGCTGCCAGTTGGGCCGACATTGATACCTCTGATGCGTCGGCGCTGGTCCGCTGCACCTTCGATACCAAGGTGCAGTTCGTGGAGCAGGGTGAAAGCCTGCGGGTGCTGGTCAATGGCACCGATGCTACCGATGAGCTGCGGCTGGAAACCACGGGTGCACTGGCTTCGGCCATTGCCGCCATCCCGGAGGTTCGGGCAGCGTTGAAGGAGCGCCAGCGCGCATTCAGGGTTCTGCCCGGGCTGGTGGCCGACGGCCGCGATATGGGTACCGTCATCTTTCCGGACGCCCCATTCAAGGTCTTCCTGACTGCGAGCGCCGAGGAGCGCGCCCAGAGACGGCATAAACAGTTGAAAGAAAAAGGGGTTTCGGTTAACTTTGAAGACCTCCTGCGTGAGATCATGGCCCGCGACGCCCGTGATGCACAGCGCGCAGTGGCGCCCCTGAGGCCGGCCGACGACGCCATCCTCATCGACACCAGCGGTATTGGCATCGACGACGTCGTTGCCAAGGTGCTGGGTCTGGTTTCCAAGGAAGCCTGATCCTCGCAGCGTTGAGTGCGGTCAGTTCATCGATCGCAGTCGCACAGAGATGTTGCAACAACCCGCTGCGCAATGGTGCGTGGTGGGCTTTTTCATTCACATGCGGCCGCTGTCATGGGGTCGTCCAACAGGCTGGACAGTACGGGTTTTCGCAACAGATCCGCTGTCCATATGTTCAACTGAGTAAATCTAATGACCGAATCATTTGCAGAACTGTTTGAAGCCAGTCAGGCCAACCTGGCCAAGCTGAAGCCCGGTGCCATCGTTATCGGTACCGTCGTTGATGTCCGCGGCGACGTGGTGATCATCAATGCCGGCCTGAAGTCCGAAGGCATCGTGCCGATCGAACAGTTCCGTAACGACGCTGGTGAGATCGACGTGGGCGTGGGCGACCAGGTGAAGGTTGCCCTCGACTCGATCGAGAACGGCTTCGGCGAAACCGTCCTGTCGCGCGAGAAGGCAAAGCGCGCCATGGTGTGGGACGAGCTGGAAGAAGCGTTGGAAAAGAACGAAACCATCACCGGCCGCATCAGCGGCAAGGTCAAGGGTGGTTTCACCGTGGACATCAAGGATGTCCGCGCATTCCTGCCCGGTTCGCTGGTCGATGTGCGCCCCGTGCGCGACCCGGCCTACCTGGAAGGCAAGGAGCTGGAATTCAAGCTCATCAAGCTGGACCGCAAGCGTAACAACGTGGTCGTGTCGCGTCGTGCAGTTGTCGAGAGCGAGCACTCGGAAGAGCGCGAGCAGCTGATGGACAAGCTGCAGGAAGGCGCAATCCTGAAGGGTGTCGTCAAGAACCTGACCGATTACGGCGCATTCGTGGACCTGGGCGGTATCGACGGCCTGCTGCACATCACCGACATGGCATGGAAGCGCGTGCGCCATCCGTCCGAAGTCGTGAACGTCGGCGACGAGCTGGACGTGCGCGTGCTGAAGTTCGACCGCGAGCGCAACCGCGTTTCGCTGGGCCTGAAGCAGCTGGGCGAAGATCCGTGGGACAACATCGCACGTCGTTACCCGGCCAACAGCCGCGTGTTCGGCAAGGTCTCCAACGTGACCGATTACGGCGCGTTCGTTGAGATCGAGCCGGGCGTTGAAGGCCTGGTGCACGTCTCCGAGATGGATTGGACCAACAAGAACGTCAACCCGTCCAAGGTTGTCCAGGTTGGTGATGAAGTCGAAGTGATGGTGCTGGACGTTGATGAAGAGCGTCGTCGTATCTCGCTGGGCATGAAGCAGGTTGCTGCCAACCCGTGGGAAACCTTCGCTGCCATCTTCAAGAAGGGCGACAAGGTTTCCGGCCAGATCAAGTCGATCACCGACTTCGGTATCTTCATCGGTCTGGACGGCGGCATCGACGGTCTGGTTCACCTGTCGGACATCAGCTGGAACACCACCGGCGAAGACGTGGTTCGCAACTTCAAGAAGGGCGACACCCTGGACGCAGTGGTCTTGGCCGTCGATCCGGAGCGCGAGCGCATCTCGCTGGGCGTCAAGCAGCTTGAGCAGGACCCGTTCGGCCAGTACATGGCTGCCAACCCGAAGGGTTCGAAGGTCGAAGGCGTTGTCAAGGAAGTTGATGCCAAGGGCGCAACCATCGAGCTGGCTGACGGCATCGAAGGCTACGTTTCGGCACGTGACGTCGCCAACGAGCGCGTCGACGACGCGACCCAGTTCCTGAAGGTCGGCGACAAGGTCGAAGCCAAGTTCGTGGGCATGGACCGCAAGGGCCGTACCCTGCAGCTGTCGATCAAGGCCAAGGACGATGCCGAAATGCGCGAAGTGCTGGAGGAATACCAGTCCTCTTCGGCATCCAGCGGCACCACCCAGCTGGGCGCACTGCTGCGTGCACAGCTGAACGGCAACAAGTCCGAGTAATCGGCTTCCTGTTGTAGATTTGACCTGGCGGCCCGGACATCAGTCCGGGCCGTTTCAGGGTAAGACCCTGCCATTGACGAGTACGCAATGACCAAATCCGAATTGATCGAAATCCTCGCGCGCCACCAGGCGCACCTGAAGGCTGATGATGTCGATCTGGCGGTGAAGTCGTTGCTGGAAATGATGGGTGGGGCGCTGTCCTCCGGCGACCGCATCGAGATCCGCGGTTTCGGTAGTTTTTCCCTGCATTACCGCCCGCCGCGCCTGGGCCGCAATCCGAAGACCGGCGAGTCGGTCGCGCTGCCGGGTAAGCATGTGCCGCATTTCAAGCCGGGCAAGGAGCTGCGCGAGCGCGTCAGTTCTGTGGTCCCGCTGGAAAGTGATCCGGCCTGATTGAAGTATTGCCTGACTATTCCGCAGCAGATTGAATGCTGCGAATTCATGCGCTGAACGGTAAGCTACGGGCTCTTGTTACAGGAGTTGGCCGGCGCATGAAGATCGTTCGATTAGTAATCCTGCTGGCGGTGTTGATAGGTGGGCTGGTGATCGGCTCGCTCAACTCCCAGCCAATTGATATCAGCCTTGCATTCTGGGTGCTCAAGACCACCTCCGGCATTGCGATCATCGCATCGCTGCTGCTGGGTGCCTTGGTGGGCGGCGGCCTGGTGATGGCTGCGCTGGTCATCCCGATGTACGCCAAGCTGCGTCGCGCCAACAAAGCGGCGGCTGCAACGGCTGAGCCGGTCGCGCCGGTCGCGCCGACGCCATCCCCCTTTGACGGACGCTGAGCAACGATGGCCTTCATCAGTGAGTGGTTCTGGTTTTTCCTGTTCCTGCCAATTGCCGCGCTTGGCGGCTGGGTCGTGGGCCGTCGTGGCGGTCAGCGTCATAGCGAGAACCAGGTAAGCCGTCTTTCCAGTACGTATTTCCGTGGCCTCAATTACCTGCTCAACGAGCAGCCCGACAAGGCCATCGAGCTGTTCCTGCATATTGCCGAGCTGGACAAGGAAACCTTCGAAACCCAGGTGGCCCTGGGTCACCTGTTCCGTCGTCGAGGCGAAGTGGACCGGGCCATCCGCCTGCATCAGGGTCTGGTCAATCGCAATGACCTGAGTGATTCACAGCGCGTGCAGGCCTTGCTTGCATTGGGCGAGGACTACATGAAGTCCGGTCTCCTGGATCGCGCCGAAACCGTGTTCACCGAGCTGGCGCAGCTGGACCAGCGTGCGCCGCAGGCCTTGAAGCACCTGATCAGCATCTACCAGGCTGAGCGTGATTGGGAAAAGGCCATCGAGAACGCTACCCGCTATGAAGCGGTGACCGACGAGCCGATGGGCAAGTTGATCGGTCAGTTCGAGTGCGAGCTGGCCGAGCGCTATCGCGCCGCGGGTCGCTTGGACGATGCGCGTGCCGCCATCAACCGGGCCAACGCGGCCGACGCGATGAGCGTGCGTGCGGGCATCATCGAAGGTCGACTGGAAAGCGACTTCGGCAATGATGAAGCTGCAGTACGCGCGTTCGAGCGGGCCGCGCGCAATGACCCGGACTACCTGCCGGAGATCCTGCCGCAGCTGGTGAAGAATTACCGCAACGTTGGTGACATTGCCGGGGCACGTGCCTTCCTGGCGGAAATGACCGAGCACTACCGCGGCATCGCGCCGGTGCTGGCACTTACCCGTCTGATGGAAGAGCAGGAGGGTACTGCGCCTGCACGCGCCTATCTGGGACGCCAGTTGAAAGATCGGCCTTCGGTGCGCGGCGAGTCCGCGCTGATCGATCTGACCCTGGCCGAAGGTGCAGACCCGGTTGCGACCCTGCAGGATCTCAAGCACATCACCGACCAGCTGCTGGTGCGTAACCCTGCATATCGCTGCACGCGTTGTGGTTTTGGCGCGCGTACCCATCATTGGCAGTGTCCGAGCTGCAAGGAATGGGGTACGGTCAAGCCGCTGTTGAACTACGCGGTACTCTGAGTGCCGGCGTTGCATTACTGGTTGTTGCTGCTGGTGTTCATCGCCGCAGCGACGGCCACTTGGCTGGCAATCCGATACGCGCGTTGGCGGCAGTTGATCGACCAGCCGGGCGAACGTCGCAGTCATAACGTATCCACGCCCCGCGGCGGCGGCATCGGTATAGTCGCTTCGCAGTTGCTTGCCTGTGGCCTTGGGGTGGCGTTGATGCCCGGGCATGCGGTACCTCTGCTGGTGTTCGCACTGGGTCTGTTGCTGGTTGCCGGTATCGGCTGGTGGGACGACCATCGCTCCTTGCCGGCGCTGCCGCGGCTGTGCGTGCATCTGCTGGCCGGACTGCTGCTGGCTGGAATTGTCTGGTTTGGTACTGGCAGCGTGGTCAAGGCTGTGTTCTGCTTTGGCTTGGCCGTCTCGTTGGTGAACATCTGGAACTTCATGGATGGCATCAATGGCTTGGCAACCACTCAGGCAATCCTGGTCGGGGTTGGGGCTGCGTGTTTGCTGCCCGGCAGCTACGCGCTGGCCGGATGGGCGCTGGCAGCGGGCTGTGCGGGTTTCCTTCCTTTCAACTTTCCTCGTGCCCGGATCTTCATGGGGGACGTGGGCAGCGGTGCACTTGGTTATCTGGTCGCCGGGGTGCTGGCGCTGGGCCTGAGCGTCAATGACGTCGGCACCGCTCCAGTGCTGTGGCTGATGCTGCCGGCCGTGTTTCTGGCAGATGCGGGCTTCACGCTGCTGTCACGCATGCTGAAGGGGGAGCGCTGGATGCAGCCGCACACCCAGCATCTTTATCAACGTTTTGTGAAACGTGAATACAGTCACGAGGTTGTTACGCTGGGTTATGCGCTCTTCACCCTTGTGGGGCTTACACTTGCAGCGCAATTTTCAAGGCTTCCCCTAGGTTGGGGGTGGGCAGGGGGCGTGATCTGGCTGGCTGCTACGGCAGCGGCGTGGATATTCCTGCGTGCAACGGCATTCAAATAAGGACTAGAGTTTTCTATGGCATCTTGGCATAAGCGCTTTGCAGGTGGTGCCCCGCGTTACGCGGTGATGCTGCACGATCTGATCATGGTGTGGCTGTGTTGGCAGGTGCTGCTGATGGCGCGCTACGCGCTGTTGGATGTCGCGCCCGCGATACCCTGGCTGTCCTGGGACGCGGCGGTGGTGGTTGGCGTGCAGGCGCTGGCGTTCTGGAAAGTTGGCCTGTACCGCGGTCTTTGGCGTTTC
Source organism: Stenotrophomonas sp. 610A2 (assembly GCF_030549615.1). Taxonomy (NCBI): domain Bacteria; kingdom Pseudomonadati; phylum Pseudomonadota; class Gammaproteobacteria; order Lysobacterales; family Lysobacteraceae; genus Stenotrophomonas; species Stenotrophomonas pigmentata. The sequence continues at coordinate 2,031,547 of NZ_CP130832.1, forward strand.
GCCTCCGTGGCCGACCTGATCAATATCTTCAAGGCCAGTTTCATTGGGCTGCTGGCGATCGTGGTGGTTTTCTCCTATCGCCGGCTGGATGGCATCCCGATGTCGGTGCTGGTGGTGTACCCGTTCGCATTGTCTGCACTGCTGGGCACTCCGCGCCTGCTGTATCGTGCGTGGAAGGATTATCAGGCGCAGCACTCCGATGTGCGTGCAACCAGGGTTCTGGTGCTTGGCGCCGGGCGTGCGGCAGAGTCCCTCATCAAGGATCTGCGTCGTTCAGGACACTATGAGCCTGTTGGCCTGTTGGATGATTCGCCACACCTGCAGGGTGCGAATCTGCATGGCGCCCCGATTCTGGGAACGCTGGACAGTGTTGCGTCGGTAGCCCGCGAGACCGCAGCCAAGCTGCTGGTCATCGCCATACCCACCCTCGATGCTGCGGGCATGCAGCGCGTGGTCAGTCTGTGCGAGCGCACCGGGCTGCCTTTTCGAACAGTCCCGCGATTGGTGGACATCCTGGAAGGCAGTTCGCTGCCTGGGCAGCTCAAGGAGGTCGCTATTGAAGACCTGCTCGGGCGCAAGCCGATCCTGCCGGATTGGGAATTGCTGCGCAGCTGGCTGCGTGGCCGTACGGTCCTGGTTACCGGCGGTGGCGGGTCGATTGGTTCGGAACTGTGCCGGCAATGTGCGCGGCATGGCATATCGCGGATCGTGGTGCTGGAGATCAGCGAGCTGCTGATGATCAACATCCAGGCCGAGTTGCGCAGGAGCTTTCCGGACCTGGAGGTTCATGGTGTGCTCGGGGACTGCGGTGATCCGGCCGTGATCCGCCATGCGCTGCGCAGCTACAACCCAGATACCGTATTCCATGCGGCCGCTTACAAGCAGGTTCCGCTTCTTGAAGCGCAGCTGCGCGAAGCCGTGCGCAACAACACCTTGTCCACCGAGTGCGTGGCCACCGCGTGTATCGAGTCGGGCGTCGAGAATTTTGTGTTCATCTCCACCGACAAGGCGGTTGACCCGGCCAATGCGCTGGGCGCGACCAAGCGGTACGCGGAGATGATCTGCCAGAGCCTGAACAAACGCGCCCCTCAAACCCGGTTTGTTACCGTGCGTTTTGGCAATGTGCTGGGCTCGGTAGGTAGCGTGGTGCCGATGTTCCGTGAGCAGATTCGCAAGGGTGGTCCGATTACCGTGACCCATCCCGATGTAAGCCGCTACTTCATGACTATTCCCGAAGCTTGCCTGCTGATTCTGCAGGCTGCCGCTTCCTCGTCGCGCGGTGCGATCTACATGCTGGATATGGGCGAACCAGTTTTCATCCGCCACCTTGCAGAACAGATGATCCGTTTGGCGGGCAAGCAGCCGGGGATTGATATTCCCATCATCTATACCGGCTTGCGGCCGGGCGAAAAACTGCATGAAAGTCTGTTCTACGCGGACGAGAATTGCCAGCCAACAGCCCATCCGAAGGTGATGGCTGCCGGCGTTCGTGAGTTCTCGCCTGAGCTGGTCTTGAACAATGTGGCGGCGCTGAGGAAGGCGGTTGCCGCCTACGATGTCGAGACGATGCGGCACATCCTGGGGACCACCATTCCCGAGTTCATGCCCGCCGAAGACGCTGCGCTGCAAACCGGCACTGCCAATATCGTGCCGTTCCCCACTACCAAAGAAGCTGGAAGAAGCCACTGATGCACGGTCGAATCAAAAAAGCGGTATTTCCCGTCGCCGGCCTTGGAACGCGTTTCCTGCCGGCCACCAAGACTGTGCCGAAGGAGATGCTGCCGATCATTGACCGGCCGTTGATCCAGTACGCCGTGGATGAAGCGATCGAGGCCGGTTGCGACACCTTGATCTTCATCACCAACCGCTACAAGCATGCGGTGGCTGACTATTTCGACAAGGCTTACGAGCTGGAACAGAAGCTTGAACGCGCCGGCAAGCAGGAGCAGTTGGAGCTGATCCGCCACGTGTTGCCCAAGGGTGTGCGTGCCGTGTTCGTGACCCAGACCGAAGCGCTTGGACTTGGTCACGCGGTGTTATGTGCAAAGGCGATTGTCGGTGATGAGCCGTTCGCGGTGCTGTTGCCGGACGACCTGATCTGGAACCGTGGCGAGGGCGCGCTGAAGCAGATGGCGGATCTGAATCAGGCCAGTGGCGCCAGCGTCATCGCGGTTGAAGACGTGCCGCATGACAAGACTGGCAGCTACGGCATCGTTGCCACCGACAAGTTCGATGGTCGTAAGGGGCACATCACCCAGATCGTCGAGAAGCCGAAGCCGGAAGACGCGCCGAGCGACCTGGCGGTCGTTGGCCGCTATGTGCTCAGCCCGAAGATCTTCGAGTTGCTGGAAGCAACCGGCACCGGCGCCGGTGGCGAGATCCAGCTGACCGATGCGATTGCGCAGCTGCTCAAGACCGAGCAGGTGGATGCGTATCGCTTTGAAGGCACACGTTTTGACTGCGGTACGCACCTGGGCCTGGTCGAGGCCACCGTGCGTTTTGCGCTGGAGAACGAGAAGCTGGCCGGGCCGGCGCGCGAGATGATGCAGAAGATGCTGGCGGAGTGAGTGCTGGCCGGCATTGTGGACGCTGATGTTGTTTGTCAGCGTTGTTGAAAGGCGGCCAGGAGGCCGCCTTTTTGCTTTCGGGGCTGCTGTTGTTCTGTAGAGCGTAGCCGTGCTGCGCCGGGGCTTTATCGGGAAAGCGCCTGCCGAGCATGGCTCGGCACTGCATGTGTTTCCGACAGTGGCCAAGGTGCGGGGAAATCAACGAAGAAGGCGGCCCTAAGGCCGCCTTCTTCAATCAAAGCAACAACGAACCACTTACAGCGATTCGAAAATGCCCGCAGCGCCCATGCCGGTACCGATACACATGGTCACCATGCCGTACTTCTGCTGGCGACGGCGCAGGCCGTGCAGCAGGGTGGCCGTACGGATCGCACCGGTAGCGCCCAGCGGGTGGCCCAGCGCGATGGCGCCGCCCAGCGGGTTGATCTTGGACGGGTCCAGCCCGCAATCGCGGATGACCGCCAGCGACTGCGCGGCGAAGGCTTCGTTGAGCTCGATCCAGTCCAGCTGGTCCTGGCTCAGGCCAGCCTGCTTCAGTGCCTTCGGAATTGCTGCGATCGGGCCGATGCCCATCACTTCCGGGCGCACGCCGGCGACCGAGAAGCTGACGAAGCGAGCCAGCGGGGTCAGGCCGTAGTCCTTGATCGCCTGCTCGGAGGCCAGCAGCACCGCACCGGCACCATCGCTCATCTGCGAGGAGTTGCCTGCCGTCACCGAACCGCCGAACTGACCGTTGCGGAACACCGGGCGCAGCTTGGCCAGGCCTTCGATGGACGAATCCAGACGCGGACCTTCGTCGGTATCGGCCAGCTTGTTGCGGGTGATGATGCGCTTGCCGTCAGCCACGTCAGGCAGGTGCGAAACGATGTCGTAGGGGCTGATCTCGTCCTTGAACTCGCCGTTCTGGATCGCGGCGATGGCCTTCTGGTGCGAGGCCAGGGCGAAAGCGTCCTGTTCTTCACGCGAGACCTTCCATTCCTCGGCGACCTTCTCGGCGGTGATGCCCATGCCGTAGGCGATGGCGACGTGGTCGTTGTCGAACACGCTCGGTGCCATCGCGATCTTGTTGCCCATCATCGGCACCATCGACATCGACTCGGTGCCGCCGGCCAGCATGAGGTCGCTGTTGCCCAGGCGGATCTGGTCAGCGGCCATCGCCACGGCCTGCAGGCCGGACGAGCAGAAGCGGTTCACCGTCTGCGCGGCGATGGTGTTGGGCAGGCCTGCCAGCAGCACGCCGATGCGCGCCACGTTCATGCCTTGCTCGGCCTCAGGCATGGCGCAGCCGATGATGGCGTCGTCGATGCGGTTGACGTCCACGCCCGGGGCCTGTGCGACCACGGAGCGGAGTACGTGGGCGAGCATGTCGTCCGGACGGGTGTTGCGGAACATGCCCTTGGGCGCCTTGCCAACCGGGGTGCGGGTGGCGGCGACGATGTAGGCGTCCTGGATTTGCTTGGTCATTGCAGTGATCTCTTCAATAGGTGTGAGCGTGAGGGCGGGCGAGGGCGGCGCTGGCAGCGCCACCCCGAGGCACGCTCACTCAGTTCCGCAGCGGCTTGCCGGTGGTCAGCATGTGCGCGATGCGGGCCTGGGTCTTTTCCTGCTGGGCCAGTTCGACGAAGTGCTTGCGCTCCAGGGTCAGCAGCCACTCTTCGTCGACCACGCTGTTGCGGTCGACCTTGCCGCCGCACAACACGGTGGCGATGCGCTCGGCGATTTCGTAGTCGTAGGGGCTGATGAAGCGGCCTTCCAGCATGTTGACCAGCATCATCTTGAAGGTGGCAATGCCAACGTCGCCGGCCACGCGGATGCGGCGTGCCGGCATCGGCGGACGGTAGCCGCCTTCGGCCAGCGCGGTGACTTCGGCCTTGGCGATGTGCAGCAGCTCGAAGCTGTTGAACACGACCTTGTCGGTGCCGCGCATCAGGCCCAGTTCCTTGGCGTTGACTGCCGAGTTGGAGACCTTGGCCATGGCCACGGTTTCGAAGGTCTTCTTCAGTTCGGCGAACACGTCGCCGTCCGGACCGGCGGCCTGCGAGGCGCGCACGGCGATTTCCTTCAGGCCCCCGCCGGCCGGCAGCAGGCCGACGCCGGCTTCAACCAGGCCGATATAGCTTTCCAGCGCCGCAACCGACTTGGCTGCATGCATCTGGAATTCACAGCCGCCGCCCAGCGCCAGGCCGCGCACCGCGGTGACAACCGGCACAGTGGCGTACTTGATGCGCTGGCTGGTGCGCTGGAAGTTGGCAACCATCGCCTCGAACTCGGCGAACTTGCCGGCCTTCAACGCGCCCAGTGCGCCGGACAGATCGGCACCGGCGGAGAAGGGCTCCTTGTTCTGCCAGATCACCACGCCCTTGAACTGCTTCTCGGAAAGGGCGATGGCGTGCTGGATGCCGTCCAGGACCTGGTCGGAAACGGTGTTCATCTTGGTCTTGAAGCTGATGACGCCGATGCCGTCACCGTCGGTCCACAGACGGATGCCGTCGTTCTCGAACACGGTTTCGCCCTGCGCGAACTTCTCGCCCAGCAGTGCGTCCGGGAAGCGCTGGCGCTGGTACACCGGCAGCGACGAGCGCGGCACCAGTGCGTTCTGCGACGGGCTGTAGCTGCCTTCGGCGGCATGCACGCCATCACGGCCGTCCAGCACCCAGGCAGGCAACGGCGCATTGCTCATGCTCTTGCCGGCGGCGATATCGTCGGCGATCCACTGCGCCACCTGCTTCCAACCGGCAGCCTGCCAGGTCTCGAACGGGCCCAAGGACCAGCCGTAACCCCAGCGGATGGCCAGGTCGACGTCGCGCGCGGTTTCGGCGATGTCGGCCAGGTGGTAGGCGCTGTAGTGGAACAGGTCGCGGAACGTCGCCCACAGGAACTGCGCGTGCGGGTGCTGGCTTTCGCGCAGCTTGGCGAACTTCTCGGCCGGGTTCTTGATCTTCAGGATCTCGACCACTTCCGGTGCGGCGACGCGGTCGGCCGGACGGTAGTCCTGCTTCTCAAGGTCGACGACCATGATGTCCTTGCCGACCTTGCGGAAGATGCCGGCACCGGTCTTCTGGCCCAATGCACCCTTGCCGATCAGCGCGCCCAGCCAAGCCGGCGCGTTGAAGTACTTGTGCCACGGGTCGTCAGGCAGGGTGTCGCCCATGGTCTTGATGACGTGGGCCATGGTGTCCAGGCCGACCACGTCGGAGGTGCGGTAGGTGGCCGACTTCGGGCGGCCGACCAGCGGGCCGGTCAGGCCGTCCACTTCGTCGAAGCCCAGGCCGAACTGCTGGGTGTGGTGGATGGTCGACAGGATCGAGAACACGCCGATGCGGTTGCCGATGAAGTTCGGGGTGTCCTTGGCGTAGACCACGCCCTTGCCCAGGTTGGTGGTCAGGAAGGTTTCCAGGCCTTCCAGCACCGACTTGTCGGTGGTCTTGGCCGGGATCAGCTCGGCCAGGTGCATGTAACGCGGCGGGTTGAAGAAATGCACGCCGCTGAAACGGTGGCGCAGTTCTTCCGGCAGCACGTCGGCCAGCTTGTTGATGCCCAGGCCCGAGGTGTTGGAAGCCAGTACCGCGTGTTCGTTCACGAACGGTGCGATCTTCTTGTACAGGTCCTGCTTCCAGTCCATCCGTTCAGCGATGGCTTCGATGATCAGGTCGCAGTCGCGCAGCTGCTCCAGGCCGGAGTCGTAATTGGCCGGGGTGATGGCTTCGGCCAGCACCTTGCTGGCCAGCGGGGCCGGGCTCAGCTTGCCGAGGTTGGCAATGGCCTTGAGCACGATGCCGTCGGCAGGACCTTCCTTGGCGGCCAGGTCGAACAGCACGGTGTCGACGCCGGCATTGGTCAGGTGGGCGGCGATCTGCGCACCCATGACGCCTGCGCCAAGTACGGCGGCGCGGCGGACAAGCAGGGAATTGGACATATCGATAAACCTTTGGTCTGCGATGACGGTTGGATCAGGGAACGACGGGGGAGGTCGGATTACGCACGCTGGCGCGGAACCCGGCTTCGGCGAAATGGATCAATTCCTGCGCGGCCTTGCTGCGGTGCTCGGCCTCGCTGATGTTGTGCGGGCGCTTGATCAGCCCGAAGTCGGCCATGGCGTAGGTCAGCGAACCGGCCAGGAAGTCCAGGCGCCAATACAGCTCTTCCTTGCTCAGGCCCGGGATGCAGGCATCGATGGCCTTGCCGAACTCGCGCAATACATGGCCGTAGTGATCGGACAGGAACTTGCGCAGGTTGTCGTTCTTCTCCGCATAGGCGCGGGCGATGACGCGGACAAAGGCGCCGCCACTCTGGCGGTCCTGGGCCAAGGCCAGGGCTGGCTCGACGAAGGCGGCCAAAACCGCGCGCAGGTCGCCGGGTTGGGCGCTGCGCGCCCGCTCCAACTGGCCGAGGCGGGCGGCGGTCATTTCGTCCATGCGGCGGCGGAACACTTCATTGACCAGGTTGTCCTTGGACCCGAAGTGGTAGTTGACCGCAGCAATGTTTACATCGGCGTGACTGGTTACCTGGCGCAGCGAGGTGCCGGCAAAACCGTACTGGGCGAACAGTTCCTCGGCCGCGCCGAGGATGCGGTCCTTGGTGGAGAAGCTGGCGGGTTTGCCCATGGCTGGCTCAATCAATCAAACGATTGTTTGGATCCTACGCCCGGCTGGTCGTTCAGGTCATGCTGCGCCGCAGCATCATTCATCTGCCGCTGTGCAAACGCCGGGGTCACCCGGTAGAATTAGCCACCGCAATTCAGGCTAAGCCCGCGTCCGCACGCGGGTTTTTTCATGTACCCTCGGGCCGACCGGCCCACTACCGGAGAATTCCCATGGCGCTCGAGCGCACTCTTTCCATCATCAAGCCCGACGCCGTTGCCAAGAACGTGATCGGCGAAATCTACGCCCGCTTCGAAAAGGCCGGCCTGAAGGTCGTGGCCGCCAAGTACAAGCAGCTGTCGCGCCGTGAAGCCGAAGGCTTCTACGCCGTGCACCGCGAGCGTCCGTTCTTCAACGCACTGGTCGAGTTCATGATCTCCGGCCCGGTGATGATCCAGGCCCTGGAAGGCGAGAACGCCGTCCTGGCCCACCGCGACCTGCTGGGCGCCACCAATCCGAAGGACGCAGCGCCGGGCACCATCCGCGCTGACTTCGCTGATTCGATCGACGCCAACGCCGCTCACGGTTCGGATTCGGTCGAGAACGCAGCCAATGAAGTTGCTTACTTCTTTGCTGCCACCGAAGTGGTTTCGCGTTAATTAGAGGTTGAAGTCGTGAACGAGGTCGTACAGACACCCGCCATCCAGCCGTTGCCGAAAACGGCAGCCACCGCTGGCAAGCAGAACCTGCTCGACCTTGATCGCGCGGGCCTGGAAAAGTTCTTCGTCGAAACCCTCGGCGAGCAGAAGTTCCGTGCCCATCAGGTGATGAAGTGGATCCACCATCGCTACGTCACCGATTTCGACCAGATGACCGACCTCGGCAAGTCGCTGCGCGCAAAGCTGCAGCAGCATGCCGAGGTCGTCGTCCCGAACATCGTGTTCGACAAGCCCTCGACCGACGGCACCCACAAGTGGTTGCTGGCGATGGGCGTGGATGGCAAGAACGCCATCGAAACCGTCTACATCCCGGACAAAACCCGCGGCACGCTGTGCGTGTCCTCGCAGGTTGGTTGCGCGCTGAACTGCACGTTCTGCTCAACCGCTACCCAGGGCTTCAACCGCAACCTGAGCACCGCCGAGATCATCGGCCAGGTGTGGGTCGCTGCGCGTCACCTGGGCAATGTGCCGCACCAGATGCGCCGTCTCACCAACGTGGTGATGATGGGCATGGGCGAGCCATTGATGAATTTCGACAACGTCATCCGCGCCATGAGCATCATGCGCGATGACCTGGGCTACGGCTTGGCCAACAAGCGCGTGACCTTGTCCACCTCGGGCCTGGTGCCGCAGATCGATCGTCTCTCGGTCGAGAGCGATGTGTCGCTTGCAGTGTCGTTGCATGCACCTAACGACGAGCTGCGCGAGACACTGGTGCCGCTCAACAAGAAATACCCTATCGCCGAGTTGATGGCTTCCTGCGCGCGCTACCTGCGCGGCAACAAGAAGCGCGACTCGGTGACTTTTGAATACACCTTGATGAAGGGCATCAACGACCAGCCCGAGCACGCCCGCCAGCTGGCGCGGCTGATGCGCCAGTTCGACAACGCCGTGCAGGCCAAGGACTCGGGCAAGGTCAACCTGATTCCGTTCAACCCGTTCCCGGGTACGCGCTATGAGCGTTCCGGCGAGGAGCAGATCCGTGCCTTCCAGAAGATCCTGCTCGACTCGCAGGTGCTGACGATGGTGCGCCGTACCCGTGGCGACGACATCGATGCCGCCTGTGGCCAGCTCAAGGGCCAGGTGATGGATCGTACCCGTCGCCAGGCCGAGTTCAATCGCCTGCTGCAGGAACAGGACGGCGGTGATGCGGTCGCTTGATTGCTGGCTGCTGCTCATCCTTGTCGCGCTGGTTTCAGCGTGCGGGCGGGACAATTTGAAGGTAGGTCGCCCGGAGGTCGTGGCGCCGGACTACAGCATCAAGCAGGACAAGGCCGCTCACAAGCGGATGCGGTACCAGGAGTTCCTGCGTCTGTCGGGCGATCGCTTTGGCCGCGGCCAGTTGGACGAAGCGCTGGAATTCGCGCGCTCTGCGCAGAAGCTTGAGCCCAAAGTGCCCGATGCCTACACCATGCAGGCAGTGATCGAGGGGCATAGGGGCCAGGCCGAGGCGGCCGGTGAGTTCTATCGCAAGGCGGCCGAGCTGGCCCCCAAGCAAGGCGATGTGCTCAATAACTACGGTGCCTGGCTGTGTAGCAGTGGTCACCCGGCCGAGGCCCTGGTCTGGTTTGACCGTGCCCTGGCTGATCCGGACTACGGCGCGCGTGCGGATGCCCTGGCCAATGCTGGTGGCTGTGCGTTGGATGCCGGGCAGCGCGAACGCGCGGAGGAAGACCTTCGCCAGGCGCTGGCCTTGGCGCCCGCAAATGCCTATGCACTGGAGTCCATGACCCGTAGCGAAGTGCTGCAGGGGCGCTATTTCGAAGCCCGGGCCTTCTACCAGCGGCGTTTGGCGGCTGCGCCAGCCACGGTTTCCGTGTTACAACTTGCCATTCAGATTGAAGAGCGACTCGGCGACAGGATGGCGGCCGGTCGGTTCCAACAGCGGTTGCGCGAAGAGTTTCCTTCAGCTGCAACCTCGAATCCCCAAGGCTGACGCATTGTGATCAATGATCCGGGTGTAGGTGCTTTAGAAGGTGTAATGGGTTGCGGTGAGCAGCTGCGCAAGGCGCGAGAGGCCGCCGGGTTGTCGCTGGATCAGGTTGCTGGTCAGCTGCGCATGCCATTGCAGGTGGTGGCGGCGCTGGAAGGCGAGCAATGGTCGCGTCTGGGGGCGCCGGTATTCGTGCGTGGCCAGCTACGCAGTTATGCGCGCTTGTTGAAGGTTGACCTCGGTGGGCTGCTGGAACAGGCGCGGATCGCGCCGGTCGAGCCGCCGAAGCTGGTCAGCCACACCCATACCCCGCGGCTGAAGCGCGCGGCTGAGAATATCGGTCGCCGTGCGGTCTACGTGGTGATCACGGCGGTACTGGCCGTGCCGGTCTGGTACGTGATCAGCGGCAACTCCAACAGCGCTCCGCCGAGCACGGCCTCGCTCGACGTGGTGCCGGCGACAGACGCTGCCGGGGAGCTGGTGCCGCCGCCTGTTCAGGCGCCTGCCGCGGCTCCGGTGCAGCCGGCCGACACCGGCCCCTATATTGCTTCGATGGCGCCGCTGGCGCGTCCGGCGGCTGCTGCGCCGTCAACGCTGACCCTGAACTTCAAGGGTGACAGCTGGGTGGAAATTTCCGCGCCGGACGGTGCCACGGTCGAAAAGGCCTTGATACGCGCTGGCGAGAGTCGCAGCTTCGCTGCCGGCCAGGTGGGGCGGATGGTGCTGGGCAATGCCGCCGAGGTCGAGGTTCAGCAGGCGGCGGGTAACGTCGACCTGGCACCGTACAAGCGCGGCAATGTGGCCCGCTTTACGGTATCCTCTGACGGCTCCGTGGCGCCGGTTTCACACTGAAACCAGGCGTCGAACAAAACAACAAGGCTCCCCGCCAGGGTGAGCGAGAGTACGCATGGCGATTGACGACCTGCTCGACGAGCACGAACAAAGCGAACGTGTCCGCACGTGGCTGCGCAAGAATGGCGCCGGGATTATCGGCGGAGTAGTTCTCGGTATTGGAGCTATTGCCGGCTGGCAGTGGTGGCAGAAAGAGCAGGTCGGCAAGCTTGCCGACGCCAACGTCCGTTACGAAGCTGTCTCGCGCAGCCTGCAGTCCAAGAATCTGGACGAGGCGGCCAAGGAAGTTGCGGCACTGGGTGGTGGCAAGGCCAGCATCTATTCGGATCTGGCATCGCTGGAACTGGCCAAGGCCCAGGTCGAAGCGGGCAAGTACGATGACGCGATCAAGACCCTGCGTGCGCTCAAGACCGAAGGCGAGTTCAAGGCGCTGATCGACCAGCGCATTGCGCGCCTGCTGATCGAGACCGGCAAGCCGGCCGACGCTGCGACCTTGCTGGGCGCCGCTGACGACAGCTCGGGTCTGGAAATCCGCGGCGATGCACTGATGGCGCAGAACAAGCGCGATGAGGCACGTGAGCTCTACACCCAAGCGCTGGCCAAGCTGGACGTGGCTGCACCGCAGCGCCGCTTGCTGGAAACCAAATTGATGGACGCCGGCGGCACCGTGGCTGATCCTGCAGCGGAGAAGAATTGATGAAGTTCAAGCATGTTGCAGGCGTTGCCCTGATGGCAGTGGCGCTGACCGGTTGTTCCACCGTCAAGGGTTGGTTTGCGGGCAAGGATGCGGCGGCCAAGAAGGCGCTGGAACCTGCTGAGCTGACCAAGTTCGAACCGAGCGTCAAGGTCGACAAGATCTGGTCGGCAAACGTCGGCAAGGGCGAGGGCCGTATCGGCCTGCGTCAGGCGCCGGTGGTGGCTGATGGTCGCGTGTATGCGGCTGCAGTTCAGGGCGGCGTGCATGCGCTGGACCTGCAGACTGGCAAGCAGGTCTGGGAATACAGCCCGGCCAAGGAAAAGAAGAAGCCCAAGCTGCGTCTTTCCGGTGGTCCGGGTGTTGGTGAAGGCTTGGTGGTGATCGGCACGCTGGACGGTCAGGTGATTGCACTGGACGCAGCCAACGGCAGCGAAAAGTGGAAGTCCAAGGTCACCGGTGAAGTGATCGCCGCCCCGGCCGTGGCACAGGGCCTGGTGTTCGTGCGCAGCAACGATGGCCGCACCACCGCACTGGACGCCGCCACCGGCGAACAGCGTTGGTTCAATTCGCAGGAACTGCCGTCGCTGACCGTGCGTGGCAATGCACCGGTCGTCACCGGCCCGGGCGTACTGTTCATCGGCAACGATGACGGTACCCTTGCCGCGTTGGCGATGCAGGACGGTCGCCCGCTGTGGGAACAGATGGTGGGTACGCCGGAAGGCCGTACCGAGCTGGAGCGCATGGCCGACATCGATGGTGCGCCGGTGCTGGAAGGCAATACGCTGTTTGTGACCAGCTTCAAGAACGAAACCATGGCCATTGAAGGCCCGACCGGTCGTCCGATGTGGTCGCGTGACCACGGCGGTGGCGGTGGTGTTGCGGTGTCCTCGGGCAATGTCGTGGTCACCGATGGCAAGGGTTCGGTTTACGGGCTGGATAAAACCTCCGGCTCGGCAATGTGGTCACAGCAGGCGCTGGCGCGCCGCTCACTGACCGGTGCCGCCATCCAGGGTGACTATGCCGTGGTGGGGGACTACAAGGGATATCTGCATTGGCTGCGGTTGAGCGATGGCGAGTTTGCGGCGCGTGAGAAGAGCGGTGGTGATGCTCTGCTGGCGCAGCCGGTCGTCGCCGACGGCATCCTGCTGGTGCAGAACGTTGATGGAAAGCTGACCGCATTCCGGTTGGCCCAATAAGGAGTCATAGCGATGCTGCCTTTGGTCGCCCTGGTTGGACGACCGAACGTCGGTAAGTCCACCATTTTCAATCTGTTGACCCGTACGCGCGATGCGCTGGTACATGACCAGCCGGGTGTTACCCGCGATCGCAACTACGGTGTTTGCCGTCTAGATGAGGACAATCCCTTCCTGATCGTCGATACCGGTGGTATTGCCGGTGAAGAGGAAGGGCTGGCTGGCGCCACCGCGCGCCAAGCCCGAGCCGCCGCCGGTGAGGCGGATCTGATCGTATTTGTTGTTGACGCGCGTGATGGCACGTCGGCCCTGGATGACGAGATCCTGTCTTGGCTGCGCAAGCTTGCGCGGCCTACCTTGCTGTTGATCAACAAGATCGACGGTACGGACGAACATGCCGTTCGTTCGGAGTTTTCCCGTTATGGCTTCAGCGAGATGCTGACTGTCTCTGCCGCGCATCGGCAGGGCATCGATGATCTGGTTGAAGAGGTTGTCGGGCGCCTGCCGGAAGAAGGCACGGCCGAGACCCTGGACAACGATCCGAACCGCATCCGCATTGCCTTCGTTGGCCGCCCCAACGTGGGCAAGTCGACGCTGGTGAATCGCATCCTCGGCGAGGAGCGCATGATCGCCTCCGAAGTGCCGGGTACCACCCGCGACTCGATCGCGGTGGATCTGGATCGCGAGGGTGAGCTGTATCGCTTGATCGACACCGCCGGTCTGCGCCGCAAGTCGCGCGTGGACGAAGTGGTCGAGAAGTTCAGCGTGGTCAAGACGCTACGCTCGATCGAGCAATGCCAGGTGGCGGTGCTGATGCTGGACGCCCACGAAGGCGTGACCGATCAGGACGCCAGTGTGCTGGGTGCGGTGCTGGATGCTGGTCGCGCCCTGGTCATTGCGATCAACAAATGGGATGGCCTGAGCGAGTACGACAAGCAGCAGGCAGAAACCCTGTTGTCGCTGAAGCTGGGCTTCGTGCCGTGGGCCGAGAACGTACGGATTTCCGCGCTGCATGGCTCGGGCCTGCGTGAGTTGTTCAAGGCGATCCACCGGGCGCATGCCTCGGCGACGCATGAGTTCAGCACTGCCGAGGTCAACAAGGCGTTGGAAATCGCCTACGAGGCCAACCCGCCGCCGAGCATTCGTGGTCATGTTTCCAAGCTGCGTTATGTGCACCCGGGCGGCAGCAATCCGCCGACCTTCATCGTGCACGGTACGCGCCTGAAGGAACTGCCGGATTCGTATAAGCGTTACCTGGAGAACTTCTTCCGCAAGCGTTTCAAGCTGGTGGGTACACCGGTGACCTTCCTGTTCCGTGAGGGTGCCAACCCGTACGAGGGCAAGAAGAACGTATTGACGGACCGCCAGGTCAAGGCCAAGCGGCGCTTGATGAAGCACGTCAAGGGCAGGAAGTGATTCAGGCCAGGTACGTGTCTCAAGCGTGCCGAGTGATGTGAGCGAAAGCGGCCGAAAGGCCGCTTTTGTTTTTGGTGTGTTGGGAGGGTGGCGCGTTCGATTTGGCCAGCGTTCCCACTAAATGACTTCGTCATTCCCGCGAAGGCGGGAATCGCTCCTGCTCTTGCTTGGAAAGACCTAGCGCGAAGGCAGGGGCCGGAGCGAGGGCAAGAGCGATTCCCGCCTGCGCGGTAATGACGAGCTTAGAAGCCAAAGCCCAAAGCGGTAAGCCCAAAGCCCAAAGCTGTAAGTCGTTCCCTCCCTCGCTGTCCGTTTGGACGATAATCCAGCCATGAGCATTCGCGAACTGACTCCGGAACAGGCCCGTGCCCGCCACGCAGATGGCGCATTGCTGATCGACGTGCGCGAGGCGCACGAGCGGGCAGGGGGCATGGCGGAGGGCGCAATCGGCATTGCCAAGACCGACCTGCTGGCCGAGCCGTCCCGGCACCTGCCCGCGTACGAACGCGAAATCCTGCTGATCTGCCAGAGTGGCAAGCGCTCGGCCGATGCCGCAATCGGGTTGCAGGAGGCGGGCTATACAAACCTGTCCTCGGTAAGTGGCGGCACCGTTGCCTGGCGGACTTCGGGCTTGCCCTTGGTCCAGCCCATGCTGGATGCCGGTGAGCGCGACTTCTACGACCGTTACTCGCGGCACCTGCTGCTGCCGCAGGTGGGCGAAACTGGCCAGCGCAGGCTTCAGCAATCAACCGTGCTGGTGCTGGGTGCCGGTGGGCTTGGTGCCCCGGCAGCGTTCTATCTTGCTGCAGCGGGGGTGGGCAGGCTGCGGATTGTCGATGACGATGTGGTCGAACGCAGCAACCTGCAGCGGCAGATCATCCATACCGAAGCTGCCTTGGGCACAGCCAAGGTGGAATCGGCGCGACAACGGCTGTTGGCGCTGAACCCGCATATCGAGGTGGAGGCGGTCGCTGAGCGCGTCACCTCGGCCAACATCGATGCCCTGTTGCAGGATGTGGATGTGGTGCTGGATGGCTCGGATAATTTCCCGCTGCGCTACCTGTTAAACGATGCCTGCATCAAGCACGCCAAGCCCTTGGTCTACGCCGCCATCGAGCGTTTCGATGGGCAGGTGAGTGTGTTCGATGCGGGCCGCCAGCGCGGTGTGGCACCGTGTTACCGCTGCCTGTTCCCGGAGCCGCCGCCGCCTGAATTCGCGCCCAATTGTTCCGAAGCCGGCGTGTTGGGTGTGCTGCCGGGCTTGGCCGGGGTGATGCAGGCGACCGAGGTGGTGAAGCTGCTGTTGGATATGGGCGAGCCGCTGGTGGGGCGCCTGCTGCGCTTCGATGCGCTGCAGATGCACTTCCGCGAAACCCGCGTGCACGCCGATCCCGCTTGCCCTGTGTGCGCCCCCGGCGTGCCGTTCCCCGGTTACATTGATTACGCCGCGTTCTGTTCGCATTCGCCTTGAGCTGAAAAAGCGCGGGGGAATGAGCAGTTCTGCAGGCTTTTTGCTTTATCGTGCGCCTACACGATTACAAGGCGGTGCGGCATGGCGGCGGAATCCTCGCAGGAACTGGTAAAGGTGGTTGCCCTGTTGGGCGCTGCGGTGGTGGCTGTTCCGCTGTTCCGGCGGCTTGGGCTGGGCTCGGTGCTGGGCTACTTCGTTGCCGGCTTGGCGATTGGCCCGTTTGGATTTGGCTGGTTCTCCGATCCGCAGGCCATCCTGCACGTGGCCGAGCTGGGTGTGGTGATGTTCCTGTTCGTGATCGGCCTGGAAATGCGGCCTTCGCACCTGTGGAGCCTGCGCGGCGAGATCTTTGGCCTCGGTACGGCGCAGATCGTGACCTGTGCGGTGGTGCTGACCGGCGTTGCGATCCTGTTCGGTTACCGCCCGCAGATCGCCTTCATAGCCGCTGCTGGCTTTGTGCTGACATCCACTGCGGTGGTGATGCAGCTGTTGGGTGAGCGCGGCGACCTGACCCTGCCGTCCGGGCAGAAGATCGTCTCCATCCTGCTGTTTGAAGACCTGCTGATCGTGCCGTTGCTGGCCGTGGTGGCGTGGATGGCACCGGCGCAGATCGGTGCGCACGAAGGTTCGCGCTGGACGAGCATCGCCATCGGTGCGGGTGCCATCGTTGGCCTGGTGCTGGTCGGACGTTACCTGCTCAATCCCTTGTTCCGCATCCTTGCTGCCGCCAAGGCGCGTGAAGTGATGACGGCGGCGGCGTTGCTGGTGGTGCTGGGCGCGGCGTTGTTGATGCAGCTGGGTGGGCTGTCGATGGCGATGGGTGCTTTCCTGGCCGGCGTGCTGCTGTCCGAGTCGACCTTCCGTCATCAGATCGAGGCGGATATCGAGCCGTTCCGCGGCATCCTGCTTGGCCTGTTCTTCCTCAGTGTCGGCATGGCTTTGGATCTGTCGGTGGTGGCGGCGAACTGGAAGGTGATCGCGCTGCTGGTGCCGGCAATGATGCTGGCCAAGGCGATCTGCATTTACGGCGTGGCGCGGGTAATGGGCAGTGATCATCGCCAGGCTTTGGATCGCGGCGTGCTGATGGCGCAGGGTGGCGAGTTCGCCTTCGTGCTGTTTGCCGCAGCGGCAACCACCGGTGTGATCGATGCCAAGGTCAACGCCAACCTCACCGCCGTCGTGGTGCTGTCGATGGCGCTGACGCCGCTGTGCATGCTGGTGTACCGGCTGCTGGTGAAGGAGGGGCAGGTCTCCGCCGATGATGTGGATGCAGCTGACGGGCTCACCGGCAGCGTGTTGGTGATCGGTTTCGGTCGCTTCGGCCAGGTGTCCAGCCAGTCGCTGCTGGCGCGTGATGTCGATGTGACCATCATCGACAACGATATCGACATGATCCGCAGTGCTACCCGGTTCGGTTTCAAGATCTATTACGGCGATGGCACGCGCCTGGATGTGCTGCGCGCCTCCGGCGCCGAAACCGCACGCGCGATTGCCGTCTGCGTGGATGATCGTGCTGCTGCTGATCGCATCGTCGAGCTGGTGCGGCACGAGTTCCCGCTGGCAAAACTGCTGGTGCGCTCGTTCGACCGTGAGCACTCGCTGTCCTTGATACACGCTGGCGTCGATTTCCAGATCCGCGAAACCTTCGAGTCGGCGGTGGAGTTCGGTCGCGCGGCGCTGATGCAGCTGGGCGTGGATGAAGACGAGGCCGACCTGGTCGCGCGTGAGATCCGCAGCCGTGACGCCGAGCGTTTCGAGCTGGAAATGGCCGGTGGCGGGCTGCAGGCTGACACCGGCCTGATGTACCGCAATACCCCTGGCGTACCGACGCCGACGCCGTTCACTCCGCCGCGGCGTGAGGCGCGCCCGCTCAATCCCGACGCCATTGCCGGGGCAGGGGAGCCGGCCGCTGCCGATTCAGGCGGGGCGCCGTGACCATGACGAGGTGTGGCGCTGGCCGGAATCAGGGACAATAGCCGCCCCCGTGTTCACCGCCATACCCCATGACTGTCCTCGCCGACGCCTCCCCGCAGACCTCCCGCATCCTTGATGGCCGCCGTATCGCCGAGGAACTGCTCGACGATTTGAAGGTGCGCGTCGACGCCCGTCTGGCCGCTGGCGGGACCCGCCCCGGCCTGGCAGTGGTACTGGTGGGCGGCGACCCGGCGTCCTCGGTGTACGTGCGCAACAAGCGCCGCGCGGCCGAGAAGGTCGGCATCGAAGCGTTCGACTACGACCTGCCGGAAGGCACCAGTGAGGCGCAGTTGCTGGAGCTGATCGACCAGCTCAATGCCGATCCCAAGATCCACGGCATCCTGATCCAGCTGCCGCTGCCGGGCATTCCCGATGCCAATCGCCTGATCCAGCGCATCGACCCGCGCAAGGACGTGGATGGTTTCCACCCGCAGAACGTGGGTCATCTGGTGCTGCGCGAGTTCGGCCTGCGTCCGTGCACGCCGCGTGGCATCACCACGCTGCTTGGCCACACCGACCAGCCGGTACGCGGCCGCAATGCCACCATCGTCGGCGTCAGCAATCACGTCGGCCGGCCGATGGGCCTGGAATTGCTGATTGCCGGTTGCACGGTGACCAGCTGCCACAAGTTCACCCCCAAGGACGTGCTGGAACAGGCCGTGCGCAGCGCCGATATCCTGGTCGTGGCGGTGGGTATTCCGCAGCTGATCCCGGGTGAATGGGTAAAGCCGGGCGCGGTGGTGATCGATGTAGGCATCAACCGTCTGGAAGATGGCCGGCTGGTTGGCGATGTCGGCTTTGAGGCAGCAGCGCAGCGGGCAAGCTGGATCACGCCGGTGCCGGGTGGTGTTGGTCCGATGACGGTGGCCACGCTGATGCAGAACACGATCGAGGCGGCCGAGGCCAGCGCTGAAGGTTTGTCGTTCTAAGGCTCGGTAGTGCCGAGCCATGCTCGGCAGAGGCTTTCCCGGTAATGCCCTTGCCGAGCATGGCTCGGCACTACACCTGAATGCCTCCTCGCCAGCGCGACACTGCGTCGCGCTGGCCCCCTGACATCGGCGGGCAAATAAGGGTAAAATGTCGCGCTTCCCCATATCTACCGGGCACGCCGATGCTGCGCATCCAGGCTGAAGCACTAACGTACGATGACGTTTCTCTCGTCCCCGCTCACTCCATCGTTCTGCCTAAGGACGTTGACCTCGGCACGCGGCTGACGCGCGACCTGCGGTTGAAGTTGCCGATTGTCTCGGCCGCCATGGATACCGTCACTGAGGCTCGCCTGGCCATCGCCATGGCCCAGATCGGCGGCATTGGCATCCTGCACAAGAACCTGACCGTCGAGCAGCAAGCTGCCGAAGTGGCCAAGGTCAAGAAGTTCGAATCCGGCGTCATCCGCGACCCGATCACCGTTGGTCCGGAAACCACGATCCGTGATGTGCTGGCCCTGACCCAGGCGCACAACATCTCCGGCGTGCCGGTGGTGGGCAGCGACGGCCAGCTGGCCGGCATTGTCACCCACCGTGACATGCGCTTTGAAACCGAGCTGGACGATCCGGTCCGCCACATCATGACCAAGAAGGATCGCCTGGTCACGGTCAAGGAAGGCGCGGCCTCGGACGAAGTGCTGTCGCTGCTGCACAAGAACCGCATCGAAAAAGTACTGGTGGTCAACGACGCGTTCGAACTGCGCGGCCTGATCACGGTCAAGGACATCCAGAAGAAGAGCGACAACCCGAACGCTGCCAAGGACGCCGCAACGCGCCTGCTGGTTGGTGCTGCGGTCGGCGTTGGTGGCGACACCGATCGCCGCGTCGAAGCGCTGGTTGCTGCCGGCGTGGACGTGCTGGTGGTCGACACCGCGCACGGCCATTCGCAGGGCGTGCTGGACCGCGTGCGCTGGGTGAAGAAGAACTTCCCGAACGTGCAGGTCATCGGCGGCAACATCTGCACCGGTGATGCGGCGCTGGCCCTGTTCGACAGCGGCGCCGATGCGGTCAAGGTGGGTATTGGCCCGGGCTCGATCTGCACCACGCGCGTTGTCGCGGGTGTCGGTGTGCCGCAGGTCACCGCGATCGACCTGGTTGCCGAAGCGCTGCAGGATCGCATCCCGCTGATCGCCGACGGTGGCATCCGTTACTCCGGCGACATCGGCAAGGCTCTGGCCGCTGGTGCGTCGACCGTGATGATCGGTGGCTTGCTCGCAGGTACCGAGGAATCGCCGGGCGAAACCGAACTGTTCCAGGGCCGCTCCTACAAGAGCTACCGTGGCATGGGTTCGCTGGCTGCGATGGAGAAGGGTTCCAAGGACCGTTACTTCCAGGACGCTGCCACCGCCGACAAGCTGGTGCCGGAAGGCATCGAAGGCCGCGTGCCGTATCGCGGCCCGGTTGGCGGCATCATCCATCAGCTCATCGGTGGCCTGCGCGCGACCATGGGTTATGTGGGCTGCGCCACCATCGAAGAAATGCGCACCAAGCCGAACTTCGTCAAGATCAGCGGTGCCGGCCAACGTGAGAGCCACGTCCACGACGTGCAGATCACCAAAGAGCCGCCGAACTACCGCGCTTGATGCGGTAAGCAGAAGAGGAACGTGGACCTGGTCCCGTTCCTCTTTCTCTATCCGCCATTCGTTTTGCATCGACTCCCGTTTTCATTGATCACTTGCCGGGCTTTATGACCAACATCCATAACGACAAGATCCTCATCCTCGATTTCGGCGCACAGTACACGCAGCTGATCGCGCGCCGCATCCGCGAGTTCGGTGTGTACTGCGAAATCTGGGCATGGGACCACGATCCGGCCGAGATCGCCGCCTTTGGTGCCAAGGGCATCATCCTGTCCGGCGGCCCGGAAACCACCACGCTGCCCGGCGCGCCGGCTGCGCCGCAGGAAGTGTTCGACAGCGGCTTGCCGCTGCTGGGCATCTGCTACGGCCTGCAGACCATGGCCAAGCAGTTGGGCGGCGGCACCGAAGCCGCTGACCAGCGCGAGTTCGGCCATGCCGAAGTGAAGCTGCTCGGCAACGACGGACTGCTGGGCGGCCTGTCCGACCACAACGGCGAGCCGCGCCTGGACGTGTGGATGAGCCATGGCGACCACGTCACCCACGTGCCGCCGGGCTTCGCCATCACTGCCGTGACCGACCGCATCCCGGTGGCCGCCATGGCCAACGAAGACAAGCGTTGGTACGGCGTGCAGTTCCATCCGGAAGTGACCCATACCAAACAGGGCTCGGCACTCCTGAAGCGTTTCGTCACCGAGATCTGCGGCTGCGCCACGCTGTGGACCGCGGCCAATATCATCGACGACCAGATCGCCCGCGTGCGCGAGCAGGTTGGCAGCGATGAAGTGATCCTGGGCCTGTCCGGCGGTGTGGATTCCTCCGTGGTCGCAGCGTTGCTGCACAAGGCCATCGGCACCCAGCTGACCTGTGTGTTCGTCGACACCGGCCTGCTGCGCTTCCAGGAAGGCGACCAGGTCATGCAGATGATGGCCGAGAACATGGGCGTCAAGGTCGTGCGCGTGAATGCCGCCGACCGTTACTTCAAGGCACTGGAAGGCGTCAGCGATCCGGAAGCCAAGCGCAAGATCATCGGCAACCTGTTCGTCGAGATCTTCGATGAAGAATCGAACAAGTTGAGCAATGCCAAGTGGCTGGCGCAGGGCACGATCTATCCGGACGTGATCGAGTCGGCCGGCAGCAAGACCGGCAAGGCACACGTCATCAAGAGCCACCACAACGTCGGCGGCTTGCCGGAAGACATGAAGCTCAAGCTGGTGGAACCGCTGCGCGAGCTGTTCAAGGACGAAGTGCGTCGCCTCGGCGTCGAACTCGGCCTGCCGCGCGCGATGGTCTACCGCCATCCGTTCCCGGGTCCGGGCCTGGGCGTGCGCATCCTCGGCGAAGTGAAGCGCGAATACGCAGAACTGCTGGGCAAGGCCGATGCGATCTTCATCGAAGAACTGCGTGCCGCCGATCTGTACGCCAAGACCAGCCAGGCCTTCGCCGTGTTCCTGCCAGTGAAGTCGGTAGGCGTGGTTGGCGATGCACGTGCCTATGAGTGGGTGATCGCACTGCGCGCAGTGGAGACCATCGATTTCATGACCGCACATTGGGCGCACCTGCCGTACGACTTCCTCGGCCGCGTCTCCAACCGCATCATCAATGAGCTGCGTGGCGTCTCGCGCGTGGTCTACGACATCTCCGGCAAGCCGCCGGCGACGATCGAGTGGGAATGATTGGGCGTCCGGCACTGACCGGCACCATGTAGCAAGAAACACCCAGAAGCCCGTGTAATAGCGGGCTTTCGGCTTTTTGGGTCTGGCAAATTCCGGCAGCTTTGTGCATCGTCAAGCACCGTGTTTGTGTGGCATGGTACGGGGCATTGACTGAGCCCAATGCCCTGCTCAGTGTTCGATACCATGTCGCCCCTATAGGGACTAGCATGGTATCAAATATCATCAACAGTCCGTTTTTATTGGGTTTCCTTGCGGTTTTTGGTGCGTTTCTGAGCATGGTATTTTCTTGAATGGAATTCGCGAGCCCCATGCTGACCGATACCAAGCTGCGTAATCTCAAACCGAAAGAAAAACTCTACAAGGTGAACGACCGCGATGGACTTTATGTGGCCGTCACGACTGCGGGGTCGATCTCGTTTCGCTACAACTACTCCATCAACGGCCGACAGGAGACGATCACGTTTGGTCGCTATGGCGTAGGTGGTATCACGCTTGCAGAAGCGCGAGAGCGGCTTGGTGAGGCCAAAAAAGATGGTTGCGGCTGGCAGGTCACCTGCCAAGGAGAAAACCCGCGACAAGGCTTGTAGCAAGGGCGCAGAGACCTTTGATGCCTGGGCAGAGAAATGGCTACGCGGGTACCAGATGGCCCACTCGACCCGTGACATGCGCCGCTCTGTTTACGAGCGTGAGCTGAAACCGAAGCTCGGCAATCAAAAGCTGGTAGAAATCAATCACGAGGACCTGCGAGCGCTGACGGATGCAATCGTGGAACGAGGTGCCCCAGCAACGGCGGTGCACTCCCGTGAAATCGTGATGCAGGTCTTCCGATGAGCGATTGAGCGTGGCCAGAAGGTCGAGAACCCGACCGATCTCGTACGGCCTGCGAGCATTGCTAAATTCGAGCCGCGCGACCGCGCTTTTGGCCCTGACGAAATCGCGTTGATGTACCAATGACGGCCTCCCAAATCTTGAGCCGCCCTACGGTAGAGAAATCGGCGTGTTTGGGGCTGTCCGAAATGTCTCGGCGAACTGCGCTGGCGCGGCATTTCCCAGAGACGAATGCGGACGGAAATGATTGTAGTCGGTTCTCCAGTTTTCAATCTTCCGGCGAGCGTCGTCCAGGGACAGGAACCAGTGCACGTTCAGACATTCGTCGCGAAATGAACCGTTGAAAGATTCGACGAAGGCGTTATCGGTCGGCTTGCCAGGGCGCGAAAAGTCGATGGTAACGCCGTGATCGTAAGCCCATTTGTCCAGCACGATACTGATGAATTCAGGCCCATTATCCGCCTGAACCCGACGCGGTGAACCGCGTTCCTGCCGCAGGTGTTCCAGCGTTTCGACAACATCTTCGCCGCGCAGGCTCTGCCCCATGACAATGGCCAGACACTCGCGGCTGAAGTT
Source organism: Stenotrophomonas sp. 610A2 (assembly GCF_030549615.1). Lineage (NCBI taxonomy): Bacteria > Pseudomonadati > Pseudomonadota > Gammaproteobacteria > Lysobacterales > Lysobacteraceae > Stenotrophomonas > Stenotrophomonas pigmentata. The sequence continues at coordinate 2,054,592 of NZ_CP130832.1, forward strand.
GTTGACTACGGTTAACGAGCGGAAACGGCGTCCAACGAAGAGCGCATCGCTAACGAAATCCATGCTCCAGCTCTGGTTGGGTGCGGTGAGTAGCGGCCGATCCAAGCGGTCCGCAGCGGCCCTGCGTCGCCGCGGTCGCTTTGAGCGCAGATTCAGCCCTGCCAGCTTGTACAGCCGATGCACGCGTTTGCGATTGATCGGCCAGCCTTCACGGCGCAGCAGGATGTGGATGCGCTGGTAGCCGTAACGCACCCGCGTCTGGGCTATCTCCTCGATGCGCCGCGTCAATGGCGCATCCAGAATCTTGCGCACCGGTTTGTACGCCAGCCCGGAACGGGCTTGGCGCATCACGCCGCATGCCCGCCGCTGGCTGATTCCGTAAGCACGCTGCAGAAAGCCGATGAGCGTATGTCGCTGCACCGGCCTCAGAGCTTTTTTTGAATGACGTCCTGAAGCATCACTTTGTCCAGGCACAGATCCGCGACCAGTTGTTTGAGCTTGCGGTTTTCCTCCTCGAGCTGCCGCAGCCGGCGCAGCTCGGACACGCCCAGGCCGCCGTACTTCTTCTTCCAGTTGTAGAACGTGGCCTCGGAAATGCCCATCTTCCGGCACGTCTCGCCGACTGATGTACCGCCCTCGGCCTGGCGCAGGGCAAACGCAATCTGCTCTTCGGTGAACTTCGACTTCTTCATGGCAAAACCACCTCTTTGCTTGGGGTTAGTTTCGCCGAATTTCTCTACTTTTGAATGGCTCAAAAAGCTGGGAGGTGGTCAGTGAGTTGGCGGAGTGATTTCGCCGTTGCTTTTCCTTTGGTGTCCGTCGTTGTTCGCTCCCCAAATGTACCGAGCGACATAACGGTTGAATTGGGAGTAGCTAATGGTCAGCTTGGCTTCCAGCTCTGCGAAAACCTCCTTGTTACGGTGCCCCTTCTGCAGTAGGTCACGGATTGCGTCACGGTGAGCCAGGAACGCGACCCGGCCGACGGTTTTGCTTCGGTCATACGCCATATAAATCCCGCCTAATCAGGAAGTGCGCCGCCATGCGTCGACGTGCGCTTTGATGCAATTCTATGCGCTGATACGCGTACAACTAAAGTAAAAAATGCGCCGCTATGCGTTTTGGTGCGTCGACATGCGTCGAATGGGCATTTGTGCCAGACAGCCGTAAGAGCTGAAATTCGGCGCGTTGAAACGCGTGAAGCTAGACGGCAAGATATGTGTTGTAGGCCTACGCTACTTCGTAGCTAGGTCCTCCACCACCTTGCCTTACGCGCCTGCGGCTCGACGGAAACTTACTCTGCGAGGCTTACAGGTGCTGCCGCGATCAGGTTAAGAAGCCGCTCCAAATACGGGCGCCTTTATCGACAATTGGGAGTGACTTGGATGAAGAGCGATGCACCAAAAGAAGGGGGGGGGGCGGCCTCGGCGTGAAGCCCCACCAGTCAAGGTTTGGGTGACCGACGCCCATAAATCTGAAGTGGCCAGGCGGGCCGCACGGGCTGGTTTGTCGATGTCCGCCTAGGGTTAAATCATAAAACCCGTTCGGTGCTTGACTTCATAGCTGTTGCGGAGCTTGCCAGAGTAAATGGTGACCTTGGGCGATTTGCAGGCTTATTGAAGTTGTGGCTCGCCGAGAAGCGTGGGCAAGGAGCACTAGCGTTTGATGTTGACGCCATGATGGGGGAGTTTCGCGAACTACAAGGAGAGGTGAGTGCGATTATGAGCAAGGTTGTATATGAGAGGAAATGAAAACGACTCTGAGGTCGTTTTCGGCATTTTCTTTGGTGCACTATTCGAAGTCGCTCGTCAGTATGGCCACCACATCACTTGCGATTTCAGCCTGCAAATTTTCAACACCCTATCAGGTTTGACACGAGCGAATGAACCACGGGACGCACGACTCAAAGACGTTGGGGCGAGATATATCATCTGGCGGGGCCGAGCGGCGCCCCATGGGTGACTCTCTCGCTAAAAAGCGGCGGACTTGAATGGGCCAGCTCTATTAATGTCCAACGAAATCCGACGGACCGGTGTTCTAACCTGGACTGCCCTCTCAAAGCTAAGGACTGAGCCGATCAATGACTCAAGGGCTGAGGATAGAAATTGATAGCAATGCATGCCCAGCGGAACGTACAGAATGAGGGTGTCCAAGGTACAATGCAGCCCTCCTCGCAGGAATGAGCACACTGCAATGTGGTGACCTCCTGAGACAACCTCAAACTGTGCGTTTTTCAACCAATTTGATATGCCGCTCATGGCTGAGCAGCTCCATCAATGACCACAGGCGCCATGGGGTAGCTCGATGTGCAAATTCACTCCCGTTCGCAACCTTCCTGAGCGCATCACAGGCACGAATCGTGGCCTTACACCCTGCACTTGAGGCAAACCTTTCACATTCAAGAGCTGCTCCATGAACAACAGCGAAATCGTCCAGAAGCTCTGGAACCTCTGCGACGTCCTACGCGACGACGGAATTAATTACAGCGACTACGTCACCGAACTGGTCCTATTGCTGTTTGTCAAGATGGAATATGAGCAAGTCCAAAATACCGCTAATTTTGACCATAAGCTCCCTGAAGGTGCACGCTGGCCAGACTTGTCGAGTAAATCGGGGGCTCACCTGCTAAGTCATTACAGGCAGATGTTGGTAGATTTGGGCCAAAACTGTGATCCTCTGATCGCCGCTATCTACTCAGATGCCAACACTCGACTCGAAGAACCCCGCCACCTAGAGCAGTTAATCAAGGGCTTAGACGGTATTGACTGGTTCAGCGCTCGCAAAGATGGTTTGGGTGACCTATATGAGGGCTTACTGGAGAAAAACGCTAGCGAAACCAAATCTGGCGCTGGTCAATATTTTACTCCGCGACCTTTGATAGACAGCATTATTAGGTGCATCAAACCTGAGCCCGGTGAGACCATACAAGATCCGGCTGCAGGAACCGCTGGTTTCCTGATAGCCGCCGATGCGTACATTAAGAATAGTACCCATAATCTCGCTGATCTAAATGCGAAAGGCCAAGCATTTCAACGCTCCCGCGCTTTTATCGGAGTAGAATTAGTTGCCGGTACGCGTCGTTTGGCGCTTATGAATACTTTACTTCACGGTATGGAAGGCGATATACAGGGTTTAGTTCGACTGGGTAGCACGCTAGGCCAAGTCGGTGCAAACTTGCCTAAAGTTGACGTAATACTTTCAAACCCACCCTTTGGCACGGCAAAAGGGGGCGGTGGTCCTACTCGAGAAGATCTTACTTTCAAAACCAGCAACAAACAGCTGGCTTTTTTACAGCACATTTATCTTGGTCTAAAGCCAGGTGGGCGCGCTGCCGTCGTGTTACCAGACAACGTACTTTTTGAGAGCGGTGTCGGGACTGAGGTGCGCCGGGAGCTGATGGATAGATGTAATTTACATACGATTCTGCGCTTGCCAACAGGGATTTTTTACGCTCATGGCGTCAAAACCAATGTCTTATTTTTCCAAAAAGGCCTAGAAGGTAATGTGCGGAAGCATAAGCGATGCACGCAACGTGTATGGGTTTATGACTTGCGCACTAACATGCCTAATTTTGGGAAACGTAGCCCTTTTGGCTCTGATTATCTAAAATCGTTTGAAGATGCTTATGGTAATGATCCCAATGGCGGAAGCCCACGGGCTGAAAATATTGAGGGACTAGGTGAATTTAGCCGATTCCGTGTGTTCACTCGGGCGGATATCGCTGCCCGAGGGGACTCACTAGACATTAGCTGGCTCAAAGGCTCAGAAACACAAGACGAATCCACACCAGAGGCGCTAGCGAATAAGGCCATGATGGAATTAACTCAGGCCCTGCGAGAGCTGGAGCAGCTGACGAAATACTTAGGGAGTGATCAGGTCAGCACGCAAAGTAGTATGTCAACGAAACTTACGGATTTAGATTCATCCGAGGTTAAAAAGGATGTCTGAGCTGCCACATGGATGGGTCGAAATTTCAATCGGTGAACTCGCAGAGGTCACCGCTGGTGGTACTCCTAGAGCTAATGATGCCGCGAACTTTGCGTATCCAGGTGCTGGTATATCCTGGATCACACCCGCAGACTTAAGTGGCTACAATTCTAAGTTTATTTCGACTGGCGCTCGGGACCTCACTCTAAGGGGCTACGAGTCATGCTCTGCAAAGCTTATCCCCGAGGGAAGTATATTATTCAGCAGCCGAGCGCCCATAGGCTATGTGGCGATAGCGGAAAATGAGTTGTGCACAAGCCAAGGCTTCAAAAATTTTACTTTCCCCGATGGAATTGATCCTAACTATGCTTTCTACTATCTAAAAAGCATAAAGGCTGTCGCGGAAGAGCTTGGAACAGGGACCACATTTAAAGAGATCTCTGCAGCCAAGGCGAAGATCTTACCATTCCGGTTAGCCCCAACTGAAGAACAGATTGTTATTGCAAAAAAACTTGACGAACTGACCGAGCAAAAAGAAAGAATTGAATCTCGAATAAAATCTATTCCTAAAACGATAGAAGAACTTCGGCAGTCAATCATTGCAGATGCTGTGTCGGGTCTTCTAACTGAGGATTGGCGCGCCAACAATCCGTTTATTGGGAGCGTTGCGAAGCAAGTGGAAGCAATTGAAGAAAAAAAACATGGGAAATTGAAGGTTCGAAACCGGGATTTTTCCTGCCAGCCTGAGGATTTATATGAGGTCCCAGAGAGTTGGGAGTGGATAGCGAACCACCGACTTGCCGAAGACTCTAGCACTGCTATCTGTGCTGGTCCGTTCGGTACAATATTTAAGGCAAAAGACTTTCGCCCCGAAGGAATTCCTATAATTTTCCTCCGACACGTGGGGGAGGGGATTTATAAAACAGAAAAGCCGAACTTCATGGATGAAGCGGTATGGAAGGAATTGCACCAGGACTATAGCGTACATGGTGGAGAGCTGCTGGTAACGAAACTTGGCGACCCTCCGGGCACGGCGTGTATATACCCCAAGGGAATTGGAGTCGCGATGGTAACGCCTGACGTAATCAAGATGAATGTAGATGAGCGCCTTGCGGTGCCAGCCTATCTTTCGTACTTCTTTAACTCAGAAAGGTGCAAGGAGCTAATTGGAAAAATGGCATTCGGAGCGACACGACTTAGAATCGACATTCCAATGTTCAAAGGTTTCCCAATTCCCTTGCCGCCTCTGAACGAACAAATCGAAATAGTCCAACGCGTTGAAAGCGCCCTTCGGATTGCAGATGGCATATCTTTAAAGGTAGGTGCCGCTCGCACCTACATTGAAGGGCTTAGCCAAAGTATCTTTGAGAAGGCATTTAATGGTGAGCTCACGGCAGGCTGGCGTGCCGATAACCCTGAATTAATCAGCGGAGAAAAATCTGTTAACGCCCTGCTTCAGAGTATTAAAAATAACCATGAAAACGCAGTGCAGTCACTAATCAAACGTAAAAACAAAATCCAGAAAGGCGCTGCGAGCCCTATGACTAAAGTTATTATCTCTGTGACCGAAGCGCTGGCCGCTGCTGACATCGCCTTGAACGGTCAGCAGCTGATGGAGGCCGCAGGCTATCCAAACGATTGCACAACAGAGCAATTGGAAATCTTCTTTCTTGATGTTCGTGCTGCTCTCGATCAGGGCGCCATTATTAAAATATCGCGAGATGAAGATCATCAGGATTGGTTTGCTCTGAATAATAAAGTCGAGGGCAAGCAATGAAAGTCGATAAACTTCACGTCCGGTCGCGCTTTAAGAACCTTGAAAACGTCACCATAGACTTTGACGAACACAACCTGATGACAGTGATCGTAGGAAGAAATGGTTCAGGAAAGTCCAACGTACTCGAAGCTCTGGTAGTAATTTTCCGAAATCTTGATCTTGGTGAAGGCCCTGCCTTTTCTTATAAATTGACATATCGGCTAGGTCAAAAGGACACGAAGAGTTGGCAAGAGATCACTATTGATGCCGACCCGGATCGTGGTGGACTGGCAAAACAATATGCAATTCATGCCAGGGACCTGAACGCCAAAGACTCGTTAAGTGAAATCGAGTTTGAAAAAAGCTGGAAGCAAATCTCGTTTTCTCAAGTTAAGCGGAGCAAAGACGGTAATGCACCGTATCTACCCAAGTACGTGTTTGCATACTATTCTGGCCCAAGCGATCGATTAGAAAGGTATTTTCGCAAGCACAGAAATGATTTTTATCGAAAACTTCTTCAAGACGAGCTTGACCTTAAAGGCGAGATTCGACCTCTGTTTTATGCGAAGCCTCACCATAGTCAGTTTGTATTACTTGCTTTTTTCTTATCCCCGCAAGATAGCATCGAAAAAGAGTTTTTACGTGAACACCTAGGAATAGAGGGGCTGGACAGTATTCATTTTGTAATGCGTCAGCCCGAATGGGCTAAGCAAAAAGGCGAACTATTTTGGGGCGCCCGCGGTGTAGTTCGTCGATTTCTGGATGACCTCATAGAATATAGTGTCGCGCCAATTAAAGTCACGAGACAAGAGAATTCCTCCCTCACGGGAAGCAATATTCGAAATGAGTTTTTTCATCTGTTTCTACCGAGTCTAAAGTCACTGCGTGAATTCGCAAAGGATTTGACTGCTGATGAGCTTTTTAAAATGCTGGAAAGCACTTTATTATCCGAAATAATCTCGGAAGTCAGCATTCGAGTTAAAGTATCCCGCAGCGACACCCCTCTCACCTTTAGAGAGTTAAGTGAGGGCGAGCAGCAGTTATTGACTGTTCTAGGGCTGGTAAAGTTTACTGGAGGCAAGGACTCCCTTTTTCTGCTAGATGAGCCTGATACTCACCTTAACCCTTCGTGGGCGGCAAAATACCTAAGTTTTCTGCGAAAATTTGTCCCTAATCATGAGACTAGCCACCTGTTAATGGTTACACACCACCCACTTGCGATTGCGGAACTTGAGAAGCAGCAAGTCCAGGTGATGTGGTCCGACGGTGAAGCCCAAGTACATGCTAGTGAGCCGGACGAGAGCCCTAGGGGAATGGGCATTAATCTAATCCTCCGCAGCGACATGTTTGGTCTCAAAACCACTTTAGATGATATAACCCAAAAAAAATTGGACTCGCGAAACAAATTGGCGTGCAAGGATACTCTTTCCGAGGACAAAGTTCAGCGCGAACCGGGGCATCCTCCTGAAACCGAACTTGAATACCTTTCGCGACTCAATCTGGAGCTTGCCGACTTAGGTTTCAATCTGTCCACCGACGATCCTGACTTTATGGACTACTTGAGAACCAAATACCAAGACAAGTCTAGCGAGGAGTAACCTAATGCGTTGGATTTGCAAAGCTGACATAGAGGAATGCCTAACGCAAGCATGGCGAGAATCAGCTGCTTCGGCTAGGCAAGAGCTTCTTGATGCAGCGGATTCAGCTGCTAGAAAAGTTATTTTGCGCAAGGTCGCTTCCTCGGATATATGGCGGTCATTCTACGAGTTATTACCCGAAAATCTAAAAAAGAAATGTTGGTATTGTGAATCAACCGACATTCGCGCTGATACTCCAGTAGATCATTTTCGACCGAAAAATAAGGTTGAGTCTGTCCTCGATCACTCAGGTTATTGGTGGCTGGCTTTCGAATGGACAAACTACAGATGCGCATGCACATTTTGTAATAGCAAGAGGGTGTTTGATGAAACGGTAGGCGGAAAAGCTTGTAAGTTTCCCTTGGTCAATCCTGAGCGACGAGCTTTTTCACCAACTGATATTCAAGAGCTCGACGATGAAATTCCTGATTTTCTTGATCCATTCAACCCTGACGATGAGAAGCTTCTATGGTTTGATAGGGACGGCAAGCCGGAGTCGAAACCGGAAGCAACGGAGGAAGAAGTTAGAAAAGTTTCAAACTCAATTGAGATGTTTCACCTTCATGAAACCCGAATAGTCAGAGCACGAAACAGAATTAGGATAAATATTGAAAGCGAAGTAAAAAAAATTAGAGAGGGACGAGAAGTCATACAGGCCAAGACAGCTTTGCGCAAAATGGTTCGCGACTCGGAAACTCTGTCTCGGGCTGCGGTAGTGTATTTAAGACAGCATCGTGATCTTGCAGAGGTAACAGAGATTTTGCGATTAGATTGATAACATCCCTATTACACTACACAGGTCCGATTACTAATCGTTACCCTTTATAGGTTCTGCACGAAAATAGTTGTCTCAAACGCCGCAACGCGCAGGCTAGTGTGACCATCGCCGAAAAGATTTTTGCCAGTTTCTCGAACTGCGTGCCGACACGGCGATGCTTCTTCAGCTAGTCAAACACGTGCTCGATGATGTGCCGCTCAGTATTTGGGGCGGCCGAACAGACTCGGAAGGCCTGGTTTTGGCTTACGTTTTATGCTGCGCAACGGGATCACTGGTTGCATCCGGTAGCGGTCGCACTAGCGCCGTAGGGCTTCGGCGTCGTAGCCATTGGCGAGCAATCATTTACAGGGCTTGCGCAGGCGGCTGCGCATAGCTGATGTCGCTAGCTTGCCCGCCGGATAGCAGGAATCGTAGCGGCACCCCGTTAGCATCGCACAGCAAGTGAATCTTGGTCGTCAGCCCTCCATGGCTGCGGCCGAGCGCGTGATATGGTGGCTCTTCAGGTCTCCTTTTTTCCCACCGCCGAGGAGGCTCGGGTTGCACGTACTGCGGTGGAATTAATCATCCAGGTGTCCAGCTCGATCAAACCTTGTTCGTTGAGCTTGACGTGGAGGCGTTTGAGCAGAAGATTGTAACCGTCTCGGTTTCGCCAATCACGAAAGCGTTAATAGACCGTTGACCACGGCCCGAAACGCTCCGACATGTTACGCCAGACCGCGCCTGAGCAGAGCCCCCAAAGGATGTCGTTCAGCATCAGTCGGTCTGCATCGCCCTGTACCGCGTCATCAAGAATGAGAATGGCACCAGATGAAAGATCGATCACACGACGATTCAATGGCCGAGCAGTTCCACGCCGATCCGGCCTATGCGGCGGAACTGATGACTAAAGTTCGCCATAACGGCGATTCAGCCGAGCTGGTCATACTATTGCGACAGATGGCTAAGGCGTTCGGGCATGCTGAGGGGGGGGCTTGCCGATGCAGAGCGCAATCTATCGTCTACATAATAGTATCTGGCACATTTCATGGTGTTTATGGTGTGACGTTTAATAGGTGATCGATATTGCTTTTATTTTTTCTATGGATGATATTTTATTGGTGCTGGTACTATTCGCAATTATCTGATTTTATCTTGAAAAAATTATAATAGATAACTATGTTTGTAATGTCGTCAATGGCGTTTTTCATGATGTGCACAGGGCATGCCATTAGAGAAGTACATCGATACCATGTTCGGGTGGAAAATTCCGACATGGTGCCGAGAAACGTTTTAAACTTCGACGGGCGCTTCATTAATATGGCGTGTGGTCTAGATTGGCAGGCCTACTGATTAATTCTCGGACTTCGGGATAAACTTACCGATGTATACGTAGGGTTCAAGATCGAACGCTCGCTTCAGCTCGAGGGCATCGTACTCAGTTATGTTCGGGCTTTCGGACAGCGCGGAGGTAACCATGGCAAGACGCCATGCTGGATTGCAGACCTTTCTCATACTCATTCCGAGTGATAAAGAATTGGGGGAGGGACTGGATGTGCCCTTGACCTCGACGTGCCGCACCGATTTACCTTTGGTAAAAACAAAGTCATAACCACACGTTAAATGCGTAACGCGTTCGTAGGCATATCATTTTATTTTGTAATGCTCAATGACGGCGCATTCCGCTGCTAACTCCACCTTTTTCCGATGTTCTGGTGTACCGAATCCTTTTAGAGGGTCAGCCGCGTCGAGTTCGGGATCAGGTAACGAGCCTTCGTTAGGGTTCTGGATAACAAATCGGGTCATCGCTTTCAGGCGACTCTTGAGAAGTTCCAGCACGCGCTTTTTGTTCTCGTTGGTGTCTACGCCAGGCCCTTCTAGGAAGGAATATTTGCCCTGCCTCACGGATGGATCCGAGAAAGGCATAATCCGGTACTCGGGCGGAATGAAGTATGCGGTCTTGCTAGAGATACAGTACGACCAGTCATAGGCCGGGTGCGTAGCATCCCCTCGTTTTTTGATAAAACTATCCGGGGGGTCGAGCCATTCACCATGCAGGGTGGCATTTTCGTACCATCCGACAACATGGACGCCGGTGTGTTTTGGATTTTTCGCGAGACAGATCACCGTCCAACCATTTGGATCATCGTTCGAAGGCGCATACTCGCTTGCTTGTGGCGGAACATAACAATAGTAGGTTCCATCAGGCCCAGGGCTAAAGTTGAACGCCTCATGGCCCCGTCCTTCGTTTTTTTGCCCTTGTTTTCGTTGAGCCACCCAAAATTACCGTCGACCGCCCCGCCGCGATAGTATTCTGACCAGCCAAACTTTACCCATAGATTTTTTTTCACAGACCATTCCCTTCTTCAGATTTATTCCTGTCTATCGAGCTTGATCAGCAAACCGCAGGCGACCGACGGCCATCGGTTGCGGGCGGGACGCTGTGCTGTTCATGCAGCAACACCGCGCCGCGCGCGGGTAGGCACGAAGCGCGGTACCTGCGAAGGTCGACTACGAGATGTCGACGGCGAGTACGCGAACCGAAATTCGTTTGTTAGGGAACCCATACTTCCCGGCCGGGTAGTTGGTACTGACCAAGCCGGTCGATACCAGCTTTAGATTCGCGCCCGAGGCAAACACAACCTCGTTCTCATGCCCGAGGTTCGTGCCTTTGCGCTTGTATGCGAAAACATTAGTTCTCGGGCTGGTCGCTCTTAGCACGAACAAATCAATACGGCCTGCGTCGTATCCCTTCCCCAGGTGGTCTGCGTTCCGCAGGGCGACCTGGGGGCAAAATGACGTAGATAGAGGGCGATCCGTGGTCAATCTGTCGTCGCCCGGCCACAGCCCTGCATGAAAAAGGCATTGGCCTTCACTGAGTACCTGTCCGATTGCTTCGATCTCTGCTGAGACCTGTGCAAAGTCGCAATATGGATACGACTTCTGATAACGCGACAGCTCATCAGGAGTTTTGGATGGCATAGCTTGCCGCCAATGCTTGAAGGCGACACTGTTATCCAGCGCTCCGTTGATGACGTTCCCGAGGCCGTTGTCGGCACCGACGCGACCTATGTAGGTGGCCGCTTCGTGAGCGTTCGCGACGGTCGCCTCCAGTCTGACCCTGATACTCCGGTGAGGATTGTCGGATGCCAGCATTTCCTCAAGGGTGGGGTGCCTCGTTTCCCATTTCTCGTAAGCAGGAAAAAACGTATCTACAAGAGGAAGGCTCATAATCAAAATCCTTTTTCAGTGGTGGTTCTGAAAGGCGACTCCAAATCTTCATTGATTAATGTCGGACGGGGATCTGCTCGATGGGGTATAGAGTGCCAGTATTCGTCCTCGTTATCACATAGAAGGAATCAGGCGCGTGGCTGGCCGACTGCTGATCGAGCCTTCTAGAGGCGTGGCGGTTCTCGGAGACTCAATGAGTAATGCGGGCACTGGGAGTGTGCGTGCTCTCCGCTAAAGGCTCCTGGTGTGATGGTATTCTTCATGGCATTTGCACGAGCGGTGTTGCTAATCGCTATGTTTATTGGATGTTTCTATACTAATTTATAATAGAGTGGGAGTGATGATGTGCCTGGCACGGCGCGGTAGCAACTGGCGCTAGCAAATCAAACGCCCGTGTAGCGCGTAATGCTGTTCAATGAGCACCCCGGAATCCGATGCCAGACCTCTGGCATCGGATTTTTCTTTTGTGGGAGCGGCGTAAGCCGCGAAACGCGCAACATGAGATGACACGGGTGCCCGGAGAGCTCGAACAGCCTCAGTTTCGTGGCATACGCTGCTCCCACATGGCGGCGCTTTGCCTGAGGACAGCTGCATTGAGCGCGATACGGGAGTTGCGTCACCCTGGACAAGTCTGATCCGGCACTCGACCCTTCACTGCATTGGCGCGAGCATGGCAAGTGATATGCCCTTCGGTATCCGCTGCCAGGCGGACGCTGATTCGATCCTTCAGCAAGGCGCGCTCCCCGGCGGTCTTTGCCGCGAGGGTCGAGCCGACGTTGGGCGCACCGAGCGCCGTGGACCAGAAATCCTCGAAATCGGCGAAGGTACGGGACACGTCGATTTCCCGGGTTTCAATCGCCTCCAGGCCCGCGTCGCTCCACAACTGCCGCAACACTTCGATCCGCGAAGCTTCAGGACTGGGCGGCGACGGAACGGTATGGCCAAGCCCACGCATCTCCGCCAGCAACATCTCATAGGGGAATCCGCCGCCCGGCATGTCCCAGGCGTATGCGGCGACGGTACCACCTGGACGCACCACCCGAGCCATTTCAGCGATTCCGTGGGCAGGATCGGGGACAAAGAAGATCACCAGCGGCATCACCGCTACATCGAACGTCGCTTCCGGGTAAGGCAGGGCCATTGCATCGGCTTGTTCAAACACTGCGCGCTGCAGCCCTGCCTGGGCGCGCGCATAAGCCAGCTGTTGCGGTGACGGATCTACACCATGCGCTGCAGATGGCGCGCCACGCTCGATGATCATCGTGGTGAAAGCGCCGTTGCCACAACCCACATCCAGCCACTGCTGGGCAGGTGCTGGATCAAGCCAGTCGAGAAATACTTCGCCCGCCAGCTGGCTCCAGACGCCCATGTAGCGCTCGTAGGTGGCGCCGTCGTGGAAGCGGATTTCATTGGTTTTCATATCAAGCCTCGCAAAGCTCGATCAGGGTTGCGGAGAGATAGAGCCCCAGTCCGAACACCGTATGCGTTGCCAGGCTGCGCAGGCAGTTCTTCAGCGGCATCGGCGTCTTCGATGCCATGAAGCCCGCCCCCATTGCTGGCTGCAGAACGAACAGCGGCGCGACGACGGTTGCCATCCCAACCGCCAAGGCAGGCAGCAGGGTGGGGGTGTGAAACCAGGGCCAGCCTGCAACAACCGCCAATAGCCCTGCGAACGCAATGCCTATCGCGTAGTGGATGGCCCAGCCAAGCGGCCGCTCGGCCGCGATGGCCTTGGCCTGGCCGATGTTGGTGTGCATCAACCTGCCTTTGGCCAGGTGTCCGGTCCAGCGTCCGAGCAGCGCGTAGTCGAGCGTGGCGACGCCCATTCGCTTGAGGGCCTGCGTCCAAACATCCATTACCGCAGTCGCTCCAATTCCAACCAGGGCTACCTGCGCCCAATCCATCCACGTCATGTCCACTCCTTTGCACCGGCTTTTGCCAGGCGAGGCCGGTATGCTAGAAGTTGAAGTCAACTTCAAGTCAAGAGCCTGCGATGGATATCTCCGAAGTGGCCAAACGCACTGGGCTGGCGTCTTCCACGCTGCGCTTCTACGAAAACAAAGGTTTGATCTCGGCGCACCGTGGGGCGGGCGGGCGGCGACACTTTACGGCGGACGTGTTGGACCAATTGGGTTTGATCGCCTTGGGGCAGGCCGGTGGGCTGTCATTGGATGAAATCCGGACAATGCTCTCGCCACAGGGAGCGCCGCGCGTGGACAGGGCACTGTTGTTGGCCAAGGCGGAAGAGATCGACGCCACGATCAAGCGCTTGCGGGCCATGAGCGAAGGACTGCGCCATGCAGCCGCTTGTCCTGCAGACAATCACGTGGCGTGTCCGACCTTCCAGCGCCTGCTCAAGGCAGCCGCCGCCGGCCGCTTGAAACAGAACGGCGCCACGGTGAAAGCAATCAGCCTGGCGCCTTAGCGTGGCGGGCCAGCCACTCGACGCTCTGCAGGGGGGGGCGACACTCTCCTGTCCGCGCTAGCGAAATGTCACATCGACCGTGACGGTGGCGGAGAATGGCCCAAGTTTTGCGCCTTCGCCGATCCATATCAGCGAGGCCAGGAAGTCGTAGTGCAATAAGGTGTTGTTGGCGACACCAAGAGTCAGGCTCTTCTTGAGCGGGATCAGGTGCCCTGGTGTATCGGCCTGCGATATCCCGATGCCATAGCCGCCGTTGAGCGTTGGCACGATGATGGCGCCATCGTTGACGGTGCTGAGGGTGCTGAACGAGGCAACCAAGGTGCGAGCGCTGCACTGATTGCCTGCGGTCGGATGACTCATGTCGACCTGGATCTGGAAAGGAACCTGTGCCTGGGTCTTTCCCAGGTTGATGTCGGCAACAGGTATGCGACCGAAATCGACGGCGCTCCCGCCATTTCCAATAACGCTTATCGTGGGGTTGCAGGCGACGAACTTTATTTTTCCGAGGCCAGAAACGGAAGCGCGGAAGTTGGAGTTGGGTGTGGTGTTCAAGCCGCCTTCGCCGTCGACCTGGAAAAGGTCGTAAATGCCGCTGTTATCGATGTGGCCGCTCGGTGGTGGCGGGCTTCCGGTCGCCTTGATGTAGATCGAGAACGTCACAAACAACATCCGCGATGTTGCGCACTGCTTCGCCCTGGAGTTGTTCCAGTACATCCGGCAGTTCTGGCGGTTTGCGGGGGGCGATGTTCCCTGCCCAACAAACAGTCTCGGGTTGCCGCCGTTTATCCTGTGGTCGATGTTCTTGATGGTGACGCCTATTTCTATTGAAGGGTGGATCCGCGCGACGGTCATGTCAGGGTCCCAATAAAAATAGGCGTCTTCGCCTTGTGGCGCACCTTGTGCGTCCACACAGCGGAAGTTCACCGTGAATTCTTCAGAGCGCCACAGCAGCCTGCCGCGCACGGCATCGCCCTTTGAAATGGTGATCTCATCCTGCAGCGAAATGACCTGGTTGATGGATTCGGTCACCGCGTTCTTGCAGGACAACGCCCAGGCTGCATTTGGCAGTGCCAGCAGCAACACCAGTGCTGCCAGGAAGCGTATAAAAGTCATGGTTTTCATCAATGTCACTGGGAGTTGGTGGGTGCAAGGCAGTGCAGTTCGATATGGCGATAACCGGGAGAACCGGGTCCTTCGCTGGTCAATTTGGCCTGCTCGAGGTGGAGATCGCAGCGTTGGTCCGGCGTTGCACCCCAGCGCACGGACAACACTTCACCGGGATGCACGCCGCTGACGAAGATCTCCCCGTGTGGTCCGGCGATGCCGCGGCTCAGTCCGTCGCTGCCAAAAACACCCGCACCGAGCGGCACCAGCAAGTCGCCCACACGGATGGGATGAACCATCAAGCTGAGGCCGCGGCGGGTTTCGAACTCGACGCGTGCCAATGCGCCGCGTGTAGGTACGACAGTGCTGGATATGCGGCTGGCATCGATGTCGGCGCCGAGATCATTGGTGCGCAAGGCGATGCGGTTGCTGCGATAGGCGCTGACGCCGCTGACGAGACCGTATCCGTTGCGGTCCAGCTTTATACCGGCCTGATTCTCGATGCCGATACCTGCACCGTCGCGTGCGTGTACCAGCACGTTGGTCCGTTGCAGTGACTGCGCCAAGGTCAGTCCACCGTGATGCAACACCCAGCCGCCACGCAAACCCCAGTTGATCTGCGAGTAATTGCGCGCCTGGGTGGCGCCGAGCGTGGCGATGCCGGTACGGCCCAGATAGCGCAGATTGGCCGAGCCACTGTTGCCGGCGTCGGTTCGGCCAAGGTTGAGGTTGTAGCCCAGGCTGTCGCCATCAAGCAGCGCACCGTTGATGCCGGTCTGATAGCTGGCACCGGAGTGGCTTGAGTGATTGTAGGAGGCCGTGGCACTGCTGCGCCTTGTGCCTGCGCGATCCAGTGGCACCGAAAGACTGAAGCCAAGTGAGCGGTCGGTGCGCTCGTGGCGTCGTCGTCCTTGGCGGAAGAAGAGCCCGTAGTTGACTGCGCCGACGTGGCCGTTCAACCCCAGTTGGATATCCTGCTCACGCTCGTTGGCACCCCAGTAGTTTTGGCTGGTGTAACTGGCATTGAGTGCGTAGCCGTCGGTTATGCGCTGGTTCAAGGCCAACTCCAGCCTGTTGCGCTTGTTGTTGAAGCGCTCGCTGCGAATGAAGTGCTCCTGTGGTTCCGCCCACGGTGATTCGCTCGCTGGCGCAGTGCTGTCGCTATAGCTGGCTTCGTAGTAGCCGTGGCGCCATTGCGCGCGCTCTGCTGAGGCATCGCTGAAATCGTAATAGCCCGAGGTTGAATAGCGGTGGCCTATCAGGCGGAACTCGGTACCGGAGGTATTGAGCGATTTTGAGTAGAGGAAGCGATAGCTTTCGCCGCTGCTCACGTTGCCTTGTGCCAGGTGCGTCCGAGCATGGGTGACGTCGATGGATGCGGAGCCGAATCGGCCCAGGTTCTGTGCGGCGCCGATGGCAACTGCGCTGTAGTTTTCGGACAGCAGCAGGCCACCATAGGGAGTGGTATCTGTTGCCGTACCGCGTGCAGCAGTCGCTTGCAGGAAGCGCGGCTCATACCCTTCATGGCCGTTGCGCAGTTCGCCGGCACTCAACTCATAGTGCAGCAGACCAGGACGCAACATGGTTTCGACAGCAGAAAAGGGCTGCTTGTAGCGTTGTACAGCGCCATCGGCCTGGATGATGGACACCTCCAGCTCGCCACTCATTCGATAGGGAACGATATCCGCTATCTCGAACGGGCCCGGCGCCACGTTCAGTGCATAGATCAGGCTCCCGTCCTGGCGAACCTCCACGCGTGCACCGCTGGCGGCCACGCCACGTACAACCGGCGCATAGTTGCGCTGGCTGAAGGGCAGCATCTCGTCATCGTTGGCGAGCTGTGCACCGCGGAACTGCACGCTGTCAAAGGCACCGTAGGCGGTGTAGGTATCACCCAGGGTGATTCTGCTGCGCAGGGAACCAAAGTCGGTTTCTGCGCGAAAGGCTTGTGTCTTCCAGCGCGTCCCTTGGCCATTGCCTGCGCGGTTTGCGTTGGTGGAGTGGCGGAAGCGCCACATGCCGGCATTGAGCGTGCTGTTGATCGATGCAAACAGGTAATTGTCCCGACCCAGGGTCTGGTGTTGGTTGTGCGTGCCATTGACCGCGTAGTCGACCAGCAGTGCGTTGATACCCTGGTCTCGCAGTGCGCGCGGAATATAGCCGCGTGGCAGATTGACCAGACTGGCCTGTGGGACCCTGAGATCAAGGCGCTGCTGGTTGCCGTTGTAGCTGACGCTCGCGCCCGGCACCATCTGCGCCAATGGCACGCAGTGGGGCGCGTCGCCGCCATTCGGAGCGTTGTCTGGAATCGTGTCCCGCAGGCGGACGCCCCAATGGTGCAGGTGATCGCTCAGCAGGCATGGCTCGGCTTGCCCGGACCCGGTCATCAGAAAGTCGATGTCCTCGCGCGCCACTTCATCGCCATTGAGAAAGACCGCGAACGGGTACCTGCCGGGGAGAATGGCTCCCGGGCTGGAAAGGGCCGCTATGTCCCGTTGGTTGGCGTTGCCGCGCAGGAAATCCAGGTTGAAGCTTGGTGTCGCCACTACACTGCCGATGCCCAGTGCATTGAAGGCGAGAGCAAGCGGCGCCAAACGAGGGACGAGCTTGTCCCTCCGCATCGTTACACGGATTCTGCAGGGCATAGGAAGATCGCTGGGTGGGTTGGGGGGCGGCTTACTGCGCCAACGGCACGTTGTTCACGTCGGTGCTGCCACCGTAGTCATTGATGTAGCCAAAGCTGAGCGTGCCGTTGTCGAGCGCGAGCGCAGGCAAGGGCAGCGACAAGGTTTGGCCAGGTGCAATCATGTCCAGGTCGATCTCGCTCCCAGCTCCTGCGGTGGCCAGCCCCTGAAGATGGGAGAACGTGACGTGCAATGGACTGCTGTTGGACACTTCAAGCTGGTTACCACTAATACGCCAGCGCAGTCGACGTGCCGCTTGATCCAATGTGGTGTTCAGCCCGGCGGGTCGATAGAACAGCTTGATGCGGGTGCGGATGGCAAACTGCAGCACATTATTGGTCTCAGCGCTGGGCGGAATTTCCTGTACGTTTATCCAAAGCAGGGATTCCCGCTCTGGGGGCAAGCCGCTGCCGGCATAGATGGTGCGCACTACCGCTTGTTCGCCCGCTGCCAATTGCATCAATGGTGGGGTGATTACCATCGGCAGGCCGGTGCCGGGCGTTGCGTCGTCACCTGCGTCCAGCCAGGTCTGAACCATGTAGGGCAGCGTGCTCTTGTTGGACAGAACTACCGCAGCTGAGGCGGCTGTTGCGTCATGGATGACGCGTGTTGCCTGCACCTGGATAGCCGCGTGAGCGGTATCAAGGCAGAACACGGTGAGCAGTACGACGAGCGCGGCATGCAGCCACGGGTTCGCACAGACGCGGGATTGAACTGCGTGCATGGAAATCATTGGGCTTGCTGTCGGTGGTGTGCGTTGGTTGGCGCTGGTATTGCGGTCCGCGGGGCTATCCAAAGGCAGGGGGTGATAGCCCCGCGGAAACCATCAGCGGTACTCGATGGAGAAGGTCGAAGTAGCGTCGGCTACGCCTGCGCCAACGGCCTTTTCAAAGGACTTGTAACGCGCCTTCAGGTTGACGGTTGCCTTGCCGGTGGAGGCAATCGTTACCAGGGCCGGATCGACCAGCTCCTGGTTGATCGGGAACACGTTGTCGCTGTTGTCGAGGATCTCGATGCCAACGCCGGTTGCCTGGCTTACCGACAACAGTTCTGGATGGCCGATTGGCGTGGTGCCGTCGAAGCGCAGCGTGTAGGTGCCTGCTTCGCAGTTCTCCATGTTGATGTTGAAGCTCTTCGATGCGGAGACGTCACCGACTTCCTTGAACAGGGTGGTCGGGAAGGTGCCGATGGTGACGGTCTGGTCGATGCTCGCAGTGCTCACATTGCAGGTGGACTGCACGATTTCACCCTTGAAAGTGACCGAGCCGCTTGCGGCGTTGGCAGCAGGTGCGAAGAACGAAGAAAGTGCCAGGGTCAGCGCGCTGATCTTGAGAGCAGTGTGGGTTGAGAGGTGCATCTTGTTTCCTTTTTAATGTTTATTTCGACGCCTGTTTTCCAGGGTTTCGCGCAGGCGTCGTGGGTGGCGCGAAACAACAGAAAGACAAAGCCTTGCTGCGCTCAGTGCGAACCGAGGACAGCGTTGCGGGTATTTCGTTGTGCTGGAGTTGCGTTGTGAAAGGGCACGTTGCAGAAGCGCAGCAGCACGCTGTCCTGCATGCAGGGACCGTCAGGTGAAAGAGAAAAGGAGTTTTCAGTGCAACGCCGCGCTGTGTGCCCGAATCTTGTTTGCTTGGCTCGGCAGGAGGACTTCGTTGGAGCCGGCAAGGTTATGTTGATTCGGGGAGTTCGGCTGTAGGTGCATCCCCGATGGCGGGCGGAGATAAGCGATGGATGTTTCCCTGTTGTTACAGGCGCTGCATTGGACAGTATCGATTGCTATCAACGCAGGTTCGTAGGAATTGCATGGCGGGCCAGTACGCCGCATTGGGGCTGGTGGCAGCGGCCATGATTTGTTGCCGTGCCGTGGCCAGCTTTGTCATCTTCTGATGTGCAAGCGCCTGGGCTCCAGGCACAAACAACATCGCCGATTTCTGCGTCTACCTCGCGGCAAGCGCGGGGATGCGTCTGCGGCATCAAGCGGGATTTGCTGGTGAACGGGTCTGATCGTGTTGTTCTGCAACCAGTTGCAACCACGCCTGCGCGGCAACCGACAGGTAACCGCCGCGGCGCCAGGCAATCACCATTTTCCAGTCGAGCTCCGGTTCGTGCAGCGGTATGACAACCACGTCCGGCCTTGGTCGTGCGGCGGCGATCATGCGCGGCAGCAAGGCCACGCCGAGGCCTGCAGCGACCAAGGCAACGATGAAGTCCGGCTGCCCGCTACGGGTGACCTCACGCGGGCTGAAGCCACGTGCCTGGCAGGCGCGGATGATGTGCCGGTTCAGCAGGAAGCCTTTCTCGAACAACACAAACGGTACCTCAGCCAGATCCTGCAGTTGCAGGCTGGCAGCGTTCGCCAGTGCGTGATCGCGGGGCAGCAGGGCGACCAGTGGTTCAATGCGCACGGCTTGCCATTGCAGGTCATCGGCAACGGGTAGGAGACTGGCTGCCAATTCGATCTCGCCAGCGCGCAGACTTTCTTCCAGCGCTTCGCTGCCGCGCTCCAGCACATGCAGTTCGATCTGCGGGTGGAGCTTGCGGAAGTGCGCGAATACCGGCGCAAACAGGATGTCGCTGCCCAGCGAGGCCAAGCCAAGGCGCAGTTCACCGCGCTCCAGATCACGCAGTTCTTCGAGCTCGCGCAGCATGTCCTGGCGTTCGCCGAGCAGGGCCAGGGCGCGGCGATGAACAATCTCGCCAGCGGGCGTCAGTCGAACGCCGTGGCGGGAGCGTTCCAGCAATACCTCGCCGAGCTCATCCTCGAGCTGGCGAATGGCCTTGCTTACCGTTGGCTGGGTGGCGAATACCGCTTCGGCGGCGGCCGAAAAGCCGTCGTTGCGGACGACTTCCACAAACATTCGCAGTTGCTTGATGTCCATTCCGAAATGGAATCCATTGAATGCAATGAATTCATTTTATTTATAGATGCCCCGGGCGTACATAGGGGGAATGGAAACGAATGGGTGGACGCTGCGCCGCACTCGATTGGGGCTGCGGCGTGGCTTCAGGCGCAGCGCATGGCTGCAGATCGGAGGCTTGATCGCGGTCTGGTTGTTGGCCGGGTGGGCAGTGCAGCGGCTGGGAGTACCGGTGCCGGGCGGCATTGCGGGCTTGTTCGCGTTGCTGCTGGCCTTTGCCCTGCGTTGGTTGTCACCGCATAGCTTTGCCCGAGGCGCGCGTTGGCTGCTGGCCGAGATGCTGCTGTTCTTCGTGCCGGCGGCAATGATCCTGCTGGAAAACCGGGAGATGTTTGGATGGCTGGGCCTGAAGCTTCTGCTGGTGGTCGTAGCCGGAACCTTGCTGGTGATGGCAGGTACGGCTGTCACCGTCGAGGTGTTGTTGCGCTGGAGCCTGCGCCATGAGCATTGAGGTGCTCGCCGCCTTGCCGAAGCAGTTTGTGTGGCCGGCATTCTGGGCCGTGGTGACGGTGGCTGCCTATCTGCTGGCCAGGACGCTGTACTCGCGCACCGGCAAGGCCTGGGCATCACCCTTGATCATTGCGCCGGTGTTGTTGCTGGGCCTGGCCCTGTCGTTGCATGCCAGCTACCACGACTATCTGCGCGGTACGCATTGGTTGATGGCGATGTTGGGGCCGGCGACAGTGGCATTCGCTGTGCCCATTTACCAGCAGCGGGTGCTGATTGCCCGACATTGGAAGGTGTTGGGTGCTGGCGTACTGGTTGGCAGCAGCATTGCCGTTGCCGCCGCTTGGTTGATGGCCACGGCGTTGCATCTGTCGCCGGAACTGCGCCTGAGCCTGGCCCCGCGCTCGTTGACCACGCCATTCGCGATGGATGTGTCCGGGCGCATTGGTGGCATTCCGGAGCTGACGGCGGTGTTCGTGATCATCACCGGTATCTGCGGCTCGCTGTGTGGGCAGGTGCTGCTCAAACTGTTGCCGGTGCGCTCGGCAATGGCGCGTGGTGCGCTGTTCGGCATGGGCGCGCATGGCATGGGGGTTGCCAAGGCACGCGAGCTTGGCGAGAGCGAGGGGGCGATTGCCGGCCTGGTGATGGTGCTGGCCGGCGTGGTCAACGTGGCGGTGGCGCCGTTGCTGGTGATCCTGTTGCGCGGTTGATTGGCGAAACCGGCCCACTCAGGCGGGGGTATCGCCGGCGCGGGCCTTCTGCAGATCCTCGGTCCTGCGCGCAAGCACCGCTTCACGGTGGGCGATATACGCGTTGGAACCCAGAATGATCAACGCGCCAATCACCGTCCAGCGATCCAGTGCTTCGCCAAACAGCAGCCAGCCCATCACCACCACCAGCGGCAGCTGGGTAAAGCTGATCGGGGTAAGTGCGGAGACTTCACCCAGCTTCAAGGCGCGGGTCCACAGCAACTGCCCCAATGTGCCGAGTACGCCAGTGGCAGCCAGCCACAACCAGGCGATTCCAGTCGGCCACACCCAGACAAACAGCGCCGGGATCAGCGACATGGGAACCCAGAACACATAGGTGTAGAACACCACGGTATCCGGCCCATCAACGCGGGTGAGTTGCTTGATCTGGATGGCGACCAGCGCGCTGAGCACTGCCGCCAGTACCGCGACCAGGCTACCGGCATCAAAGCCATGCGAACCCGGCCGCACGATCACCAGGACGCCAATGAAGCCGACGATCACCGCCGCCCAGCGGCGGAAGCGGACCTTCTCACCCAGCCACAGGACCGCGGCGATGGTGACGAACAAGGGAGTGGAGTACGACAGTGAAATTGCCTGCGACAGTGGCAGGTGCCCCAGCGCCCAGAACGCACACAGCATGGAAGCCAGTCCGATCGCGCTGCGCAGGAAATAGCGTGGCAGCTGCTGGGTGTGCAGCGGGGCGTGACCGGGTCGCAGCAACATGGGTAGCAGTGCCAGCAAGCCGAAGCTGTTGCGGAAGAACGCCACTTCCTGGGTGGGTACATAGGCAGTGGCGTAGCGGATGGCGATGGCCATCAAGCCGAAGGACATGGCGCTGCCGAACATCAGCAGGGCAGCGCGCATTGCGGTGGAGCGGGGTGCGGCCAAGGCAGTGTTCACCAGCGGGCGCCGACCAACCTGGGTTCGGGTTCGATGGGCACGCCGAACTGCTCCAGCACCGCGGCCGAAACGCGCCGTGCGAATGCCAACAGCTCGGCGCCGCTTGCGTTGCCATGGTTGACCAGTACCAAGGCGTGATTGGGCGAGACCCCGGCATCACCGTCGCGCTGGCCCTTGAAGCCGGCTTTCTCGATCATCCACGCCGCCGATACCTTGCGGTTGCTGTCGTCGCTGCCCGGGAACACCGGCAACTCCGGATAGTGCTGCAGCAGCACGTTGACCTGTTCCAGCGGCAGGATGGGGTTCTTGAAGAAGCTGCCTGCATTGCCCAATACATCAGGATCGGGCAATTTGCGGCGGCGGATGGCGATGACGGCATTGGCGACATCGACCGAACCCGGCAACTCGACGCCCATGGCCTGTAGTTCTTCGCGGATGCCTGCATAGTCCAACTGCAACTCATGCAGCAGCGGCAGGCGGAATTCGACGGCGGTGATCAGGTAACGATCGGCTTCGTGCTTGAACAGGCTGTCGCGGTAGCCAAAGCGGCAGGCTTCCTGGTCCAGGCGGACCCAGCACTGGTCCTGGCGGTCCCAGGCCTCGACGGTCTGGATGAACTCGCCCACCTGGGCGCCATAGGCACCGATGTTCTGGATCGGCGCGGCACCGACGGTGCCGGGGATCAAGGCCAGGTTCTCCAGCCCGGACAAGCCTTCCTGCAATGACCACATCACCAGTTCGTGCCAGATAACGGCGGCGCCAGCGCGGACGATGGTGTGATCGGCGCGGTGTTCCAGCGCGGTGATGTCGCGGTTCTCGAACACCAGCACCACATCTTCCGGATCAGCGGCAAGCAGTACGTTGCTGCCGCTGCCAAGCACCAGCAGCTCGGCATCGCCGATGGCGGCCAGCGCTTCTGGCAATGCGTGCGGGTCAGTGATGCGCACCATTCGCGGGGCATGGGCGTCGACGTGGAAGGTGTTGAGGTGGCGCAGAGAGGCGTTCTCGGTCAGCGACCAAGCGGTAACGGTGTTCGTCATAGCGGTGCGACGGCGCCTCCCGAGGGGGATTCGCGGCGGCGGCGGATGGCATCGACGCAATCGCCGATCAGGCCTGGGCCCTGGAAGATCAAACCGCTATAGCACTGCACCAACGTCGCGCCGGCCGCCATCTTGGCGACGGCATCGGCACCGGAGCTGATGCCGCCAACGCCAATCAGCGGGACCGATTCGGGCAGGCGCGCGCGCAGGCGACGCAATACCAGCGTTGACTGCCCGAGCAGCGGGGCGCCGGACAGGCCGCCGATTTCCTTGGCGACCGGATCGGATTCCACGGTCGGTCGCCCAATGGTGGTATTGGTGGCGATGACGCCATCGACGCCCAGCTCGCCGAGGACGCGGGCGGCTGCATCGATGTCGCGGTCACTCAGGTCGGGCGCCACCTTGACCAGCATCGGCACGCGTTTGCCGTGCTTGGCTGCCAGTTGCTCCTGCGCCTCGCGCAGGCCGCCAACCAGCCGCCGCAATGCCTGTTCTTCCTGCAGTTCACGCAGGCCGGCGGTATTGGGCGAGGAGATATTGACGGTGATGTAGTCCGCCAATGGATAGACCTTTTCCATGCAGGTCAGGTAATCCGACAGCGCATCCTCGTTGGGCGTGTCCTTGTTCTTGCCGATGTTGATGCCGAGCGGGCCGGGGCGGTGCTTGACCGCTTCCACGTTCTTCACCAGCGCATCCACGCCGAGGTTGTTGAAGCCCATGCGGTTGATGATGGCGTTGTGCCGCGGCAGGCGGAACAGGCGCGGCTTGGGGCTGCCGACCTGCGCGCGCGGGGTGATGGTGCCGATCTCGACATAGCCAAAGCCCAGTGCAAACAGGGCTTCAATGTGTTCACCGTTCTTGTCCAGGCCAGCGGCCAGACCCACCGGGTTGGGGAAGCTCAGGCCAAACGCGGGGGTGGGAAGCGGCTTGATGCGGCGGGCAATCAGCGGCGTGGTGCCGGTGCGCCAGGCAAGATCCAGCGCGGACAGGCCCAGGCCGTGTGCGCGCTCGGCATCAAGGGTGAACAGGAAGGGACGGGCAATGGAATACATAAGCTCAGTTCAGCGTGCCAACAAAGGCGCGGGTTTGGTACTCGAAGGCAACCTTGCCATCGACCGCGTGCGCATCGAAAAGACGCTGCAGGGCCTCCAGCATGGGGGAATGACGTTCGTGGCCGGCTTGCGGTGCGTAAGAGGAGGACAGCAGGCGGCCACGCAGGCTGTCGTAGTCCAGGTACTGCACATTCGGCAGATGGACCAGGCCGCGCAGTCCTTCGCCGAACCAGTCGCGCATGGTCTGGTCGTCCTGGTAGCGCTCGGCGACTTCGGTGTAATCGGTGCCGTAGTCCAGCAGCAGTTGCTCGTAGCCTGCCAGGAAGGGTGAGGCATCGAGCAGGCGCGAGTTCCAGTACACCAGCGCCAGGCCGCCCGGGCGCAGGATGCGCTTCCATTCGCGGCGTACGGCGGTGGTGTCGAACCAATGGAAGGCCTGCGCGGCGGCGACCAGGTCGACGCTATGGTCGGGCAGGGTGGTGGCCTCGGCAGTACCGGCGACGGATTGCAGCTGCGGATAATCCGGCAACAGCCACTGTTCGGCGGCTGCGCGCATTGCGGCATTGGGTTCCACCGCGATCAGTGGATGGCCGGCAGCCAGGAACAACTCGCTGGAAATGCCGGTGCCGGCACCGATATCGGCGACCAGCGCGGAGCGGGGCAGGCCGATGTCGTCATGCAGCCAGCGCAGCAGTGACGGCGGATAGCCCGGGCGATAGCGGACGTAGTCCGCAACACGGCTGCTGAAACGCTCGGTGGAATCGGATTGCCCCATGCCTACCTCAGTGATTCAGTGCTGCGATGCCGGCCAAGCCACCAAAGAACACGATGATGGCGATGACGAAGATGATACCGATCAGCCACAGTGCGGTGGCCAGCCAACCCAGCACCAGTCCGGCCACGGCCAGGCCGTCACCTTCCATCTGACCGTTGCTGCGGCGGATCTCGCCACGTGCCATATGGCCGAAGATGATGGCGCAGATGCTGCCGATGGCAGGCAACAGGGTCCAGCCAAGAATGCCGGCGACCAGGCTGATCACGGCGTAGCTGCTGGTCTGGCGAGGTGCAGGGATGCTCATCGGGAACTCCGTTTCAGCGAATTTAAGCCCCTCTCCCGCGCACGGGAGAGGGGGTGGGGTGAGGGGAAGCTTTTCAGCTCAGCTCTCTCCCGTTTCAACGCCCCGGCCAAGGCCGGGGCAGACACCATCAAAGATCGAACTTGATGCCCTGGGCCAGCGGCAGCGAGTCGGAGTAGTTGATGGTGTTGGTCTGGCGGCGCATGTAGACCTTCCATGCATCCGAACCGGACTCGCGGCCACCGCCGGTGTCCTTCTCGCCACCGAAGGCGCCACCAATCTCGGCACCGGAAGTACCGATGTTGATGTTGGCGATGCCGCAGTCGCTGCCGGCGGCCGACAGGAACTTCTCGGCGGTCTTCAGGTTCTGGGTGAAGATCGACGAGGACAGGCCCTGCGGCACGCCGTTCTGCATGTCGATGGCTTCGTCCAGGGTCTTGTACTTCATCACGTACAGGATCGGCGCGAAGGTCTCGTGCTGGACGATCTCATCGCTGTTCTTCAGGCCGGTGACAATCGCCGGCAGCACGAAGTTGCCTGCGCGGTCAATGGCGGTGCCGCCGGTTTCGACGGTGCCGCCGGCAGCCTTGGCCTTGGCGATGGAGCCGAGGAACTGCTGCACGGCTTCCGGGCTGTTCAACGGGCCCATCAGGTTTGCGGCGTCGGTCGGGTCGCCGATCTTGCCTTCGACCTGCTTGTAGGCCTTGATCAGGGTGGCCAGCACGTTGTCGTAGATGGATTCATGCACGATCAGGCGGCGGGTGGTGGTGCAGCGCTGGCCGGCAGTACCGACGGCGCCGAACACGATGCCCGGCACGGCCAGCTTCTGGTCGGCGGTCTCGTCCATGATGATGGCGTTGTTGCCGCCCAGTTCCAGCAGGCAGCGGCCCAGGCGCTGGGCAACCTTCTGGTTGACCGTGCGGCCGACCTGGGTGGAACCGGTGAAGGAGATCAGCGGCACGCGGCGATCGTCGACCATCTTTTCCGACAGCGCGGTGCCTGCATCGTTGATCAGGAAGAACAGGTCCGGGAAGCCGCCGTCCTTCAATGCCTCATTGCAGATCTTCATCGTCGCAATGGCAGTCAGCGGGGTCTTGTTGGACGGCTTCCAGATGCAGATGTCGCCACAGATGGCAGCCAGGAACGCATTCCAGCTCCACACCGCAACCGGGAAGTTGAAGGCCGAGATGATGCCGACCAGGCCCAGCGGGTGGTACTGCTCGTACATGCGGTGGCCGGGGCGCTCGGAATGCATGGTGTAGCCGTAGAGCATGCGGCTCTGGCCTAGGGCGAAGTCGGCGATGTCGATCATCTCCTGCACTTCACCGTCGCCTTCCGGCTTGGACTTGCCCATTTCCAGCGCGACCAGCGAGCCCAGTGCGTCCTTGTGCTTGCGCAGTGCTTCACCGCACAGGCGCACGGCTTCGCCGCGGCGCGGTGCCGGGGTGGTGCGCCAAACCTTGTAGGCTTCCTGCGCGCGGGCGATGACGGTTTCGTAGTCAGCTTCGGTCGTCGCCTGGACCTCGGCGATCACTTCGCCGGTGGTCGGGTTCTGCGGCTTGAGGACGCCCGCGCCGGTGGCGGCGGACCATTCCCCGTTGCCCATGTAGGTGCCAGCGTTGGTGGCATCCAGAGCCAAGGCCTTGAGCAGCTCGGAAGACATTCAAACTCCTGTTTCTTAACGTTATTTTGGCGCCGTCGGAAACTGCGGGTGGGGCGACGGAGTGAGTACCACATAGTACCAGAGTGGGCCGATTGGCCCCGCCGGCGCTGGGCTGGGGTTTGCCGGTTGAGCACGAAAGAGGCAATGGTGGCCGGCAGCGCGGATTTCAGGACGACAGGACCTGTCCCTGAGAGCCGTTTTCGGCCATATTCGCCTCCCTTGGTTGGGGTTTCCCCGGTTTGAACAGGATAGACAGATGAACGTGACGATTTCGGACGGGGTAGTGGTCGGCAACAAGCTGCCCTTCGTGCTGTTTGGCGGGCTCAATGTGCTGGAGGACCTGGACTCCACGCTCTACGCCGCCGAGCGTTACGTGGAGGTCACCCGCAAGCTGGGTATCCCGTACGTGTTCAAGGCCTCGTTCGACAAGGCCAACCGCTCCTCCATCAATTCTTTCCGTGGCGTTGGCCTGGAAGAAGGCCTGCGCATCTTCGAGCAGGTCAAGCAGCGTTTCGGCGTGCCGGTGATCACCGATGTGCATGAAGTGGCGCAGGCGGCGCCGGTCGCTGAAGTGGTCGACGTGCTGCAGATTCCGGCCTTCCTGGCCCGCCAGACCGATCTGGTGACGGCGATTGCCCGTACCGGTCGTGCGGTCAACATCAAGAAGCCGCAATTCCTCAGCCCGACCCAGATCAAGCACATCGTCAGCAAGATCCGCGAAGCCGGCAACGAGCAGATCATCCTGTGCGAACGCGGCGCCCAGTTCGGTTACGACAACCTGGTCGTGGACATGCTTGGCTTCCGCGAGATGATCGAAGCCACCGGCGGCCTGCCGGCGATCTTCGACGTCACCCACAGCCTGCAGCGCCGCGACGCCGGCAGCGAAGCCTCCGGTGGTCGTCGTCGTCAGGTGGTCGAGTTGGCCCGTGCTGGCATGGCAGTCGGCATCGCCGGCCTGTTCCTCGAGGCGCATCCCGATCCGGACAACGCGCGCTGCGACGGCCCCAGCGCATTGCCGCTGGACGTGCTGGAGCCGTTCCTGGCACAGATCAAGGCGCTGGACGATATGGTCAAGTCGTTTCCTGTGCTGGATATCGCTTGATCAACGCTCATTCCAGCCGGCTCTTGAGTCTAGCAGCCGGTTGTTCAATGACGCTGGGGAGGGACATCCGTACAAAAAAACTCAGCTAACGGTCCGGTTGCGATGAGGTTTGGACTCGGATGAGCTGGTTGTCGGATATCTGTTTTGCCCGCTGCTCGCGAAGGAGTTTTGGGGGCGCCTTCATCAGTTGAACTCTTTTGGTTCGCGGTAGCTTAGGAAGCCGGGAAGGAGCTAAGGATCGTTTCTTTGAGCCAAGTGAGGTGTGTGGCGTGGCTTGGGCTGACAAAAGTCCGTTTGGGACGTAGAAAGCTAAAGTGATTTGAGGACTCTAAGCACTGGCAGTCGTTCTATGTTGCAAGGGAAAAGCTGGCTGGGCGGGGCGCTTGCCTGTAATCTTGGCCTCCTTCTTTTGGCCCCGTAGCTCAGCTGGATAGAGCGGTCCCCTCCTAAGGGACAGGTCGCACGTTCGAATCGTGTCGGGGTCACCATCATTCCGCGCGGCTTGTGGCAGCAGCTGCAAGCGCCAGCCAGCCCCGGTGCGCATGCCGATGCAATGCGGTGAAGCCCTGAATTTTCGTAGCTATGGCCCGGCCGGCCATTCGCACAGCCATGACCACCTGCAGCTGGTGTTGCCGCTACGGGGCAGCCTGGAGTTGGAGGTCGATGGGCGCGGCGGTCGCTTGGACGCCCTGCATGGTGCCCTGATTGTTCCGGGGGCGGCGCATGTACAGGCAGGGAATGGGCAGAACCGGTTCCTGATCGTGGATTGTGACAGTGCCTTGTTGGAGCGCTCACGGTTGGATCACGGGCGGAAACGCCCATTTCTGGCTATTCCAGCGGCGGCGCGCAGTTTGCTTGAGTTTGTCGACATCGGCGCGGGTGACCGTCCTGATGTGGCCGCGCCCGTTGCCAGGCATGTATTGCCGCTGCTATTGGATTGCTTGTTTGCCGATCAGCCGGAACCAGCAGGCGACAGCGCCGGCCTGCGCCGATTGTGCGGACAGGTCCGTGCTGCGCCTGGTCAGGCGTGGCCGCTTGCGCGTATGGCGCAGGTGGCCGGCATGGGGCTGACCGCGCTGCACGGTGCGTTCAACCGTCAATTCAGCCTCACGCCCGGGCAATGGCTGCAGCAACAGCGTCTGCTATGGGCGCAGGCTCAATTGTGCGATGGCCGCCTGTCTGTAGCGCAGATCGCCCAGCAGGCTGGGTTCTCCGACCAGAGTGCCTTGACCCGGGCAATGCGGCGCACGCTCGGGACTACCCCTGGCCGCTATCGGCGGGGCCTGGACGCGTAGTTTGGGTCCAGCGCCGCGCAGCTTGGGACAATACAAACCAGGTCGGCATTTGGATGCTGGCTGGGTATCTTGACGTTGGGTGGGTTGATGAAAGATCGGATGTGGTTTGGTATCGGCAACGGTGTAGCTTCCGGCGCACTGTGGGGCCTGGTGTTTCTGGCGCCGGCCGTGCTGGTGGACTTCTCGCCGCTGCAGCTGGCCGCTGCGCGCTACCTTGTTTACGGTTTGGTTGCGGCAATCCTGCTGGTGCCGCGTTGGCCGGCGCTGCGGGCACGCATCGGCAAGACCGAATGGACCGCGCTGACCTGGTTGAGCCTGCTCGGCAACCTGATCTATTTCGTCCTGCTTTCCATCTGCGTGCAGTGGAGCGGCGGCGGTGCAGCGGCGTTGATCGTCGGCATGGTGCCGGTGCTGGTGGCCGTAGCCGGTGCCCGCGAGCCCGGTGCGGTGCCACTGAGGCGGCTGGCGCCAGCATTGGCTTTGTGCGTGGCCGGGGTGGTGCTGATGGGCTATGAGGCCATCGCCTCGACGCACGTGCATTCCACCAGCGCACAGCGGCTGATAGGGCTGCTGTGTGGGGTCGGCGCATTGGTCTCATGGACGGCGTATTCGATTGGCAACACCCGCTGGTTGGCCAAGGTGCCGGATGTGTCCGGGCACGATTGGTCGTTGTTGACCGGCGTGGCAACCGGTGGCTTGGCGTTGTTGTTGGCGCCGCTGGCCTTCGCCGATGGCGGCGCAGGGCATAGCGGTCGCGAGTGGGCAGGTTTCTGGGCGATGGCTGCGGCCGTTGCGGTGTTCGCCTCCATCCTGGGCAACGCCTGCTGGAACCGCGCCAGTCGCGCCCTGCCATTGACCCTGGGCGGGCAGATGATCGTGTTCGAGACCTTGTTCGGTCTGGTCTACGGTTTCCTGTGGCAGCAGCGTTGGCCGGTGGCTATCGAAGTCGTCGCTGCCTTGTGTCTGCTGGCTGGCGTGATCTGGAGCGCGGCGGCGCACCGGCCCAAGCTTGCTGTGGCCGCTTCAGCCTGAGGATTCCGCGCAGTCAGGGAGCGAAAGCCAGTCCGGAGTCGTTCTTTCGTCTGGCGGCGACGGGTAGCGGTTCCGGTCTGTGCGCCAACAGGCTCAACCGCGTCGCCACGGGTATTGCTTGCCGCTTGCTGGTGAGATGCCCGACGTTCGCGCTTGATGACATTTGCAACTTTTAGCTGCAGCTTGGCCGACGTTGCCTTTATCCGCGTTTTTGCATCGCAGCACTTGACAGCCTGATCCCGGCTGTTGTCTCTTGAAGGCCATGAACAGCCCGCAGCCCCTCGCCATCATCTCGCAGTCGCCCTTCGGCGGCCGGGTCGGCGTGCCTGGGCCTGGCGGCACCATTACCACCACCACTATTACCGTCACCATTAGCCCGGTGCGGTCCGTCGTCTTCGCGTAATTTCCGAAAACAACGGCCCCGCACCCGGATCAGGATGCGGGGGAACCCCATCCAGATACGTGTCGGGGCCTCCAGCCGAGGTTCTTCCGATGTCGTCAGTTGCTGTATCACCCGCCGATCCTGTCGCGAACGCTGCCGTTCGCACCGTCGTCCATAAATTCGGCGGCACCTCCGTGGCTGATGCCGAGCGCTACCGCCATGTGGCGCAGTTGCTGCTGGCCCGCGACGAGACAGTGCAGGTCACCGTGGTATCGGCGATGAAGGGCGTGACCGACGCGCTGATCGGCTTGGCCAAGGCCGCGGCTGCTGCGGATCCGGAGTGGGATGATCGATGGCACGAGCTGCGGGCGCGCCATCGTGGCGCCGCCGCCGCACTGTTGGGCGAGCACTCCGGGGCAACCATTGAATGGCTGGATGCGCGCTTCGATCGTCTGCGCGAGATCCTGGCCGCGTTGGCGGTCATCGGCGAATTGCCGCAGGAAGTGTTGGATCGTGTGCAGGGATTGGGCGAGGTGTTCTCGGCCCACCTGCTGGGCCATCACCTGCAAGCACTTGGCGAAGACGCCGATGTGCTGGACGCACGTGACGTGCTGGTGGTCAACCATGGCGAGCTGGGCGTGGATGTGGATTGGAAGTCCAGTGCCGCCAAGCTTGCGTTGTGGCGAGAATCGCACCCGGCGCAGCGTCTGGTGGTGACCGGCTTTGTTGCGCGTGATCGCAAAGGCAACATCACCACGCTGGGACGCAATGGAAGTGATTTCTCCGGCGCCATCTTCGCGGCCTTGTTCGCCGCCGATGAACTGCATATCTGGACCGACGTTGACGGCGTGCTTTCGGCTGACCCGCGCGTGGTGCCGGAAGCCGTGCAGCTGGATGCCCTGAGCTATGACGAAGCCTGTGAGCTCGCGTATTTCGGCGCAAAGGTGGTGCATCCGCAAACCATGTCGCCGGCGATCGAGCGCGGTTTGCCGATCATCATCCGCAACACCTTCCGCCCGGATCACCCGGGCACCCGCATCACTGCGGAGAGCTCCAGCAACGGCCCGATCAAAGGCTTGACGCTGAGCGCGGATCTGGCCGTGCTGAACGTCGAAGGCACCGGTTTGATCGGCGTGCCGGGCACCGCCGAGCGCGTGTTCTCGGCGCTGCGCAATGCGCATGTGTCGGTGGTGATGATCTCGCAGGGATCGTCCGAGCACTCGATCTGTTGCGTGGTGAAGCAGGCCGAGGCTGAGTTCGCCCGCGACGCGTTGACCCAGGCGTTCTCGCACGAATTGGCGGCAGGCCAGGTACAGCGCGTGCAGCTCACCACTGGAGTAAGCGTGCTTGCGGCGGTCGGTGATGGCATGACCGGGCAGCCTGGCGTTGCTGCGCGCCTGTTTGAGTCGCTGGGGCGTGCGCAGGTCAATATCCTGGCCATCGCGCAGGGCTCGTCCGAGCGCAATATCTCGGTCGCCATCGAAGCCCGTGATGCAACCAAGGCATTGCGGGCGGCGCATGCCGGATTCTGGCTGTCGCCGCAGACCTTCTCGGTTGGTTTGATCGGGCCGGGTAACGTTGGGGCGGCCTTGCTTGAGCAGCTATATGCGTCGGAAGCCGCACTGTTGGCGAGGGCCAAGCTTGATCTGCGACTGCGTGCGGTCGCCTCGCGCAATCGCATGGTGCTCGACCAGCGCGGCATGCACGGCAACTGGAAGGCTGCGTTCGATTCTGCAGCGCTGCCGAACGATCTTGATCTGTTCACTGAACACCTGTTGTCGGCGCGGCTACCGCATACATTGATCATCGATTGCAGTGGCAGCGCCGAAGTCGCTGATCGCTATGCGGGCTGGTTGGCTGCCGGCATTCACGTGGTGACCCCGAACAAGCAGGCAGGCTCCGGTCCATTGGCGCGTTATCAGGCAATCCGCGAGGCAGCTGCGTCCACCGGTGCACGCTTCCGCTACGAAGCGACGGTGGGTGCTGGCCTGCCGGTGATCACCACGCTGCGTGACCTCGTGGATACCGGTGACGAAGTGACGGCGATCGCAGGCATTTTCTCCGGCACGCTGGCATGGCTGTTCAACAAGTACGACGGTAGCGTGCCGTTCTCCGAACTGGTCACGCAGGCGCGCGGCATGGGCTATACCGAGCCGGACCCGCGCGATGACCTGTCCGGCGTGGACGTGGCCCGCAAGCTGGTGATTCTGGCGCGCGAAGCCGGTTACGAACTGAGTCTGGAAGATGTCGCGGTGGAAAGCCTGGTGCCTGCTGGACTGCAGCAAGCCAGCGTTGACGACTTCATGGCGCGCCTCAACGAGGTGGATGCGAGCTTCGCTCAGCGTCTGGCCGATGCGCGCGCTCGCGGCAACGTGCTGCGCTATGTGGCGCAGTTCAAGCCGGGTCAGCAGCCCAGCGTCGGCCTGGTTGAACT
This sequence comes from Stenotrophomonas sp. 610A2, assembly GCF_030549615.1. NCBI lineage: Bacteria > Pseudomonadati > Pseudomonadota > Gammaproteobacteria > Lysobacterales > Lysobacteraceae > Stenotrophomonas > Stenotrophomonas pigmentata. The sequence continues at coordinate 2,088,203 of NZ_CP130832.1, forward strand.
GCCGGGCGATCATGCCTTCGCAAACCTGCGCTTGACCGACAACGTGGTGCAGTTCACCACTCGTCGCTATTGCGACAACCCCTTGGTGGTGCAAGGCCCGGGCGCGGGTCCGGAAGTAACCGCAGCCGGTGTGTTTGCCGACGTGTTGCGGGTTGCAGCAGGCGAGGGAGCGCGATTGTGAGTGATGCAACGAAGGATTCTGCTGCCCGTCAGGCGCGCGCGTTCTCGCCCGCGTCGGTGGCCAATGTGGCAGTCGGTTTTGACCTGCTGGGTTATGCCGTGCCGGATGTAGGCGACACGGTTACAGTACGTCGCATCGATGCGCCAGAAGTGCGGATCGCTGCCATTCGTGGTGCTGCCGTTGAGCTGCCGCTGGACGCGCCCAGCAATACTGCAGGCGCGGCGCTGATTGCCCTGCGCGAGGCGTTGGCGCTGCCGTTCGGCTTCGAGGTGGAAATCGACAAGGGCATACCGCTGAGCTCGGGCATGGGTGGTTCGGCTGCGTCCTGTGTAGCGGCCTTGGTTGCTGCCAATGCATTGCTGGATGTGCCGTTGAGTCGAGAACAGTTGTACAGGTACTCGCTGGACGGTGAAGCAGTAGCCAGTGGCAGCCGCCACGGTGACAACCTCGGCCCGATGTTCCTGGGTGGCCTGGTGCTTTCAACGCTGGAGCGTTTGGTGCCGGTGCCGGTGCCTGCGCATTGGCATAGCCTGCTGGTGCATCCGGATGCGCTTCTGGAAACGCGGCGTGCACGCGAAGCCTTGCAAGGCAGCTATGCGCTGAAAGAGTTTGTCGCGCAGAGCAGCAACCTGGCCCTGGTATTGGCGGGTTGCCATGCAGGCGATGCTGGCTTGGTGCGTGCGGGTCTGGCCGATGTCCTGATCGAACCGCGGCGTGCGCCTTTGATCGTCGGTTTTGATGCGGCCAAGGCAGCCGCACTGGCTGCAGGTGCGATGGGCGCCAGTATCTCCGGTGCCGGTCCCAGCGTATTTGCCTGGTTTGAAGAACGTGAGGCCGCGTTGGCTGCCGCGCCCAAGGTGCAGGCAGCCTTCGCTGCAGCGGGCTTCGACAGCCAGAGCTGGGTAAGCCCGATCAACAGCCCCGGCGCACGACTGCTCTAAGCCTGATAGCCCCTCTCCCTGCGGGAGAGGGGTTGGGGTGAGGGCGACGCTCGCGCAGTCCTTGAGTCAAAAGCAGCACACCAACCTTTTCACGGATTTCCGAATGAACTTCATCTCCACCCGCAATGCATCGCCCGCCGCCACGCTGAGTCAGGCCATTGCCGCTGGCCTTGCACCAGATGGTGGCTTGTACGTACCCGAGCAGATGCCAGCAGCGCGCAACCTGCAGTTGGGCGATTCGCTCGCCGCGACCGCCACTGAGCTGCTGCAGCCGTTTTTTGCCGGTGACGCATTGGCAGCTGATCTGCAGACGATCTGCAACGAAGCCTTTGACTTTCCGGCACCACTGCAGGCCTTGGCGACCAGTAACGATCATGTGCTGGAGTTGTTCCATGGGCCAACGGCAGCGTTCAAGGACTTCGGTGCGCGCTTCCTTGCCGCCAGCCTGTCGCGGCTGCGTGCAGGGCAGGAGCGTCCGCTGACGATCGTGGTCGCCACCTCAGGCGACACCGGTGCCGCAGTGGCCGCAGCCTTCCACAATCAGCCCAACCTGCAGGTCGTGGTGTTGTACCCGGATGGGCGCGTGTCGCCGCGTCAGGCGCACCAGCTTGGTTGCCTTGGCGGAAATATCCGAGCGCTGCGTGTGTCTGGCTCGTTTGATGATTGCCAAGCCATGGCCAAGCAGGCGCTGAGCGATAACGAGCTGCAGGCGCAGGTGCCGTTGAGTTCAGCCAACAGCATCAGCTTGGGTCGCCTGTTGCCGCAGATGAGCTATTACGCACATGCCGCGCTCAGCCATCAGGCTGCGCATGGCTCGCTGCTCAACTTCGTCATTCCTACCGGCAACCTGGGGAACGCGATGGCGGCGGTAATGGCGCGCGCACTCGGTGTGCCGCTGGGGCGGATCGTGTTGGCGACCAACGCAAATCGTGTTCTGCCGGACTATTTCAATGGCGGTGATTACGCTCCCAAGGCCAGCGTTGCAACGCTGGCCAATGCCATGGACGTAGGTGCGCCGAGTAATTTCGAGCGACTGCGTTGGCTGTACAAGGGTGATGACGCAGCACTGCGCGCAGCCTTCACCTCGCAGGCAGTGGACGATGCCACCATCCGCGACACCATTGCGCATCGCTATGCCGAATATGGGGAAGTGTTCTGCCCGCATACCGCCACTGCGGTGCAGGTGTTGGAGCAGTTGCGCGCCAGTGGTAGTGCAGTCGCGGACCAGCATTGGGCAGTGGCTGCGACCGCGCATCCGGCCAAGTTCGAATCGGTGGTCGAACCGCTGATTGGTCGTGAGGTGGAAGTGCCTCCGGCGCTGGCAGAGCTGCTCAAGCGTCCGGCCCACGCCGAGCCTTGCGCGCCGGACTACGCAGCCCTGCGCCAGAAACTGCTCTAAACCCAACCTGTAGTGCCGAGCCATGCTCGGCAGGGGCCTCACCGACACCCCAGTTGTAGGAGCGGCGTAAGCCGCGAAGCCGGTATCGCTACGCGGCCAATGATTCCTGCTCTCCGCAACTGTACGAGCTTCGCGGCTTACGCCGCTCCTACAAAACGGTGCCTCCTGCTCCTGTAGTGCCGAGCCATGCTCGGCAGGGGGCTTCACCGATAATGCCCCAGCCGAGCATGGCTCGGCTCTACAGATGGGGCGTCAGAACTCGTCGTTGGCCAGCTGCTGCAGCTCGGCGAAATCGAGGATCTCCACCACATTAAGATGCGGCAGGGCGATCAGCCCCTGCTGGCGCAGCTTGGTGAAGGTGCGGCTGACGGTTTCCATGGTCAGGCCCAAGTGGTCGGCGATATCGCCGCGGCCCATCGGTAGCGAGACCCGGTTGCTGCTGCGCCCATTCAAGGTTGCCTCGCGGGCTGCCAGCCGCAACAGGAAATCGGCAAGCCGTTCCGGCGGCTGCAGGCGGGCCAGTGCAAGCGCGTTGTCCTGGGCTGCATCCAGCTCCTGGCAGGCGCGCTGCAGCAGCTTGCGTTCCAGGTGCGGGTAGCGCTGGCGCAGGTCGCGCATCTGCGTGGTCGGCACCCGACAGACCCGGCTGTCGGCGATGGCTTCGATGTCGTAGCGGTGGTGATCGCTGCCGCTCAGGCCCAGGTAATCGCCCGGCAGCACGAAGCCGTTCACCTGGCGACGACCGTCGGCCAAGGTCCTGACCAGGCGCAGCGCACCCTCGGTTACTGTATAGACATAAGTGCGCGGCTCGCCGGCACGGGCCAGCGTGGTGCCCATGCTTACCGGCGTGGAGACGGTGATCTGCTCCAGTGCGTGCACCTCATCGCAGGAAAGCGCCGAGCACACGGACAGGTGGCGGACCGAGCATTGCAGGCACTCGCGCGCTCCATTGCCTTCGCTGGCAACGGACGAAACCGGGGATTGCTCGGAGCCTTGGGCTGGCCGGGACATGTCTGGGACAGGGTGGGAGTGTCCTAAATTATACTTCATGCGGTCAGACGGGCGGTGTGCGGCTAGAATTAGCGACCGTTTCCCCTTTGAGTTGCAGGAGTTTTGCCCGTGATCAAGCCCCGTACCCCGCCCGGCATCATGGAATTGCTGCCGCGCGAGCAGATCGCGTTCCAGCGCATGCTGGACGTCATCCGCCGCAATTACGAGCGCTTCGGGTTCTTGCCGGTGGAGACCCCGGTGTTCGAGCTGTCCGATGTGTTGCTGACCAAATCCGGCGGCGAGACCGAGCGCCAGGTGTATTTCGTGCAGTCAACCGGTGCGCTGGCCAATGCGGCCGAGTCGGCCGACAAGGGTGGGCTGCCGGAGATGGCGCTGCGCTTCGATCTGACTGTGCCGCTGGCCCGCTATGTGGCCGAGCACGAGCACGACCTGACGTTCCCCTTCCGTCGCTATCAGATGCAGCGCGTTTACCGTGGCGAGCGCGCACAGCGCGGCCGTTTCCGCGAGTTCTACCAGTGCGACGTCGATGTGATCGGCAAGGACACGCTGAGCATCCGCTACGACGCTGAAGTGTTGGCGGTGATCTACGCGGTGTTCTCCGAACTGCGCATCGGCAACTTCGCCGTGCAGCTGAACAACCGCAAGCTGATGCGTGGTTTCTTCGAAGCGCAGGGCGTCGTGGATGCCGGGCAGCAGGCGCTGGTGCTGCGCGAGGTCGACAAGCTCGACAAGCGCGGCCCGGATTACGTGCGCGAAACCCTGGTTGGTCCGGATTTCGGACTGCCGGCTGACGCCGTTGAGCGCATCCTGTCCTTCGTTGAGGTCCGTTCGAGCTCGCATGCTGATGCGTTGGCGCAGATTGATGCGGTGCTGGCCGCTGCGGGTGAATCGGCCAGTGAGTCGCTGCGTACCGGTGCCGCTGAGCTGCGTGAAGTGCTGGAGCTGGTCAAGGCATTGGGTGTGCCGGAAACCGCGTATTGCCTGAATTTCTCCATCGCCCGTGGCCTGGACTACTACACCGGCACGGTGTACGAGACCAGCCTGGTTGATCATCCACAGATTGGCTCGATCTGCTCGGGTGGCCGTTACGAGGATCTGGCCAGCCACTACACCAAGTCCAAGCTGCCGGGCGTCGGCATCTCGATCGGCCTGACTCGCCTGTTCTGGCAGCTGCGCGAGGCCAACCTGATCGATGGCATCGCTGAAAGCAGCGTGCATGCGATGGTGGCGCTGATGGACGAGGCGGCGATGCCGCAGTCGCTGGACATCGCCCGTCGTCTGCGCGCCGGTGGCATCAATACTGAAGTGCAGATGGAGCCGAAGAAAATCGGCAAGCAGTTCCAGTATGCCGCGAAGGCAGGCATCCGCTTCGTGGTGCTGGCAGGTGAAGATGAGCTGGCGCGTGGCGTGGTTGCGGTGAAGGATCTGCTTCGTGAACAGCAGTTCGAGGTTGCCAGGGATGAGCTGGCGTCTACCCTGCAGGTAGAGCTGGAACAGACCCGCGCAATGACGCGTTGAACGAAAGCCCCGCATCGCGGGGCTTTTTTTTGCCTGTAGAGCCGAGCCATGCTCGGCTGAGGCGTTACCGGGAAAGCCCCTTGCCGAGCATGGCTCGGCACTACTGCTTCCGCCCCCTCCCTTTCGCGCAGCGAAGGGGAGGGCTGCGGAGGGGTTGGCTTTTCGCTGGCTTCGCTTCCGTGCGCGCTCCCCCTGTAGAGCCGAGCCATGCTCGGCTGGGGCGTTACCGGGAAAGCCCCTTGCCGAGCATGGCTCGGCACTACCGCTCTTGCCCCCTCCCTTTCGCGTAGCGAAGGGGAGGGCTGGGGAGGGGTTGGCCTTTCGCTGGCTTTGCTCGCGCTCCCCCCCTGTAGAGCCGAGCCATGCTCGGCTGGGGAATTACAGGGAAAGCCCCATGCCGGATACCGGGTGGCGGTTTGACTCGGGGCCTGTTTCGCACTAATGTATTAGCACGCTAATACATTGATACATGATGAAGCCACGTCCTGACACTGAACGAGAGAAGTCCTCCGATGCGCCGCTGAAGGCGTTGGCGCGGGCTTTGGCCGCGCTGGACAGGCCGCAGGACGTACAGGCCTTCCTGCGCGATCTGTGTACCCCCGCCGAGCTGGAGGCCATGGCCGATCGCTGGCGGGTGGTGCCCTTGCTGCGCAAGGGTGTGCCTTACCGCGAGATCTACGACCTGACCGGGGTGAGCGTCACCACCATCGGCCGGGTTGCGCGTTCGCTCGAGCACGGGGCCGGTGGCTATGCCGCTGCTATCGACCGCCTCGCCACGCGCAAAACCGAATCCAACTGAGATAACCCCATGAGTGCTTCAACCTCTGCCCCGGCACGCGACCGGCTGCGTATCGCCATTCAGAAAAGCGGTCGTCTGGCCGATCCAGCGCGTAGCCTGCTTGCCGCCTGTGGCCTGAGCTGGAGGCAGAGCCGCGACAAGCTGTTCTGCTTCGGTGAATCGTTGCCGGTGGATCTGCTGCTGGTACGCGATGACGACATTCCGGGCCTGATTGCCGATGGTGTCTGCGATCTGGGTGTGGTCGGCTTGAACGAGTTGGACGAGCAGGCCAAGGCGCGTCGCCAGATCGGTTTGGCTGATGCCTACCAGCCGCTGCGTGGACTCGGTTTTGGTTCCTGCCGCTTGATGATCGCTGTGCCGGAAGACTGGGATTGGCAGGGCGTGCAGATGCTGCAGGGCAAGCGCATCGCCACCAGTTACCCGGCAATCCTTGCTGCCTGGCTGAAGGAAAAAGGCGTCGATGCACAGGTTGTTGAACTGTCTGGCTCGGTGGAAATCGCACCAAAGCTCGGCACCGCTGAACTGATCTGTGATCTGGTTTCCAGCGGAGCGACCCTGGCTGCCAATCAGCTCAAGCCGGTGGAAGTACTGCTGGAAAGTGAAGCGGTACTGGCTGGCCCGGTGCACGAACTGGACGATGCCCGTGCCGGGCTGATGGCAATGTTGCTTCGCCGTCTTGATGGCCTGAGTAAAGTGCAGGACCAGAAGCTGTTGATGTTCTCGGCCGCGGAAGATCGCGTTGAAGAGCTCGCCCGCCTGCTGCCCGACGCGGAGCCGTTGCTGCGTTTGCCGGGGCAGGGCGATGCTGTACGCCTGCAGACCATGTGCAGTGGTGCACTCAGCTGGCAACGTCTGGAAGAACTGGAGCGCGCTGGCGCGCAGGGCTTGATGGTGTTGGCAGTGGAGAAGTCGCTGGTATGAATATCCTCGATTGGAACGCGCTCGACGCCAATGCACAGGCGCGCGCTCTGACCCGTCCAGTACAGACTGTTGCTTCGCAGACCCGCGATTCCGTCGCTGGCTTGATCGAGCAGGTGCGCACGCGTGGCGACGCTGCGTTGTGCGAGATCACCCAGCGCTTCGATGGCATCGCACCGGAGCGTTTTGAAGTTGGCGAAGCAGAATTCGCCGCTGCCGAACTGGCGGTGTCGGCAGAACTGCGCATCGCCATGCAGCAGGCCGCAGATCGCATCGATACCTTTCATCGCGCCGGCATGGCCCAGCCCTACAGCGTGGAAACCGCACCGGGCGTGGTCTGCGAAAAGGTCATTCGCCCGATTACGCGAGTTGGTTTGTACGTCCCGGCAGGCAGCGCCCCGTTACCGTCCACTGCATTGATGCTTGGTGTTCCCGCCAAGTTGGCAGGTTGCCGCGAAGTGGTGCTGTGCACGCCGCCGCGCAAGGACGGCACGGCCGACCCCGCAGTACTGGTTGCCGCGCGCCTGACTGGCGTGCACCGCGTGTTCAAGATTGGCGGTGCGCAGGCAATTGCCGCCATGGCATATGGCACTGAATCGGTGCCGTCCTGCGACAAGCTGTTCGGTCCAGGCAACAGCTTCGTCACCGAAGCCAAGCAGCAGGTGGCCCAGGCAGGCGCTGCTGCCATCGATATGCCTGCCGGTCCGTCGGAAGTGCTGGTGATCGCCGATGCCGGTGCCAATCCTGCGTTTGTCGCTGCCGATTTGCTGTCGCAGGCCGAGCACGGCCCGGATTCGCAGGTACTGCTGCTCAGTGACGATGCAGCGATGATTGCCGCCGTACAGGAGCAGGTCGAAGCACAGGTCGCACAGCTCAGTCGCGAGGCGATTGCGCGTCAAGCGCTGGGTGCATCGCTGCTGATCAAGGTTGATTCGATTGCGCAGGCATTCGAGATTTCCAACCGCTATGCGCCCGAGCACCTGATTCTCGCCCTGCGCCAGCCGCGTCAGTGGCTGGACAAGGTGGAAGCGGCCGGCTCGGTGTTCCTCGGCGATTACACGCCCGAGGCGCTGGGTGACTATTGCTCTGGCACCAATCACGTGTTGCCGACCGCCGGCGCGGCCCGCGCTTACAGCGGCGTCAGCGTCGCCAGCTACCAGAACCAGATCAGCGTGCAGGCAGCCAGTCGCGAAGGAATTGCCGGTATCGGCCCGTGCGCGCTGACCCTGGCGCGTGCCGAAGGTCTGGGCGCGCATGCCAATGCGGTAGCGCTGCGGCTGGGAGTTGCACCGTGAGCGTGCTTGATCTGGTGCGCGAAGATCTGCGTGATTTTGGCGGCTACTCCTCGGCGCGCAGCGCCAAGCTGCAGGGTGATGTCTGGCTCAACGCAAATGAATCGGCCTGGGCGAATCCTGGCGACGCAGATGCCAGCTGCCGTCGTTACCCGGATCCCCAGCCGCAGGCCTTGCGCGAGCGTCTGGGCAGCTTGTATGGCTGCCAGTCCGAGCAGCTGCTGATCGGTCGCGGCAGCGATGAAGCCATCGACCTGCTGGTGCGCGCCCTGTGCGAACCCGGCCGTGATGCTGTGTTGTACACCCCACCGGTGTTCGGCATGTACGCAGTCAGTGCACGCCTGCAGAATGCGCCCGCGCTGGAAGTGCCTCTGCTGGATACCGATCAAGGCCTCGTCGCTGATATCGACGCCATTATTGCCAAGGCGAAGCAGGGCAATGCCAAGCTGGTATTCCTCTGCTCGCCGTCCAATCCTGGCGGCCTGAGCATTCCGCTGCAGCAGGTACAGGCCGTGGCCGAAGCACTGCGCGGTCAGGCGCTGGTGGTAGTCGACGAGGCTTACGGCGAGTTTGCCGATGAGCCGTCCGCGACCACGTTGATGGACCGTTTCGACAACATCGCCGTATTGCGTACCTTGTCCAAGGCACACGCACTGGCTGCGGCGCGCATTGGTAGCGTCATTGCCGATGCGGCGCTGATCGCCGTGCTGCGGTGCTGCCAGGCCCCGTATCCGGTTCCAGCGCCATGCTCGACGCTGGCGCTTGCTGGGCTCGATGATGCCGCACTTGGGCAGACACGCGCCCGTATCGCGACGGTGCGCAGCGAGCGCAGCCGGCTATGCATCGCCTTGTCGGCGCAGCATGGCGTTCGCCATGTCTACGCCTCGGATGCCAACTTCCTGCTGGTGCGCTTCAATGACGCCGACGCCGCATTCCAGGCCCTGCTGCAGGCAGGCGTGGTGGTGCGTGACCAGCGCGCCGCTCCGCAGCTGCAGGACGCCCTGCGCATCACTCTGGGCACCCCCGAACAGAACGACCGCGTCCTTGACGCACTTGCCACGCTGGAGCTCACCGCATGACCCCCATCCTGTTTGTCGATCGCGATGGCACCTTGATCGAGGAGCCGGCCGACTTCCAGATCGACGCTTACGAGAAGATCCGCTTCGTCAAGAATGTGATCCCGGCAATGCTGAAGCTGCGCGATGCTGGCTATCAGTTCGTCATCGTTTCCAACCAGGACGGACTCGGTTCCGAAGGCTATCCGCAGGCCAGCTTCGACGGCCCGAATGACTTGATGCTGCAGATCTTTGCCAGCCAGGGCATTACGTTCCGCGATGTGCTGATCGATCCCAGCTGGCCGCAGGACAATAGCCCGAATCGCAAGCCCGGCATCGGCATGATGGTGTCCTACCTGCAGGATCGCAGCATCGATTGGGCGCGTTCGGGCATGGTCGGGGACCGGCCGACCGACATCCAGTTTGCCGACAACATGAAGATCCGCGGCTTCCAGCTGCGCACCGAGCAGTTCGGCGGCGAGTGGGATTGGGATGCGATCGCACACGAGCTGGCCGACGCACCACGCCGCGCTACCGTGCAGCGCGACACAAAAGAAACCCAGATACGCGTATTCGTCGACCTGGACAAGGTTGCCAGCTCGAAGATCAACACTGGCCTGCCTTTCTTTGATCACATGCTAGATCAGATTGGCCGTCATGGCGGCTTCGCGTTGGAAGTGGAAGCCAAAGGCGATCTGCACATCGACGAACACCACACCATCGAGGACACCGGTCTCGCGCTGGGCCAGGCCTTGCGCGAAGCGCTCGGCGACAAGCGTGGTATCGGTCGCTACGGCTTCACCTTGCCAATGGACGAAACCCTTGCCAGCGCCGCGTTGGATTTCAGTGGCCGCCCGTACTTCGTGTTCGATGGCGAGTTCAAGCGTGAACGCGTTGGTGACATGCCCACCGAATTGGTGCCGCACTTCTTCCGTTCGCTATGCGATGCCAGCGGTTTGAACCTTAATCTCAAGGTGGAGGGTGATAACGACCACCACAAGGTTGAAGCCTGCTTCAAGGCCTTGGCTCGCGCCCTGCGCCAGGCCATCCGCAAGGAAGGCACCGAGCTGCCGTCAACCAAGGGGGCCTTGTGAGCAGGGTTGGCCTGGTTGATGCAGGCGGTGCCAATCTTGGCTCGGTGCGCTACGCATTGGAGCGCTTGCAGGTTGACGTGCAGATGGTGCGCGCACCAGCGGACCTCGATGGGCTCGAGCGGGTGATCCTGCCCGGCGTTGGTGCGGCAGCTGAAGGTATGAAACGCCTGCATGCGCAAGGTTTGGTACAGCCGCTGCGCGAACTGCAGGTTCCCTTGATGGGTATCTGCCTGGGCATGCAGTTGCTGTTTGAACGTTCAGAAGAAGGCGATGTGGAATGCCTCGGCCTGCTGCCAGGCATCGTCCGTCGCCTCCATCCCGGTGTCGGCGTGCGCGTGCCGCATATGGGTTGGAACAAGCTGTTGGCCTTGCGCGAGTCGCCCTTGCTTGACGGCGTGCCGCTCGGCTCCAGCGCCTACTTCGTGCACAGCTACGCCGCTCCGGTCACTTCCGATACGGTCGCTGCCTGTCATCACGGTGGCCTGTTCACCGCGGTGGTGCAGCGCGAGCGTCTATGCGGCGCGCAGTTCCATCCCGAGCGTTCGGCGGGGCCGGGCGCACGCATCCTGCAGAACTTTCTTGAGATTGCCGCATGAGTTTCACTGTTTACCCCGCGCTGGATATCCGTGACGGCCGCGTCGTGCGTCTGCTGCAGGGCGACTACGCCAAGCAGACCACCTATGGCGAGGATGCCTTGCAGCGTGCGCAGGCATTCGCCGCAACCGGCGCCAGCTGGATGCACCTGGTCGATCTGGATGCAGCCAAGGCTGGCGGCTACACCTTGGCACCGTTGCTGCAGCAGATCGCAGCCACCACCAAGCTGAAGGTGCAGACCGGCGGCGGCGTGCGTGGCCGCGACGATGTGGCGCGCATTCTTGATGCAGGCGCCAGTCGCGTGGTGATCGGCTCACTGGCCGTGCGTCAGCCCGAACAGGTGCTGGCCTGGCTGGCCGAGTTCGGAGCTGATCAGCTGACCATCGCACTGGATACGCGTCAGGGCGAAGACGGCGTTTGGCGCCTGCCAGTGCACGGTTGGACCGAAACCGCGGACGTGACCCTGGACGAATTGGCCAAGCGCTATGCGCAGGCCGGCATGAAGCACCTGCTGTGCACCGATATTTCCCGTGACGGAATGCTATCCGGCCCGAATATCGAGCTTTACGCGCATCTTGCGAAACTGCTGCCCGGCGTGGCTGTGCAGGCGTCGGGCGGCGTGCGCGATGCTGACGACATCCGTGCGGCCAAGGCGGCAGGTTGCGGTGGCGCGGTGTTGGGCAAGGCGCTGCTGGAAGGTCACCTGCAACTGGATGAGGCCTTGTCATGTTGAGCCGGCGCATCATTCCCTGCCTGGACGTGCGCGAAGGCCGCGTGGTCAAGGGCGTCAAGTTCCGCGACCACATCGACATGGGCGACATCACCGAGCTGGCATTGCGCTACCGCGACCAGGGCGCCGATGAGCTGGTGTTCTACGACATCTCCGCTAGTCCGGAAGGCCGCTCGGTGGACCGCGCCTGGATTGAGCGCGTGGCACGCCTGATCGACATCCCGTTCTGCGTGGCCGGTGGTATCCGCGATGTGGAGACCGCGCGTGCCGTGCTCAATTCCGGCGCCGACAAGATTTCCATCAACACGCCGGCACTGGAGCGCCCACAGTTGATCGCGGAGTTGGCTGAAGCCTTTGGTGAGCAGTGCGTGGTGGTCGGCATCGATTCCATTCGCGAAGCTGACGGCCAGTGGCGAGTACGCTCCTATACCGGTGATCCAAACAAGACCCGCGCCGAGGCCAGGCTGACCCTGGATTGGGTGCGTGAAGTCCAATCCCTCGGTGCAGGTGAAATAGTGCTGAACTGCATGGACAGCGACGGCGTGCGCAAGGGGTACGATATTGCACAGTTGCGCCAGGCCCGGGCGCTGTGCACGGTTCCGTTGATCGCCTCTGGCGGCGCGGGCACGCCGCAGCATTTCGCCGATGTATTCGAACAGGCTGACGTTGACGGGGCTTTGGCCGCCAGTGTGTTCCACTCCGGCGCCATTGCAATTCCGGAACTGAAGCAGTTCCTGCGCGAACAACAAATCGAGGTTAGGGATGTCTACTGAATTCAAACCGGTTGATCCGACCGCACTGGACTGGGACAAGGTCAATGGCATGATCCCGGTCATCATCCAGGACGAGGCGACGCTGCGCGTACTGATGCTCGGCTATATGGATCGGGATGCCTTGGAGACCACCCGCAGCAGCGGCAAGGTCACCTTCTTCAGCCGCAGCAAGAAGCGTTTGTGGACCAAGGGCGAGACCTCCGGCAACCATCTAGAGCTGGTCGACATCCGCAGTGATTGCGACAACGACACCTTGCTGGTCACCGTGCGCCCGCATGGCCCTACCTGCCACACTGGTGAGACCAGTTGCTTCAGTGCCGCACCGGGTAATTTTCTTGGCGCATTGAATGCCTTGATCAAGCAGCGCGAACACGATCGCCCGCTCAACAGCTACACCACCAAGCTGTTCGAGAAAGGCGCGCGTCATATCGCACAGAAAGTGGGCGAGGAGGGCGTGGAAACCGCACTCGCCGGCGTCGTACAGCGTGACGACGAACTGTTGGGCGAATCGGCCGACCTGCTGTTCCACCTGATCGTGTTGCTGCGCGCCCGCGGCCTGTCGCTGGATGATGCCATTGGGGTGCTGGAAAGCCGTCACGCCAAGGCCGCAGAAAAAGCGGCCAGCTAAGCAACCGTAGTGCCGAGCCATGCTCGGCAGGGGCTTTACCGGCAAACCTAAATCCCACCGGTAATGCCTAGCCGAGCATGGCTCGGCTCTACAGGGAGAGCCAATCGCCACCGGTAAGGCCTAGCCGAGCATGGCTCGGCTCTACAGGTATCGGTGGCGCCGATCGCCACCTCCCGCAATGCCTTTGCAGCATCCCGGGGCGATAATGGGCGCCTGCCCATTGTCGTCGAGGACTCCATGCGCCCATCCCTGCTGACCGCTCTGTTGCTGGCTTGTGTGCCATTTGCAGCCAGCGCCTCCTGCGTCGACGGCACGGTATTCCTCGACAGCAACGGTAATGGCCGCCAGGACGCGGGTGAGAAGCCGCTGGCGGGCATCCGGGTATCCGATGGCGAGCGCATCGTCAGCACCGGCCAGGATGGTCGCTACCAGCTGCCGCCCTCCAGCCAGCCCAACATCTTCATCATCAAACCGGCCGGCTATAGCGCCGCCAAGCGGGCGGATGGGCTGCCTGATATCTGGCGGCCACAGGCAGGCGAGGGCGACGGCCAATGCCGCCCGTTTGCACTGAAGCCGGAAAAGAACGCTCCCATGAGTTTCCAGGCCCTGCTGCTGGCCGACAGCCAGACCAGCACTGCGCTGGACGTCAGCTACTTCGAGCGCGACATCATCGAGCCGCTGCGTGGCAAGCATCAGGCACGCATGGGCATGACTCTGGGCGATATCACCAATGACGACCCCAGCCTCTATCCGGCGCTGACCAAGGCGGTCACTTCGCTGGGTGTGCCGTGGCTGCACGTCCCCGGCAACCACGACATGGACCTGGGCGCGAGCAGCGACGCCGATTCGCTGGCCAGCTTCCATCGCCAACTCGGCCCGGACACCTACGCCTGGGAAGAGGCGTCGATGGTGTTCATCGGTATGGACGACATCATCGCCCAACCCGGGCAGAAGCCGGCGTATGTCGGTGGTCTGCGTGAGGACCAGTTCGCCTTCCTGGAGGCCTACCTGCCGACCATCCCAAAGGACAAACTGGTGGTGCTGGGCTTCCATATCCCGCTGTTCGACCACGTCTACCGCGCCGAAGATCGGGCACGGTTGTTCAAGCTGTTGGAGCAGGTGCCGCATCCGTTGATCGTCAGTGGGCACACCCACAACCAGAGCCAGGTGTTCTGGGGCGCTGCACAGGGTTGGAATGGTGGCAAGCCGCTGCACGAGTACAACGTAGGCGCTGCCTGCGGTGCGTTCTGGTCAGGGATCAAGGATGCGCAGGGCATTCCCGATACCACCATGGCCGATGGCACGCCGAATGGCTACGGTTTGCTCAATGTGCGGCCGCAAGGCCAGTACAGCGTCGAGTACCGGGTTGCGCGTGCGCCGGCGGACCAGCAGATCGCCTTGCATGCACCGAAGGTATTGCGGCAGGGTGCGTATCCGGCCTGGGGCATCTACGCCAATGTCTTCATGGGCTATGAGGGCCTGCTGGTGGAGTTCCGTGTCGATGGCGGTGAATGGCAGCCGATGAAGCAGGTCAAGCAGGCCGACCCGCGCTTGCTGGTGGAGAACATCGCCGACGATCTGGCCAGTGAGCTGCGTGGTTACGACCGTTCGCCCGAAGCCGTGCCGTCCAGCCATTTGTGGCGTGCGGCGCTGCCGACCAAGCTCAGCGAGGGCGAGCATGCGGTGGAAGTGCGCACCACATTGAACGGCTTCGAGTACCGCAGCCAGACCAGCTACCGGCTGCAAACCGCACAGCCCTGACAGCACGGTCTGTTGTGGGAGCGGCGTCAGCCGCGAAGCAGGGGATGCTTCGCGGCCCAGGAATCCGCAACCTGACCAGTCTACGAGCTTCGCGGTTCACACCGCTCCCACAAGCGGTATCAGTTCGCCGGATAGCGGGCCGGCTGGTGTCTGTAGGAGCGGCGTCAGCCGCGGAGCAGGGGACGCGTCTGGTCCAGAAATTTCTGGGATCTGGCAATCTACGAGTTTCGCGGCTGACGCCGCTCCTACAACAAAGCAGGGTGCAGGGACGTCATGCGTTGGAAGACAGCAGTAGTCAAATCCACGATTCTCGGCATGGCGTTGGCTACGACCAGTTGCGGCTTTCCGCTGCCTGGCAGCCAGTTCCATGTAGAGCCAATGGATCCCGCGCGCAAGTTGATTGGGCAGGTGCAAGGGCAGGGGGCGAGCAGCCCGCTGCTTGGTAGCGAGGTACTGATCGAAGGCATAGTGGTGCGCAACCTGATGGGTGACAGCGACGATATCGGTCAGGAGCTGAAGGAGACTCTGGGCGAAGGCGATCGTGGCACACCCACCATCGGTTGGTTCCTGCAGGACGAAGGCGATGGCAATCCGGCCACATCCGACGGGGTGTTCGTGCTGGATCAGGGCTACGACACCTCGATAAACATGCCGGCCGAGGCTGAGTTCACCATGCGCATGGGCTCTCGACTTCGCACCGGTGACCGCGTGACCGTGCGCGGGACTGTGGTGGAGCTGCCCCAGGAGCAGACGGCCGATCAGCCGCGCACTACCGGTCATCTCGTTTCCCGTGGTGAAGCTGGCGGCACGGTCACTGCCATCGCGGCCATGTCGCTGACACTTGTTGGATCCGACGAGCGTGCCACCGCAATCGTGCCGGTGCCCTTGGCCGGCAATGCGGATGACGAATCGCGCGAGGGTATGCGGCTTTAAAGCGCGGTGGTCGGTCTGGCGCGGTCAGCCATCATGCTGTACGAGGCGATCACGCACCGCTTCCAATCAGATCACAGGCACAAAAAAAGCCTCCCCGTTTCCGGGGAGGCTTTCAGCGATCACGCTTGCAACATCAAGCTTCCGGCTTGGCGTCACGCAGCTCGCGGCGCAGGATCTTGCCGACGTTGGTCTTGGGCAGTTCCTTGCGGAACTCGACAATGCGCGGGTGCTTGTAACCGGTCAGGTTGGCGCGGGCGAACTCCTTCACCTGCTCCTCGGTGAGGTTGGGGTCCTTCTTGACGATGACCACCTTCACCACTTCACCCGACTTCTCGTTGGGCGCACCCACGGCCGCCACTTCCAGGATGCCCGGCATCATCGCCAGCACGTCTTCGATTTCGTTCGGGTAGACGTTGAAGCCGGACACCAGGATCATGTCCTTCTTGCGGTCGACGATGTAGAAGAAGCCGTTCTCGTCCATGCGCGCCATGTCGCCGGTATGTAGCCAGCCATCAGCGTCCATGACCTTGTCGGTCTCGTCCTGGCGGTGCCAGTAACCCTTCATCACCTGCGGCCCGCGGATGCACAGCTCGCCGACTTCACCCAGTGCAACCATCTGGCCGTCGTCGTTCTTGACGCAGGCTTCGGTGGAGGGGATCGGCAAGCCGATGGCACCGTTGTATTCCTTCAGGTCCAGCGGGTTGATACAGGCTGCCGGTGAGGTCTCGGTCAGGCCGTAGGCTTCCACCAGGGTGACGCCGGTAACCTTCTTCCACTTGTCAGCCACGGCGCGCTGCACGGCCATGCCGCCGCCGAGCGCAACCTTGAGGTTGGAGAAGTCGACCTGATCGAAGCCTTCGGTATTGAGCAGGCCGTTGAACAAGGTATTGACGCCGGTGATGGCGGTGAAACGGTTGTTCTTCAGTTCCTTGACGAAGCCCTTCATGTCACGCGGGTTGGTGATCAGGTAGTTCAGGCCGCCGAGCTTCATGAAGACCAGGCCGTTCGCCGTCAACGCGAAGATGTGGTACAGCGGCAGCGCGGTGATGATGACTTCCTCGCCCGGCTTCACGCCCGATGCGCTGATCCAGGCCGAGGCCTGCTGCATGTTGGCGATCAGGTTGCGGTGGGTCAGCATCGCGCCCTTGGCGACGCCGGTGGTGCCACCGGTGTACTGCAGGAAGGCGATGTCCTCGTGGTCCACCTCGACCACCGGCATGCTGTGGCGCTTGCCGAGCTTCAACGCATCCTTGAAGCGGATGGCCTTGGGCAGGTCGTAATCCGGCACCATCTTCTTCACGTACTTCAGCACGAAGTTGACGATGGCGCCCTTGGGGAAGCCGAGCATGTCACCCAGACCGGTGGTGATGACCTGCTTGACCGGCGTATCGGCGATGACCTGCTGCACGGTCTCGCCGAAGTTGTCGACCACCAGCAGCACGGAGACGCCGGCGTCGACCAACTGATGCTTGAGTTCGCGTGCGGTATACAGCGGGTTGACGTTTACCACGGTCAGGCCGGCGCGCAGGATGCCGAAAATGGCGATCGGATACTGCAGGCAGTTGGGCATCATGATCGCAACGCGGTCGCCCTTCTTCAGCTTCAGCTCGCCCAGCAGGTAGGCGGCGAACTGGGTGACCAGAGCATCCGCTTCGCCATAGGTCAGCACCTTGCCGAAGTTGGAGTAGGCCGGGCGATCACGGAACTTGGCAACCGAGGCATTGAAGACATCGGCGACGGAGTGGAATTCGTTGACGTCGATTTCAGCCGGTACACCAGCCGGATAGCTCTGCAGCCAAGGACGTTCTTGCGTCATCTTCCCCTCCAGGAAATGGAATGATCTAGTGGTCAGGCCCGATCATCGGGCACCGGCGTTATTGTTGCCAGCATACCGTTCCGAATTGAAAAGGCGAAGGGATAGATGATGCGATCAGTCTTCAACTGCATGCTTTGTGCGGTGATCATGCTTTTGCTGGCCGCTTGCGGCCGCGAACCACCGGAACAGCGGCTGCGCGAAAGTTTTGCTGCAATGCAGAAAAGTGTCGAGGCCGGCAAGCCCAGCGGCTTCATGGATGGGGTGGCTGCGGACTTCGTCGGCAACGAGGGACTGGATCGCGCTGGCATGGAGCGCCTGCTGCGCGGGCAGTTGCTGCTAAACGCCAAGGTAGGTGTGCAGACCGGGCCACTGCGGGTGGAGATGGGCGAGGGCGGTACTGCGACCGTGCGCTTCACCGTGCTGCTGACTGGTGGCAACAAGGGGTTGCTGCCCGAGCGTGGGCAGATGCAGGAAGTGGTTACTGGTTGGCGCGAGCAGGATGGGGAGTGGCAGGTGTATAGCGCGGATTGGGCGCCGGTGGGTGGGGAAGGCTGAGCTGCTGGCTTGGTAGCCGGTTGAAGGCTTTGGAGCTTTAGAGCGCAACAGCACCCCTCCCCAACCCTCCCCTTGGCTGCGCCAAAGGGAGGGGGCAAGAGCAGCCTCGCTTGTCTCCCTCCCTTTGGCGCAGCCAAGGGGAGGGTTGGGGAGGGGGGCTCTTGCTTCTCGCCGCAAAAATGCAACAAAAAAAGAACGCCCCAAAAGGGGCGTTCTTCCAACAAACCAATCAACCCAGCAGATCAGGCCGCTTTCTTAGCCGCCAGCTGCCGCAACACGTACTGCAGCAAGCCGCCATTGCGGAAGTACTCCACTTCCTTCGGCGTCAGCAGCAACACCTTGGCGGTGAAGCTCTTCTGGCTGCCGTCTGCCTTGGTCGCAGTAACCGTTGCAGTCTTGGCCTTGCCATCGTCCAACCCGGTCACATCAAACACTTCCGAGCCATCCAGACCCAAGGTCTGCGCGTTCTCACCGTCATGGAACTGCAGTGGCAGCACGCCCATGCCGACCAGGTTGGAGCGGTGGATGCGCTCGAAGCTCTCGGCGATCACCGCCTTGACCCCCAGCAGGTTGGTGCCCTTGGCGGCCCAGTCGCGCGATGAGCCAGTGCCATATTCCTTGCCAGCCAACACCACCAGCGGCACGCCATCGGCCTTGTACTTCATCGCCGCGTCGTAGATCGCCAGCTTCTCGCCGGTATTGCTGCCCGGGGCGTAGTACAGCGTGTTACCGCCTTCTTCGCCGCCGAACATCAGGTTCTTGATGCGGATGTTGGCGAAGGTGCCGCGCACCATCACGTCGTCATTGCCGCGGCGGCTGCCGTAGCTGTTGAAGTCGGCTGGCTGTACGCCACGCGACTGCAGGAAGCGGCCTGCCGGCGAATCCTTCTTGATGTTGCCGGCCGGGGAGATGTGGTCGGTGGTGATCGAGTCACCAAACAGGCCCATCACCCGCGCGCCATGTACGTCGCTGATGCTGCCGACCTGCATGGTCATGCCATCGAAGTACGGCGGGTTCTTGATATAGGTAGAGTCGCCATTCCATTCGTAGGCCTGGCCCTCCGGCGATTCGATCTGCGCCCAGCGGGTGTCACCCTTGAACACATCGGCGTAGTTCTGCTTGAACATCTCCGGGCCGACGGTGGCAGCGATGGTGTCGCCGATTTCCTTGTTGCTCGGCCAGATGTCGCGCAGGTAGACGTCCTGGCCGTCGCTGCCCTTGCCCAGCGGTTCCTTGCTCAGGTCGATGCGGACCGTACCAGCGATGGCGTAGGCGACCACCAGCGGTGGCGAGGCCAGGTAGTTGGCCTTCACTTCAGGGTGCACACGGCCTTCGAAGTTGCGGTTGCCCGAAAGCACCGAGGCCACCACCAGATCGCCAGCGGCAATGCCGGCGCTGACTTCGGTGGGCAGCGGGCCGGAGTTGCCGATGCAGGTGGTGCAGCCGTAGCCGACCACGAAGAAGCCGAGCTTCTCCAAGTCCGGCAGGACGCCGGCTTTTTCCAGATAGTCGGTGACGACGCGGGAGCCCGGTCCAAGCGAGGTCTTGACCCACGGCTTGGCCTTGAGCCCCAGCCGTGCCGCATTGCGCGCGAGCAGGCCGGCGCCGAGCATCACCGCCGGGTTGGAGGTGTTGGTGCACGACGTAATGGCGGCGATCACCACTGCGCCATCCTTCAGGCGCATCGCTTGTTCGTTGATCACGATGTCGGCGTGGCCCTTGGCCAGCTGCTCGTTGCCAACCGCTGCACCGCCGCCTTCGTTGATGAAATCGGCGACGTCGCCATTGCGCTGCTCGCGGTGGCTGGTCAGGCCTTTCAACGCTTCGGTGAAGTTGCTGTGCACGTCTTCCAGCAGCACGCGGTCCTGCGGGCGCTTGGGGCCGGCCATCGACGGCTTGACCTCGGCCATATCCAGTTCCAGGGTGGCGCTGTACTGCGCATGCGGGCTGTTGGCGTCGTGCCACAGGCCTTGTGCTTTTGCGTAGGCTTCGACCAGGTTGATCTGTGCATCGCTGCGACCGGACAGGCGCAGGTAGTTCAGTGACTCGGCATCGATCGGGAAGATGCCGCAGGTGGCGCCGTATTCCGGGGCCATGTTGGCGATGGTGGCGCGGTCGGCCAGCGGCAGGTGTTGCAGGCCCTCGCCATAGAACTCGACGAATTTGCCAACCACGCCGAGCTTGCGCAGCATCTGGGTGACGGTCAGCACCAGGTCGGTGGCGGTGGTGCCTTCGGGCAGCTTGCCGGTCAACTTGAAGCCGACTACCTGGGGAATGAGCATCGAGGAGGGCTGGCCCAGCATCGCGGCCTCGGCCTCGATGCCGCCGACGCCCCAGCCGAGCACGCCGATGCCATTGATCATGGTGGTGTGCGAGTCCGTGCCGAACACGGTGTCCGGGAAGGCCCAGTTGGCGCCGTCGATCTGCCGTTCCATCACCACACGGGCAAGGTTTTCCAGGTTCACCTGGTGGACGATGCCGGTATTCGGCGGTACGACCTTGAAGTTCTCGAAGGCCTTCTGGCCCCAGCGCAGGAAGCTATAACGTTCCTGGTTGCGTTCGAACTCGATCTTGCCGTTGAGGTCCAGCGCGTCAGGGCGGCCGAACACGTCAACCTGCACGGAATGGTCGATGACCAGTTCGGAGGGGATCAGCGGGTTGATCTGCTCGGCCTTGCCGCCGAGCTTGGTGACGGCGTCGCGCATGGCGGCCAGGTCGACCACGCAGGGCACGCCGGTGAAGTCCTGCAGCACCACGCGCGCGGGCATGAAAGCGATCTCGGTGTCGGGCTCCGCCTTGGGGTTCCAGCGGGCGACGGCTTCGATGTGGTCAGGGCCGACGGTCTGGCCGCCGTCCTCATGCCGGAGCAGGTTCTCCAGCAGGATCTTCATCGAGTAGGGGAGGTGGGAAATATCGAACTTCTGACCGAGCTTGGGAAGGCTGCAGTAGGTGTACTGCTGGCCGCCAACCTCCAGTTGGCTACGGGTGGAGAATGTATCGCTCATACCGCTGACTCCTTTTAGTGCAGATGGCTTGCGGCGGCGCCGGGGCGCTGCGCGGGCTTGTCAGGGCCATGGGCCCTGACAGGTGGATGCCAGTCCGAGTATGGACGAAGCATCCTGCATTCGGTTCATGTTCGCTGGTGCCAGTTTAGGCAACGGCGTGTTGCGGGCATGTAACGGAGCGCGCGACTGTAGTGCCGAGCCATGCTCGGCAGGGGCATTCCCTGTAAAGCTTCAGCCGACCATGGGTCGGCACTACAGGTGAAGCTTCCGCCGACCCGTGAACCGGGTTTGTAGGAGCGGCGTAAGCCGCGAAGCCAGTACTGCATCAGTCGGCCAAGAGCTACCCCTCCCCAACCCTCCCCTTGGCTACGCCAAAGGAAGGGGCTGTAGTGCCGAGCCATGCTCGGCAGGGGCGTTCCCGGTAAAGCTTCAGCCGACCATGGGTCGGCACTACAGGTGAGGCTTCCACGGTCACGTGAACGGGTTCTGTAGGAGCGGCGTAAGCCGCGAAGCCAGTACTGCATCAGCCAGCGAAGAGCTACCCCTCTCCAACCCTCCCCTTGGCTACGCCAAAGGGAGGGGGTGTAGTGCCGAGCCATGCTCGGCAGGGGCGTTCCTGGTAAAGCCTCAGCCGACCATGGGTCGGCACTACAGGGAGGGGTTTCCCGGTAAAGCCTCAGCCGAGCATGGCTCGGCTCTACAGGGGGTGGCTGGGGTATGCCGGCCAAAGTATGTATAATTCGTACATACTTCGATTGGAGATCCCATGGACGCCACCGTAGCTGAACGCGGGCAGATCACCCTGCCCAAGGCCGTACGCGACGCTTTGGGTCTGACCAAGGGCACCCTGCTCAAGGTTGAGCTGGAAGGCAGCCGCATCATCCTGCGCAAGAGCGTGGACGACGCCATCTCCCGCGCACGCGGCAAGTTCGCCCTGGACGGGTTCGAGTCGGCCGAGCAGGCCGTGCGTACCGTCCGTGACGAGGCCGGCGAGGCATGATGATCGCCGTTGATTCCCCGGTCCTTATCGAGCTGCTCAGCGACGGCCCTCGCGCCGACGCGGTGGAGGCCTGCCTGCGGCAGGCCTTGGTCGGCGGCCGGGTGGTCCTCTGCGGTACCACCCTGGCTGAGATCTGCGCCTCGCTGCGCGGTGGCGCAGAGGTGCAGGGTGCTCTGGAGGAAATGGGTGTCCATTTCAATCCGCTGGAAGCCAAATCCGCGTTGCGTGCCGGCGAGATGCACCGCCGCCACCGGCAGCGCAGCGGCGATACCCGCCGCATCGACGATTTCATGGTGGGCGCGCATGCACTGCTGCAGTGCGATGGCCTGATCACCTGGAACGACACGTTTTATCGCGATTACTTCAAGGGCTTGAAGCTGATCGTGCCGCAAGCCTGAGCCCATCCACTTTTTAACCGTTACACCCGGGAGTTGTCATGTTGGAAGCCTACCGCCACCACGTAGCCGAGCGCGCCGCGCTTGGCATCCCGCCGTTGCCGCTCACTGCACAGCAGACGGCCGACGTCATTGAACTGCTGAAGAACCCGCCGGCTGGCGAAGCCGAGTTCCTGGTCGATCTGATCACCAACCGCGTACCGGCTGGTGTCGATGACGCCGCCAAGGTCAAGGCCTCGTACCTTGCCGCCATCGCCTTCGGCAGCGAGCAGAACGCACTGATCAGCCGTGAGCGCGCTACCGAACTGCTGGGCACCATGCTCGGTGGTTACAACGTCGCGCCGCTGATCCAGCTGCTGGACGACGCCGCAGTCGGCGCTATCGCCGCTGAAGGCCTGAAGCACACCTTGCTGGTGTTCGACGCATTCCATGACGTGCAGGAAAAGGCCAAGGCCGGCAACGCCAATGCACAGGGCGTGCTGCAGAGCTGGGCCGATGCCGAGTGGTTCACCAGCAAGCCGGAAGTGCCGCAGAGCCTGACCATCACCGTGTTCAAGGTGCCGGGCGAAACCAATACCGACGACCTGTCGCCGGCTCCGGATGCCACCACCCGTCCGGACATCCCGATGCACGCCCTGGCGATGCTGAAGAACAAGCGTCCGGATGCACCGTTCGTGCCGGAAGAAGACGGCAAGCGCGGCCCGATCCAGGAAATCCTGTCGCTGAAGGACAAGGGCCACCTGGTTGCCTACGTCGGCGACGTGGTCGGCACCGGCTCCAGCCGCAAGTCCGCCACCAACTCGGTGCTGTGGTTCACCGGTGAAGACATCCCCTTCATCCCGAACAAGCGCTTCGGTGGCGTGTGCCTGGGTTCGAAGATCGCCCCGATCTTCTACAACACCATGGAAGACGCCGGCGCACTGCCGATCGAGCTGGACGTGTCGAAGATGGAGCACGGCGATGTCGTCGAGCTGCGTCCGTACGACGGCAAGGCCCTGAAGAACGGCGAAGTCATCGCTGAGTTCCAGGTCAAGAGCGACGTGCTGTTCGACGAAGTGCGCGCCGGTGGCCGTATTCCGCTGATCATCGGCCGTGGCCTGACCGCCAAGGCACGTGAAGCGCTGGGTCTGCCGGTCACCGACCTGTTCCGCCTGCCGGTGCAGCCGGCCGATACCGGCAAGGGCTACTCGCTGGCACAGAAGATGGTTGGCCGCGCCTGTGGCCTGCCGGAAGGCAAGGGCATGCGCCCGGGCACCTACTGCGAACCGAAAATGACCTCGGTGGGCTCGCAGGACACCACCGGTCCGATGACCCGTGACGAGCTGAAGGACCTGGCCTGCCTGGGCTTCTCGGCCGACCTGGTGATGCAGTCGTTCTGCCACACCGCAGCCTACCCGAAGCCGGTGGACGTCAAGACCCACCACACCCTGCCGGAGTTCATCTCCACCCGTGGCGGCGTCTCGCTGCGTCCGGGCGACGGCGTGATCCACAGCTGGCTCAACCGCATGCTGCTGCCGGACACCGTCGGCACCGGTGGTGACTCGCACACCCGTTTCCCGGTCGGCATCTCGTTCCCGGCCGGTTCGGGCCTGGTCGCCTTCGCTGCTGCCACCGGCGTCATGCCGCTGGACATGCCGGAGTCGGTGCTGGTGCGCTTCAAGGGCAAGATGCAGCCGGGCGTGACCCTGCGTGACCTGGTCAACGCGATCCCGCTGTACGCGATCAAGGCCGGTCTGCTGACCGTGGCCAAGGCTGGCAAGAAGAACATCTTCTCCGGTCGCATCCTGGAAATCGAAGGTCTGCCGGACCTGAAGGTCGAGCAGGCATTCGAACTGTCCGATGCTTCGGCTGAGCGTTCGGCCGCTGGTTGCTCGGTGCACCTGAACAAGGAGCCGATCATCGAGTACCTCACCAGCAACATCACGCTGTTGAAGTGGATGATTGCCGAGGGTTACCAGGACGCCCGTTCGCTGGCCCGCCGCATCGAGAAGATGGAAGCATGGCTGGCCAACCCGGAGCTGCTGCAGGGTGATGCCGACGCCGAATACGCCGCCGTCATCGAGATCGACCTGGCCGACATCCATGAGCCGATCGTGGCCTGCCCGAACGACCCGGACGACGTGAAGACCTTGTCCGAAGTTGCCGGCGCCAAGATCGACGAAGTGTTCATCGGTTCGTGCATGACCAACATCGGTCACTTCCGTGCTGCTGCCAAGCTGCTGGAAGGCAAGCGCGACATCCCGACCCGTCTGTGGGTTGCACCGCCGACCAAGATGGATGCGTCCGAGCTGACCAAGGAAGGCGTGTACGGCACCTTCGGTTCCGCTGGCGCGCGCATGGAAATGCCGGGCTGCTCGCTGTGCATGGGCAACCAGGCGCAGATCCGCGAAGGCTCCACCGCGATGTCGACCTCGACCCGCAACTTCCCGAACCGCCTGGGTCGCAACACCAATGTGTATCTGGGTTCAGCCGAGCTGGCCGCGATCTGCTCGCGTCTGGGTCGCATCCCGACCAAGGAAGAGTACATGGCCGACGTTGGCGTGCTGGATTCGGCGGGTGCCGAGATCTACCGCTACATGAACTTCGACCAGATCAGCGATTACAAGGACGTGGCCGATTCGGTCAACGCCTGAGTTGTAGCTGAGCAGTAAAGGTTGAACGGAAAACCCCGGCGCAAGCCGGGGTTTTTTGTTGCCGAGGAACACCAGCAATCGTTGTTGCTTTTGTGGGAGCGGCGTAAGCCGCGAAACCAATGCACCAGTAGATTGCAAAGTGTGCGGTTCTTTGTTGCCCCCAGCATCGCGGCTGACGCCGCTCCCACAAACAAAACCTGCAGCCTTGTAGGAGCGGCGTAAGCCGCGAAGCTCGTGCATTGTCAGATTGCACAATATTCGATGATTCGTTGCCCCCAGCTTCGCGGCTGACGCCGCTCCTACAAACGCAGAAAACCCTGCGTGGCCCGGGGAAGCACAGCGCAGTTGGGAGGTACCGTTCTTGGCGGAAAGTACCTAGAGGCCACAGCTGCGAAAAGTGATGCCATTAGCCAACAGCCAACGCTCCTGGAGCATCTTCCCGGCTCGCAGCACCCTCCTAAGCGTGTATCCCAATAATGATGTCTTTCGGGGCGGTCATGCAAAGGAGATTGGAGCCCTTTTGCGAGAAGCTCTCACTTAGTTTTTTGGGGCTGCTGACACCAAGTGGGGATAAACGCCGGCCGCAGGCTTGGGAGTGATTACTGGCGATCGATTAGGTCCCAGGACGTAAGTTTTGCATCTTTAAGACTATCCCTATTCTGGAAGCTACGCGTCGCGTGTAAGTTATCAGAAGTAGTCATGGCGCTGACATCTTGGCTTCGGCGTTTCTCTCGGAGAACTGCAAGTTCTACTATTTGTTTTGTAGAGAAATGTAGTGGGGGGGTATTTCGATTTTATTTTCGATTTCTGGAAATTCCTCTCCGGGTTGAGGCTTAAGGGGTAAGGTGTTCCTGAGTCGGATTATGTGCGCGCATGATGATTTTTGTGCGATATAAAGTTTCTATTTGTAATTGGGGTTTTTAATATAGCGTGGCGAATTTTGGTCGTTCGGATGATGGCTGTGCATAATTTCCAATATTTTTGGATTTTCTTGTTGTTCGGCTGGATTGTTCGATTGGATGAGTGTGCACCAAGCGGTGAATTAAATAAGGCCTCTCCTGCGTCTCTCTTGTTTGTCTGCCTGAAGTCGGGATTGATTTTTTGATATGCACTATGGTGTTGGGTGGGCTATAGCTTGCGCTGCTATCGAGGGGTGTAGCTGTAAATCTTTGGCAGTATGTAGAATCGTTGTGGGGCATCGCATGGCTCGTGTATTCGCTATTTTGGTGACTCTTCTTATTATGGCGTCTGGAGTGTGCGCTGCTCAGCCTTCAAATTCGACGATTTTGACGCTCGTTGCGCGCAGAGTCGTCCCTGACGCCCGGCTCTTGCTCGATGAGTCAGATCGAGAGTGGGTAAGAAGCAAGAAGGTTCTGATTTTGGGGGTTGCTCCACCAAACTACACACCGTTAGAAATTTTTTCCCGCAACGATCACTATGAAGGAATTACTGCTGATGTGCTCGGAGCTGTCGGCGGAATGTTGGATGTAAGCTTGCGGGTCATTAGCTTCCCGGACCGTACAACTGCACTGCGTGCGCTCGAGCATGGAGTGGTGGATATGGTGGGCAGCGCCAATAACTACGAGCTCGCTGGCCATGCGGTTCGCTTGACGCAGCGCTACGTGGAAGACACCCCCGTGTTGTACGTGCGCAAGACCGAGCACCGGCGCATGGCGCCGGAACTGACCGGCATGCGCATTGCCGTTGCCGAGGACTATCTGCCGCAAGTGCAGATACGCGAGCTGTATCCGGATGCGATCATTGCCAACTTTCGCTCGCGCGAGCAGGCGCTCGCTGCATTGGCATTTGGCAATGCGGATCTATATCTGGGCGATACGGTTTCCAGTAACTACCTGGTGAATCTGAGCTACTTCAACTACGTGCGCACGATTGCCGTGCCGCGGGTCGATACCGGCGGCTTTGCCTTTGCTGTCCGCGAAGATGCCTTGACCCTGGAGCGAGTGGTGAACATGGCGCTGCAGCAGTTGCAGCAGACGCATGGCACGGAGTTGCTGAAGCGTTGGTCGGGCGGCGGTGGCATGGTGCCTTTGGCGCGTATAGAGCTGACCAGTGCAGAGCAGCGCTGGATCGCGGAGAACCCGGTGGTGCGCTTCGTGGCCAGCAATGACACTGCGCCGCTTTCCTACTTTGATACCGATGGTCGCTTCAGCGGCTTGAGCGCTGACATCATGAGGGCCATTGCGCAACGCACCGGTCTGGAGTTCGAAGCGGTGCGGGTATCGCGGCTCGACCAGCAGATGCAGGCCTTGGAGAATGGAACCGCTGATCTGACCATGCTGGTGCCGACCTCTTCGCGTGCGCGCAGGTTCAGCTTCTCACGGCCGTTCGTACAGACCTCGTTCGGCATCATTACCCGCGACGAGGCCAACGGCCCCGCCGCGCTGAGCGACCTGCGTGGAAAGCGTATCGCGTTGCCGCTGCACCATGCGCTGAAGGAATTGTTGGTCCCTGCGACCGACTACCAGTTCATCGAGACGGACACCTTGGCTGCCGCGATGGAGCTGGTGAACGACGGCAAGGCGGATGCGACGATCGCATTCCTGCCGATGGCGCTGTATTACACCTCGGTACTGCACAACGAGAAACTGCGTGTGTCGGATGTGGTTGAAGACACGCCGGCGTGGTTGGCGATTGCCTCGCGCAAGGACAAGCCCGAGCTCGCAAGTATCATCGACAAGGCGATGATGCAGATCCCGCCCGATGAGGTGGACATCTTCCAGAACCGCTGGCGGCCGCGCCCCGATGCATCCCCGGCAGCGTGGACCGACTTCCGCTCATTGATCTACAAGATCACCGCCGGCGCTCTGTTGCTTATCCTGGTGTCGCTGATCTGGAATGTACACATACGCACACAGTACCGTCGTCGCCAGGTAGCTGAGGATGCATTGGGCGAGCAGCTCAACTTCATGCGCTCGCTGATCAACGGCACGCCGCACCCTATCTACGTCCGTGATGAGAAGGGAAGGTTGGTTACTTGCAATACCAACTACCTGGACATGCTTTCCGTCACCGAGAAGAAGGTGCTTGGAAAGACCTCGATGGAAGGCGCAAAGATGGACCCGCGTGAAGCCCAGAGCTTCCACGACGACTATCTGTGGGTAATGGCCAATGGCAAACCCTTGGAGGTGGATCGCACCCTGCACCTGCCCGGGCGTGTGCTCAGCATCTATCACTGGATCTACCCGTACTTCGATTCCCAGGGCCAGGCCAAGGGCGTGGTTTGCGGCTGGATAGATGTGAGCGACCGCCTGCATCTGATGGAGGAGCTGCGCCGCGCGCTCAATGCCGCCGATCAGTCAAGTCGCGCCAAGACCACTTTCCTGGCCACCATGAGCCACGAGATCCGGACGCCGATGAGCGCGATCATCGGCATGCTGGAGCTTGCGCAGAAACATGCCGAACAAGGCCGTCTTGATAAGTCAGCTATCGCAGTTGCCTATGATTCCGCACACGGCTTGCTCGAGCTGATTGGCGATATTCTGGACGTGGTACGCATCGAGTCGGGCCACGTCAGCTTGAGTCCGAAGCGCGCCAATCTGCGTGAAATGACCGAGTCTGTGGCGCGGGTATTCAATGGTCTGGCGCGGCAGAAGACGTTGCACCTGCGCTTGGAGCTGGATCCCAGCGTGGACTGCGACGTGTCGATAGATCCGATGCGCTTCAAGCAGGTGCTGTCCAATTTGGTCGGCAACGCCATCAAGTTCACCGACCGCGGGCAGGTCACCATCAAGGTGCGCGGCGTTGTCGTGGCGGAATCCCGTCTACAGCTGCGGCTGGAAGTGGCGGATACCGGCATTGGCATCGCCGAGAGCGATATCGCGCGCTTGTTTGATCCTTTTGCGCAGGCCGACCACGGGCATAGCTCGCGCGGTGGAACGGGCTTGGGCCTGCCCATCTGCAAATTCCTGTGCGAGTTGATGGGCGGCGATATTTCCATCCGCAGTACGCTGGGCGAGGGTACCTCGGTGATACTCAATATCCCACTCGAAGTGTTGCCGGCAATTCCCGGCGCCGTTGAGGTGCTGCAGACGGTGGATGCAAAGCACCCGAGCATGAAGGTGCTGGTGGTGGATGACCATTCGGCCAATCGCACTTTGCTGACCCAGCAGCTGGCATTCCTCGGCCAGAGTGTGCGTAGTGCTGCCGATGGTCGCGAAGGCCTTGATTGCTGGCTGGACGAACCGGTTGATATTGTCGTTACCGATTGCAATATGCCGGTGATGAACGGCCATGACATGGCGCTGGCGATCCGTCGGCATGAGAAGGATCATGGACTGCCGCCGTGCATCATCATTGGCTTTACCGCCAATGCCCAGCCAGAAGAACGGGCCAAGTGCATCGCCTCTGGAATGAATGATTGCCTGTTCAAGCCGGTCAGTCTGAGTACGCTGTCCGCCATGCTGGTGACGTTGGGGGAGAAGGCCGGTGTTGGCATGTCGGCGCCGCGTCTCGCTCAGACGAAGGACATCAACACGGCGCTGTACGAGCTGACAGGTGGTGACGCGGAGATGACGCGGAACCTGGTCATCGAGGCGCACCGGAGTTTTGTGCGCGACCTGAGTGAGCTGCAGGTCTTGCTGCCGGGTTTCGAGCCACGCGCCATGTCCAATCTGGTGCACAGGATTAACGGCGGAGTACGCCTGCTGCAGGTGGCGCACCTGATGGATATCTGTGATCGCGTCGAATTCCTGTGCGATCAGCAGGAGGTTGAGCTGGACGAGGTTGTGGCCAACGTCCAGTTCATCGCGAGTGAGTTGCCGGCGATCATTGACGTACTCGCGGCGATGCGTGAGCCAGAAGCCCTGGATCTATCGCTGATGCGCTAGCGCGATTGAATGCTTTACCCGCGGGCAATGGCAAGAATGCGTTCGGCTATTCGCTCCAACGGCAGTACCTCATCGGCAGCGCCGAGACGCACTGCGCTGCCGGGCATTCCCCAGACCACGGAGCTGGCCTCGTCCTGGGCCAAGGTTGGTGCACCGGCTTGCTTCATCTCCAACAGGCCGCGGGCACCGTCTTCGCCCATTCCAGTGAGGATCACCCCGACCGCATTGGCGCCGGCATTGGCGGCAACCGAGCGGAACAGTACATCCACCGCTGGCTTGTGCAGATTGACCGGCACACCGTCGTCGACCCTGCAGCGCCAGCGGGCGCCGTCACGGATGACCCGCAGGTGCTGGCCGCCAGCGGGCAGATAGGCGTGGCCGGGCAGGATGGCTTCGCCATCGCTGGCCTCGCGTACCGACATCGCCGAGTGCCGGTCCAGGCGCTCGGCAAAGGCGGTACTGAAGCTGGCGGGCAGATGCTGGGTCATGACGATGGCCGGCGCATCTGCGGGCATGGACTCCAGTACCACTCGCAGGGCTTCGGTACCGCCAGCGGAGGCGCCGATGGCGATCAGACGATCGGTAGTACGGAAGCCGAGATTGCTGGCGTTTGCCGGGCGCTGCACCGGCCGGCGCGGGCCGCCGGCGATTGCCCGAACCCGCGAGCGGGCGGCCATTTTCACCTTGCTGCGGATTTCTTCTGCATACGCATCCAGACCGCGGGCGACGTCGAGCTTGGGTTTGGCGACAAAATCCACCGCGCCCAATGACAGCGCCTGCAGGGTGGTATCGGCGCCGCGCTCGGTCAGCGAGGATACCATCACCACCGGCAGGGGATGCAGGCGCATCAGGTTTTCGAGGAAGGCCAGGCCGTCCATGCGCGGCATCTCGACGTCCAATGTCAGCACGTCAGGGTTGAGCCGTTTGATCTTCTCGCGTGCCAGCAATGGATCCGCTGCGGTGCCGACGACTTCGATGGCCGGGTCGGCGGCGAGGATCTCGGTCAGCACCTGGCGGACCAAGGCCGAGTCGTCGACGATCAAAACCCGGCAGGGGGCCTGCAGATTCATTCAAACAACTCCACGCCACCACTGACCGGGGTGTGCGACAGACGGGCGCGGACGGCGGTTTCGGTGGCGACCACTTCGGCGTCGTGCGCATGCGGCAGACGCTGCACGACCACCCGGCCGGTGATGGGGAAGAACCAGATCTTGCGCGGATGAATGCCGCACAGGTCCTCGGCAACGATGGGAATGTGCTCGGCGCGCAGGTATTGGCGGACGAATTCCGCATTGCGGGTACCCACCGGGTTGCTGGTGAAGCCCTTGAGCACGTTGGCGCCGCCGAAAACCTTGGCCTCAAGGCGCTTGCGATGCGCTCCACGCTTGAGCAGGTCGTTGATCAGCAGTTCCATTGCATAGCTGCCGTAGCGCGCGGGCGCACCGTCACCGATATTGCCTTCGGGCAACAGGAAGTGATTCATGCCGCCGATCCCCAGGATGGGGTCGCGGATACAGGCGGCGACGCAGGAGCCGAGGATGGTGGTCAAGGCGGTATCGTCGTCCACCACCAGGTACTGGGTTGGTAGCAGCTTGGCGGCAATCGTCTGGAAACGTGTGTCGCGGTAGCGCATCACCTCATCTGGGTGTTGCTGGAGGTTCTTCATGCGCCATTCCTGCGGCTGCGACGGTAAAGCGTGCGACCGCAGGGCTGGATCACATCGGCCGCATGCAGGTAGTTCTCCGAGTGGCCGGTATAGAGCAGGCTGTCATCGTCCATATGCTGCACCAGGCGCGAGAGGATGCCGCGCTGGGTGGGCTTGTCGAAGTAGATCATCACGTTGCGGCAGAACAGTGCATCGAACGGACCACCCACGTCGTAGCGGTTGGCCAGCAGGTTGAGCGGACGGAACTCGATGAGCGAGCGCAGCGCCGGCACAACCCGGCACTTGCCTTCATTGGGGCCGCTGCCGCGCTGGAAATAGCGCCGCTTCATCGCCGGGTCCAGCCCTGCGATGCGGTCCATTGCGTACACGCCTTGGCTGGCGGTGGCCAGCACCTGGGTGTCGACGTCGGTGGCGATGATGCGTACCGGCGGGGTCATCGACGAGAACGCCTCGCAAGCGGTGATCGCCATGGAGTAGGGCTCCTCACCGGTGGAAGCGGCACACGACCACAGCTTCAGCGGCGCTCGTGGGGCGCGCAACTGCAGCTCTTCGCGCAGCTTGTCAAAGTGGTGCGGCTCGCGGAAGAACGAGGTCAGGTTGGTGGTCAATGCATTGGTGAATGCCTGCCACTCCTCGCCGCCATGCTGCTCAAGTTGGTCCAGGTAGTCCTTGAACGAGCGCAGGCCAAGGTTGCGCAGCCGTCGCGACAAGCGGCCGTAGACCATGTCGCGCTTGGCAGGAGCCAGCGCGATGCCTGCACGTGCGTGGATCAGCTCGCAGACGCGGCGGAAGTCACGGTCATTGAACTCGAAGTCCCGCTCGGTGCTGTCGATGTCGATCATGGAATATGCGCGCTCAGCTGGCCATGGCCAGCGTTTGTGGCTGCTTGGCCGCAGCGGGTTGGGCGCTCAGCTGGAATACCGCCACCGCTTCATCCAACAACGTGGCCTGTTCTTCCATTGCGCGTGCTGCGGCGGTGGCTTCTTCGACCAGTGCGGCATTCTGCTGGGTGGTTTCGTCCATCTGCATGACGGTCTGGTTGACCTGCTCGATACCTGCAGACTGCTCCTGCGAGGCAGCGGAGATCTCGGCCATGATGTCGGTGACGCGTTGAACCGCGGTGACGATCTCGCCCATGGTGGTGCCGGCCTGCTGCACCAGCTGCGAACCTTCGTCCACGCGCTCGACCGAGTCTTCGATCAGGGTTTTGATCTCCTTGGCGGCGCCGGCCGAACGTTGGGCGAGGGTACGGACTTCGGCGGCAACCACGGCGAAGCCGCGGCCCTGCTCACCGGCGCGGGCAGCTTCAACCGCGGCGTTCAGCGCCAGGATATTGGTCTGGAAGGCGATGCCGTCGATCACGCTGATGATGTCGGCGATGCGACGTGAGGACTGCTGGATCTGACCCATGGTGGTGACCACTTCTTCCACCACCAGCCCGCCGCGTGAGGCTACCCCGGCTGCACCGATCGCCAGCTGGTTGGCCTGGCGTGCGGATTCCGCATTCTGGCGGACGGTGGAGGTCAGTTCCTCCATCGACGCTGCGGTTTCCTCGAGGTTGGCGGCCTGCATCTCGGTGCGGCGCGAGAGATCAGCATTGCCGGTGGCAATCTCGCCGGCGGCCAGATTGATGCTGTCGGCAGACTGCTGGATCCCGGAAACGATGCCGGCCAGCTGGGAGACGGTGCTGTTTGCGTCTTCACGCATGCTGGCGAAGACGCCCTGAGCGTCGCCGCTGAGTTTGACGGTGAGGTCGCCGTCGGCAAGCGCCTGCAGCAGGCGCGATACTTCGCCCAGATTGTCGTCGCTGACCTGCATCATGGTGTTCAGGGCACGCACCATGGCCTGGAAGTCGTGCTCGAAGCGGTCTTCATCGCCGCGCTGGCTGAAGTCGCCGGCAGCGGCGGCGCTGCCCAGGCGCTTGATCTCGCTGTTGATGGCAGCCAGGTTGGTCTTGATGGCGGCCATGGTTTCGGTGATGACGCGCTTGTCGCCGGGCAGCAGCGGCATGTCCTGGCTGAGGTCACCGACCGCATAACGCTGCGCCAGCGCGATCACCTGCATCTTGACGTCGATGTGGTTGCTGACCAGCACATTGGTCTCTTCAACCATGACGCCGTAATCGCCGGGGAAGCGGCTGGCGTCGATGCGGTAGCCGATCATGCCGGCGTCATGTTGGCGAGCCATCTCGGCCTGTGCGCCAATCACCGCCCGCAGCTGGTCCTGCATATGCGACATGCTGCTGAGCAATTGGCCGGTTTCGTCCTTGCTGGGGGCAGCGATGTGGTTGTCCATGCGCCCCTTGGCGATGGCGGTCGCCACGGCCGTGGCATTGCGCAGTGGCAGCACGATGCGGTTGCCGATGATCCAGCTCAAGGTCAGTACCAGCAGCACCAACACACCACCAGCCACCGTCATGATTGCGGTGAACTTCAGGGCCTGGCCCTGCAGATCGTCCATGTAGACGCCGCTGGATACCACCCAGTTCCACGGCTTGTACATGCCTGCATAAGCAAGCTTGCCAACCACGCCATCCTTGCCGGGCTTGGCCCAGGTGTAGGCGACATAGCCGCCACCCTTGCGTGCGGCTTCGACCTGGTCGTAGTAGACGCGGACGCCGTCCTCGCCGCGGAAGTCCTTCATGTCCTTGCCGACCAGGTCAGCACGGAACGGATGCATCAGCAACACGTACTTGGTGTCGTAGATGTTGAAGTAGTTGACGTCGGCGTCGGAACGCATCTTCTGCAGCGCGGCCATGGCGTACTTCTGTGCGTCAGCGAGCGGCATCGCGCCGGTTTCCGCTTCCTTGGCGTAGTGGTCGAGAACGCCGTAGCTCATTTCCACCTGGGCGCGCAGCGCGTCCTTGCGGGTTTCGTACAGATCCAGGTACTGCATGCGGGCAGCGATGACCGCCAGCGTGATCACACCGATCACGATCAGGGCCGTCAGCAGGTTCAGCTTGCGCCTGACGGAGATGTTGGAAATGTAGTTGTTCCAGAGCGAGAAGATAGTCATCGAATCCGCTGGTTACCTTGCGGTATCAGCGCTGCGTGAGGGGATACCGGTTTATCGGCCGCGAAGGGCGCGAGTTGAGCGGCCTGAAGAGGGAGGCAAGCCAAAGCAGTCGATCTGTTCACGTATGCGAAGAAGGGATGTGTATTCGGTTGTGGGAGCGGCGTAAGCCGCGAAGCTGGTGGTGCTTACAGTCGCCGGCGGTGCCTCAACCGACGGTAAGTCAGCTTCGCGGCTTACGCCGCTCCCACAAGGAATGATTCGAGCATTGAGCATTGCGGCCGCCCCTCCAAAAAAAATCCGATGCCAGGGACTGGCATCGGATTTCAGGTGGTTCAATTGCTTGGCTTGGCTGGGTTGTCAGCACAGCCAACGATGGTGTTGCTTAGAACTCCTGCCAATCCGAGTCAGCCAGTTCGGCTACTGCGGTGCGGGCAGCGGCTGCGCGACGGCGAGGTGCCGGTGCTGCTGCCTGGACGGCGGGGCG
Organism: Stenotrophomonas sp. 610A2; assembly: GCF_030549615.1. NCBI lineage: Bacteria > Pseudomonadati > Pseudomonadota > Gammaproteobacteria > Lysobacterales > Lysobacteraceae > Stenotrophomonas > Stenotrophomonas pigmentata. The sequence continues at coordinate 2,123,246 of NZ_CP130832.1, forward strand.
GGGTGCCGGTTCACGTGCGGAAGCCGCGCTGCTGGTGACAGCGGCGCCTTCTTCCAGCTGGAACACGGATACCACGTTGGCCAGATGTGCGGCCTGTTCTTCCATCGAGCGGGCCGACGCGGTGGCTTCTTCGACCAATGCGGCGTTCTGCTGGGTGGTTTCGTCCATCTGCACGATGGTCTGGTTGACCTGCTCGATGCCGGCCGACTGCTCCTGCGAGGCAGCGGAGATCTCAGCCATGATGTCGGTCACACGCTGCACCGAGGCGACGATTTCGCCCATGGTGGTACCAGCCTTGCGAACCAGCGCCGAGCCATCGGCGACCTTGCCGACGGAGTCGTCGATCAGGCCCTTGATTTCCTTGGCGGCGCCGGCCGAACGCTGGGCCAGCGTGCGAACTTCCGAAGCCACCACGGCGAAGCCGCGACCCTGCTCGCCAGCACGTGCGGCTTCCACCGCAGCGTTCAAGGCGAGGATGTTGGTCTGGAAGGCGATGCCGTCGATCACCGAGATGATCTCGGCAATCTTGCGCGAGGACTGTTCGATCTGGGTCATGGTGGTGACCACCTGGCTGACCACTTCACCGCCCTGCGAGGCCACCGAGGCAGCGCCGATGGCGAGCTGGTTGGCCTGGCGAGCCGATTCTGCGTTCTGGCGCACTGTGGAGGTCAATTCCTCCATCGATGCTGCAGTTTCTTCCAGGTTGGCGGCCTGCTGCTCGGTACGACGCGACAGGTCGTTGTTGCCGGCGGCAATTTCGCTGGCGGACGAGTTGATCGACACCGAGGACTGCTTGATGCGGCCAACGATGCCGGTCAGCTGTTCGGCGGTGGCATTGGCGTCGTCACGCATGGTGGCGAACACGCCTTGGTACTCGCCATGCATGCGCACGGTCAGGTCGCCGCGCGAGAGCGCAGACAACAGTGCGGAGATCTGCTCCAGGCTGCTGGCATTGGCGTCCAGCAGGCTGTTGATCTGCTCGGCCAGCTGCAGGAAGAAGCCGTCCTTGTCGGCAGTGCCGATGCGGCCGCTGAGGTCGCCAGCAGCGGCGGCTTCCATGATGCGCGCCACTTCCTTCTCGACCTGGGCCTCGGTGCTGCGATCGCGCCATTCGACAACGTGGCCAACCGGTACATTGTTGTCGTCACGGATCACCGAAATGGTCTGTGCGAACTCGGCTTCACCAAAGCGCATTTCACGCTTGAATACGCCGTTCTTCTCGAGACCTTCCATCACCTTGCCGTCAACCTCGCCACGGTGCTCGAGCACGGTGACCGGCTGGCCGACCAGTGGCTTGCTGGCGTCGAAGTCGGTCAGTGCGCTGCTGATTTCCTCGTGGTGCTCGCTGAGCTTGTCGAGCAGGGCGCGGTTGGCGTAGACGATCTCGAGGTCGTTGTTGGTCAGGAACACGCCGGTGGACGAGTAGTCCAGTGCGGTACGGATGCGCAGGTTCTCGCTGGCGATGACCTGGTCACGGTCGATGCGTTCGCGCAGGTCGCGCTGCATGCGCTGCATGGCGCGCAGCAGATCACCCACTTCATCGGCACGGGAGACGTCGATGGAACCATCCAGCTTGCCGCTGGCCACTTCATTGGCCACGTCCACGGCGCCACGGATGGTGGCAACCAGCGAGCGCGCAAACAGCCAGATCAGTGCCAGACCGGCAGCACCACCGACCAGCACGGCGATGATGCCGACCAGGGCGGAGGTGCGATAGGTATCTTCGGCCTGCTTTGCGGCGGCCTGGGCGCGGGTGTTGTCGTTCGCGGCAAGTGCTTGCAGGGCGTTATAGGCATTGCGGTGCAGGTTGCGGGTTTCGCCTACGAAGGTGTCGATGGCGTCATCCGGCAGGTCCAATGCCAGCATCTCGGTTACCGCGTCGTAGGACGACGCAGCCTTGCCCCAATCAGCGACAAAGGCCTCGAACAACTTCTTCTGCTCCGGGCTGTCGATCAGCTTCGGATAGGCAGCGATGGTGGTGTCGATCTGCATGCGCAGTTCGGTGGCACGTGCCTTGGCATCGGCTTTGACGTCATCGCTGGCGCGCACCAGGCTCTGGTAGGACGCGTTGCGGTACTCGCTGACCATGCCGCTCAACTCACCGGTGGTGCGAAGACTGGGCATGCGGTTTTCAGCGAGGTCGGTGGTGACGTTGTTCAACGAGTGCAGGCCGCGATAGGCGACGACACCCTGCAACAACATGACGAACAGCACGACGCCGAAAGTAAGCATCAGCTTCGGCTTCAGTTTCAGCGAGTTGATCCACTGCATCTTGCGCGATCTCCGGGAACAGGCCCCGCCATGTCACAGGCGCGGGGTGGCACGCCGGCATTGCCGGCGTGACGAAAGGCGGATTACTTGATGTTTGCCAGCTTCAGGTTGGCCGGCGATGCCACTTCGATTTCGGCGCGCGATGCGTCGCGCTGGATCTTGCCGATCACGCAGACGGTCTTGCCTTCCAGGGTCTCCAACGGGAAACCGAACTTGCTGCGGTTGCTGCCGGCGATACGTGCCGAGAAGGTGTGGCGCGGGAACATGCCGCCCATGTGCAGGAAGGTCGGCTGGCCTTCGGAGCCTTCGGCGTAACGGGCCTTCTCAACCTTGCCGCAGACCATGCCGTCCTTGCCGGCGAAGCGCGCAGCGGTTTCCGGCGGGATCATCTCGGCATCGGCAACGGCGTCGAACGCGACGGTGGCCAGAACGGTGGCGGCAAACAGCGGAAGTACATGCTTGTACATCGAAAACTCCGGGAAGGGAAAGTAGGGCCGGTCGGGGAGGACGGGCATGCAATGGCTATCGGCCCGTAGTTGCCGGGCTTGAGTTGCATGCATGGAACTGTGATCGACTTTGCGAAATTGCCGCTCAAGCCGCCTCTTCGGCAACGCTCGGCTGGCCGAGGTCGGCGGTATCTAGCAGGGTTTCGATGTCCAGCAGGATCAGCATGCGATCGTCCTGGGTGCCGATGCCGGAGATGAAGCGGGTATCGACGGCGGCGCCGAATTCCGGGGTCGGGCGGATCTGCTCGGCGTTGAGCGGGATCACGTCGGAGACGCTGTCCACCACGATGCCGACAACGCGGTCTTCGACATTGAGCACGATCATCACGGTGAAGGCGTCATAGCGGGCTTCGTCCAGGCGCAGCTTCAGGCGCAGGTCGATGACCGGCACGATGGTGCCGCGCAGGTTGATGACGCCCTTGATGTAGTCCGGCGCATCCGGCACCCGGGTAACAGCGTCATAACCGCGGATTTCCTGCACCTTGAGGATATCCACGCCGTAGTGCTCATTGCCGAGGGTGAAGCTGAGGTATTCGCCGCCGGTGGTATCGGTGGCGGTGGTGCGGGAGTCATTCATGGCGGATCCTGGTCCTGGCGGGCTGCCGATGCGATGCGGCTGATGCACCGGTATCGGCGCTACCGGGTGGGACTTTAGGCGCCGAGGCAGGAATCGCGGGATGGGGTGCCAGGAGTGTGATTTCGGGCCGGATTGGCTGTGGCTCCAGCCCCGACTTCAGGGGAATGAAGGCTGGAAAGCCAAGGCCAAAGCCAAAGCCAAAGCCAAAGCCCAACAGACGCGCTTGGCTTATTCCCCGTTGCTGCGTGCCTTACGCAGGCGGTCGATCCTGAAGATGTAGCGCTGGATGATGTTGTCGGCGCCGCGCGGCAGGTCGTCGAAGCGCAGGCCGATGCGGGTCATCTCCGAACCGTTGGGCTGCTTCTGCTGGCGCAGGTTGCAGACCACAAACGAGGCCTTGATCGGTGCCCCTTCGGGAACCTCCAGCAAGCAGCTGTAGCGGCTCTGCAGCTTGAGCAGGTTCTGGTCGGGCGGCAGCAGCAGCGCCATGCCGCCTGCGCTGATGTCGAGCACGCGCCAACGGCTGGATTCGCCGCCGTCGGGGTCTGGCAGCACGCAATACGGCGAATCGCCAACCGGCGTTTCCAGGCGATAGAACTCGCGCCGCTGCAGGTGGTAAACCTCCTCCGGCAACGGCATCTCAAAGGCAGTGTGGTCGCCACGCTCAACGCGGTGATGGCCCTGCAACTGGAAGCGCACCATGACCTTGTCGACCTGGCCGAAGCAGAGCAGGGTGCTTGCAGTTTCCACGGAGCGATTGATCGATGGGACCGGGCTGGCATCCAGCATCAGGCCCTGCATGTCCACTTCGAGCACCGCCGAAGGAAAGGACTGGTCGCGCCCATCCGGGTGCACATTGATCATCGAACGCTGATCGATCATGGCCTGCAGCAGATGCCTCACCTGATGCGGGTTACGCACCATGTAGCGGTCATCGGCATACAGGTTGCCGGCGTGTGGCGAGGGCGTCGGTGCAGTCGATTCGTGGTCGGGCATGGACACTTTACGGTTGGGCGGTGATCAGTGTGGCCGCCCTGGAGGCGGTACAAACTGTGATAACGGCCGCCTTTTTAACATCTTTAGTCTGTCTGTTACGAGCCCAGTAATCACACCCGGTGATTTACCTACCTGTCTGTGTGGACGCAAAATTTGGTCGGCACCGTAATGTCCGGACTGCCGGGCTTTTGACGGTTTCACAGAGGAACCTGAGCGGCGGCTTAATGTTCGAGATGACAGTGTGAAATAGTCTCAAATAGCGATTTGCATCACGATTTAACATTCAGCGATCCGTGAGCATCTGCAACTTCCGGGCAGTACCCTCAACGCAAGGGAACAGCAGATGAGCAAGGAAGCCGCAGATCAGTTCGATCAGTTGGGTGCGCTCTACGAGGACATGGCAACCTGGCCATTCCGGAAGTACATCGAAACGCCAAGCGTGTTTGCGGCGCTGGGCCCACTCGATGGACTTGATGTCCTGGAGTATGGCTGCGGCAGCGGTTACTACTCGCGTCTGTTGAAACGCGCAGGCGCACGCAAGGTGGTTGGATATGACCTTGCCGAGGGCATGCTCGAGTACGCCCGCCGCTGCGCGCAGCGTGATGGTCTGGACATCAGCTTCCGCTCAACGTTGGATGAAACCACCAACGGCAATTTCGATCTTGTGCTGGCGGTCTATGTGCTGCCTTATGCCACCACCTTGGCCGAGTTGGATCAGATGGCAGCGGAGATGATGTCGCCGCTGCAACCCGGTGGTCGTTTGGTCGCGCTGCCGATCCATGCACGTTATGCACCAGCGCCGACTTACTACGAGGGCTGCGGCTTCACGCTGACGCCTGATGACGAAGCCAATCCCTGGCAGGAAGGCGGGCGCCTGCGCCTGGATCTGCGCTATCGCGAGTACGAAGCCAGTGTGCACGCCTGGTACTGGTCGCAGCAGGCAATCGAGGCGGCGTTGCTGAGAGCGGGCGCGGAAGATATCAAATGGTCGAATCCACGGCTGATGACGGGTCATGACCTGGGCGAGGTGCCACCGGCACTGCAGGCCTATGTCGATGAGCCGCATGCGGCAATCATCGAGTGCCGCAAGCGCTAGCAGCACACGCTACCAGCAAGCGGTGCCCGGCAAGACGCACTTGCTGTAGTGAACCATGCCTTCGCTCCTGCCCTCGGTCTGGCCACCGGGGCGGTGAGCGTCCCCGAGGGTAGAGCGATGCCCATTGAAGTGGAAATACTGAACTCCATCGAACAGATGGATGAAGCCGAGTACCGCGTGTTTCACCACACCAGTGGTGCCTCGTTCTTCTACGACTGGCGTTTCCTGTGCGCAGCCGAGCGCTCGCCCTTGTTGGCGATCAAGGGCGCGTTCTACCTGCTGGCCCGCGAAGACGGCAGGCTGGTCGGCTTCGTGCCGGCCTACCTGCAGTTGGTGCAGACCGTGGATCCTTTTGGTCTGCTTGCGCGCACTGCGGATATTCAAAGTGATCGTGAGCAATGCGCGCTTTTCAGCCATGCGATGCACTGCTTTGACAGCGGCGTGATCGTGTTGCTGGGCGCGGCGGCCGAGGATGCATTGGTCGCTGCGCTGAAGGCGCTGGCGGTCAGGTTGGATGCGCAGTATGTGGGATTGTTGAATGTCGCCAGTGATCATGCCCGGCAGCAATTGGCGGAGCAGGGGCTGGCGGTGCGCTACCTGGTCGATCGCTACTTCATGGACATGACCCGGTTTGAAGATTTCGACGCCGTGATCAAGGCCTTGCCCAAGGATGGGCGCTATGAGATGACCCGTCAGTTGCGCAAGTTCGCTGCCGGAAGCGGCGGCATCAGTCTGCTCAGCCCGCCCTTCGATCAACGCCTGGAGCAGCTCACCGAGTTGTGCCAGCAGACCACGGCGCGCAATGGAACGCCGCAATACTTCCCGGCGCAGACGCTGGCCCGCTTCGTGCGCACTTGTGAGGGATTGATCCGGCTGGTGGTGGTGGAAGACCAGGGTGTGGTGGTTGGCGGCCTGATCTGCTTCCTCGATGGGACGTTGATGTGCATCTGGTCGGCTGGCATGCGCTACGACCTCACCGACTACAGCCCCTATACCGTCAGTTTCGCCTACGCCTACGAATGGGCCTTGGGCGCAGGTGTACGCACCATCGAAGCCGGTCGCTTGAACGCACGCATCAAGACCCGGCTTGGCCTGCAGCCGTTGCCACTCTACTCAGCGACAAGCGCAGTCGCCGTCTGACTCAATCTTCTGGATGATCCGAGGGAACCACCATGGACCCGCAGCACGCAAAGATGCTCCCCGACGACTACCGGGCCTTCTCGCAGACATTGGAGGGCAAGGTCAGGTCCCGCCATCATGCCGAGTACGCCAGTTGGTACTACAGCACGGCCTGGAATCGACGCCATTTCGAACGCTTCCCCGAGTACATCGTGCGTGCCGCGTCAGTGGAGGACGTGATCAAAAGCGTGAATTTCGCGCGCTTGCATGGGCTCAGGATTGCGGTGAAGGGCTCGGGCCACAGCTACGCGGGCAGCTTCCTGCACCGCGGTGGCCTGCTGCTGGACCTGGCCCAGCTCAACGCGATCGAGGTGGATGCGGAGCAGGAAACAGTGACCGCAGGTCCAGGTGTGACCAGCGCTCAGCTGACGCAGGCCTTGGCACCGCACGGCTTGGCATTCCCTACCGGTCACGGCGCGAAGGTAGGTCTTTCCGGCTTCCTGCTGGGAGGTGGATTGGGCATCAACTGCGATGCCTGGGGCGGCATGAGCACCTTCAACATACTTGCATTGGATGTAGTGACCGCCGATGGTCGCTTGTTGCATGTCAGCGAAACCGAGAACGCGGAACTGTTCTGGGCGGCACGAGGAGGCGGCCCCTGCCTGTTCTTTGTCGTGGTTCGGTTTCACCTGCGCACCTGGCTTGCGCCAAAAACGATACTGGCACGCAGCTACGTGCTGGATACGGCCAGACTCAAGCCCTTGCTGATGGCCTTGTGCGCACGCAGGCACGATGATCGCGCGCAGGTCATGCTGGTGCTTGGCGGTGCGCCCGGTGTGCCGGCGGCCTTGAGCGTCAGCGTGTTTTGCGACGATGCTGCCGAAGCTGGATCACTGCACGCTGCGCTGGAAATGGATCTGCAGCCCTGGTTGGGCGAATTCGTCGAGCAGGAACTCGGCAGCTTCGATCCCATTTATCAACAGACCGAGCAGGCCATGGTCAGCAAGCGCTACCGCGCCGACAACATACTCACCGATGCAGCGGGGAAGGTTGCCGATGTGCTGGTTGCAGGCATGCAGGCACGGCCTTCGCCCGCTACGTTCTGCCTGCTGATCCTGCGACCCAATCACGAGCATGCCGACGCGGCGTACTCGATCCATGGGCGGCTTTCGGTCTCGACCTACGCGCAGTGGAACGACGAGGACGAAGACGATCTGAACCGGGATTGGCTACGCGGTGTATTTGATCAGCTGGCGCCTATTGCTACCGGCAGCTATATCAATGAATTCGATCTGGAGGCACGCTCTGCCGAGGTGGCGACCTGCTACTCCGCGGATGCCTGGCGGCGATTGCAGAAGCTGCGGCAACGCTATGACGAGCATGGCGTGTTCCCGGGTGTGTCGCTGTTGGCGGCCGATGTCAGTGAACGGGTGTTCTGATTGGATCTGCGCCGAAGTTGGATGGACGCATCGATGGCGTGAACTGCAGGCGCAGCCGGATAGCGGGTCGATCCGGTATTGCTTGCCGTGATGTCGAAAGGACCATCGCGGAAGTGGTTGAGCAAACTGCAGGCAGCGGACGGGCTGGAGAGTGCCCGCCCGCCGCCAACAGCAATGCCTTAGAACTCCTGCCAATCGTCGGTGCTGGCGACAGGTGCACGCGTCGCTGGTTTCGGGATAGCGCGCAATGCAGGGCGGCCACGCGGCGGTGCAGCCCCCGCGCTGGCAGCTACCTTGGCCAGGGTTGCGCTTACCGAGCCAGCCAGGCGGAACTGTGCCACCGCAGCGGACAGTTGTTGTGCCTGGTCCTCCATCGAACGTGCTGCGGCTGTGGCTTCCTCGACCAGCGCGGCGTTCTGCTGGGTGGATTCATCCATCTGCATCACGGTCTGGTTGACCTGGTCGATACCGGTGGACTGTTCCTGCGAAGCCGCCGAAATGTCCGCCATGATGGTGGTCACGCGCTGCACCGAGGCAACGATGTCGTCCATGGTGGTGCCGGCATTGCGGACCAGTTGCGAACCTTCGGCGACCTTGTCGACCGAACTGTCGATCAATCCCTTGATCTCCTTGGCCGCTGCCGCCGAGCGCTGCGCCAGCGTGCGCACTTCCGATGCCACCACCGCGAAGCCGCGGCCCTGATCACCGGCGCGTGCCGCTTCCACCGCAGCGTTGAGCGCCAGGATATTGGTCTGGAAGGCGATGCCATCGATGACGCTGATGATGTCAGCGATCTTCTTCGATGAGGCCTCGATCGCACTCATTGTGGTGACCACTTGCCCGACTACGCTGCCGCCCTGCGCGGCGACTTCGGCGGCACCGCGTGCCAGCTGGTCGGCCTGGCGCGCATGTTCGGCGTTCTGGCGCACGGTGGAGGTCAGTTCCTCCATCGAAGCAGCGGTTTCTTCCAGATTGGCGGCCTGCTGCTCGGTGCGGCGGGACAGGTCGTCATTGCCGGTAGCAATCTCGCTGGCCGACAGGCTGATGCTGCCGCTGGCCGCCTGGATGCCCGAGACGATGCTGCCCAGTTGGTCGACGGTGGCATTGCCATCGTCACGCATGCGGGCGAACACGCCGTGGAACTCGCCTTCCATGCGCTGGGTGAGGTCGCCTTGTGCAACCGCCTGCAACAGCTTGGAGAGGTGGCCAAGATTGACTTCGGTGGTTTCCATCAGCGAGTTGACGCCACCGACCATGTCGCGGAAATCGTGCTCGAACTGATCGGCGTCGCCACGCTGGCTGAAGTCGCCAGCCGCCGCGGCATTGGCCAACCGCTTGATCTCGTTGTTGATCGCGGACAGGCTGGCCTTGGTGCTGTCCATCGCCTGGGTGATGACGAATTTCTCGCCGGGCAGGCGGTCCATGTCCACCGAAAGATCGCCGCGTGCGTAGTGGCGCATTACCTCGACAGCGCGCATCTTGACGCCGATGTGCTGGGCAACCAGGGTGTTGACCTCGCGCACCATCCGCCCGTACTCGCCGGGGAAACGGGATTCGTCGATACGGAAGCTGATCGCGCCCTGGTCGTGCTCGCGCACCATCTCGTTCTGCGCGCCGATGACGGCCTTGAGCTGGTTCTGCACGCGTTGCATCGAAGCCAGCAAGGCGCCGACTTCATCTTTGCGGCTGCTGTCGATGCTGCTGTCCAGGCGACCGTTGGCAACGTCGTCGGCGGCGCGCAGGGCATCATTCACCGGGCGCACGATGGCGCGCACGATCACCACGCCCAGGACGGCAGACAACAGGCCCAACAGCAACATGCAGACGATGATCGCGGTAGTGCTGCGGGCCTGCGCGGCATTGGCGTTGGCCACTTCCTTGTCCAGTACCGAGGCGACGTGGCTGCTGAGCTTCTCGACCGCATCAAACAGATCGCGACGGCTGATCCGTGACTGGTCATTGGAGACGCTCTGGGCCAGCTCGAACTGACCTTCGTTGATCGCCTTCTCCATCATCGCGTGTGCGCTGAAGTAAGCATCCAGGGTCTTGCCCATCTCCGCGTACAAACCCTGCTGGGTGGTGTCTGCAGGCAGGGCTTCGTATTGCTTGCGGTGCTCGGCCAGCTTCTGTCGCTGGTCGGCAATGCGCTGGTTGTACTCGGCGACATAGGCAGGTTCGTGCAGATGCGAGAGCTGTGATAGCTCGGCGATGCGGATCTCAGCCAGATCGGCGCGCATCCGTTCCAGGTACTGCACGGCTGGCATGTCACGCGCGCTTACCTGTTGCAGCTGGGCAGTGGCCTGGTTCAGCCGCACTACGGCGAAACCGCCCATGGCCAGGGTGGTGAGGGTGGTAAGAGTGAAAGCAACTGCAAGTTTTCTGGCGATGCTGAGGTTGCGAAAGAACTCCATCTCTAACTCTCCGGATCGACTGCAGATTTGGACGCTGCGGAGGGGTCTCATCCAACCCTGGATTACGCAGCGTAGTGTCCACGCCGCAAGCCTATGCGGGTGTTGTCATAGCCGATAACGGCGCTTTCTCACGCTGCTGTAGGAGTTTTCACGTCCGAAATTCTGAAGGATTCAGCACAATTGATTGAATGCGCATCACAAGTCTTAGCGGTTTAAAGACGTCAGGACGATTTAGTGATGCGGCGCTTGGACTGAATGTGCGCGCATTCACTGTTTCAGCCTGTTTCACTGACTCTCTTACGATCAGCCGCAATTCGTGGTTTACATCGATTTTTGTTCCCTCGAGTTGACGGAAACAAAAAGCCCCCGGCACAGAGTGCCGGGGGCTCGATGTGACAACGGTACGGTCAGAACTCCTGCCAGTTGCCATCGTCCAGTTTGCGCACTGCCTGTCCGCTGCGGGCGCTGCTGGCCACCGGACGCAGGCGTTGCTGTGGATGTTGCGCAATGCTGGCGACCGCTACCTTGTTGGCAGGCTTGCCGGCGGTATCCGCAGCGGTGCGGAACACCGCAACCGCCTCACTCAGGTGGTTGGCCTGGTCTTCCATCGAACGTGCGGCGGCGGTGGCTTCTTCCACCAGCGCGGCATTCTGCTGGGTGGTTTCATCCATCTGCATGACGGTCTGGTTGACCTGGTCGATGCCGGCGCTCTGCTCCTGCGACGCAGCTGAAATCTCAGCCATGATGTCCGTGACGCGCTGCACCGAGGTGACGATTTCGTCCATCGTGGCACCGGCCTGCTGCACCAGTACCGAGCCTTCGCCGACCTTGCCGACGGAGTCGTCGATCAGGCCCTTGATCTCCTTGGCAGCAGCCGCCGAGCGCTGGGCGAGGGTGCGGACTTCCGAGGCGACCACGGCGAAGCCGCGGCCCTGCTCACCGGCACGGGCGGCTTCCACCGCAGCGTTCAGCGCCAGGATATTGGTCTGGAAGGCGATGCCATCGATGACGCTGATGATGTCGGCGATCTTCTTCGACGAGGCTTCAATCGCGCTCATCGTGGTGACGACCTGGCCGACCACGGTGCCGCCCTGGCTGGCGACGCCATGTGCGCCGATGGCGAGCTGGTTGGCCTGGCGGGCATGCTCGGCGTTCTGGCGCACGGTGGAGGTCAGTTCCTCCATCGAGGCGGCGGTTTCTTCCAGGTTGGCGGCCTGCTGCTCGGTACGGCGTGACAGGTCGCTGTTGCCGGTGGCGATTTCGGTGGCGGCCAGGTTGATGCTGGAGGCCGCGTGCTGGATGCGGCCGATGATGTCGGTCAGCTGGCTGACGGTGGCGTTGGCGTCGTCGCGCATGTTGGCGAAGACGCCGTGGAAGTCGCCCTGCATCTTCGCGGTCAGGTCGCCACGGGCGATGGCCTGCAGCAGCTGCGAGAGCTCGGACAGGTTGCCGTCGGTGGTTTCCATCAGCTGGTTGAGGCTGCTGACCATGTCGCGGAAATCATGCTGGTAGGCATTGGCGTCGCCGCGCACCGAGAAGTCGCCCTGTGCGGCAGCTCCGGCCAGACGCTTGATCTCGCTGTTGATCGCCGACAGGCTGGCCTTGACCGCATCCACGGTCTCGGTGATGACGGCCTTCTCGCCGGGCAGGCGTTGGATGTCAACGGACAGGTCGCCGTTGGCGTAGCGCTTGATGACTTCCAGAGCCGACAGCAGCATCTGGATGTGTGAAGCGACCAGTGCGTTGCTCTCCTTGACCATCACGCCATAGTCGCCCGGGAACGCAGTCTCATCCATGCGGTGGCTGATGACACCGGCATCATGCTGCCTGGCCATTTCGCGTTGAGCACCGATCACCGACTGCAGCTGGGACTGCATGCGCTGCATCGAGCTGAGCAGGGCTCCCAGCTCATCGTCGCGCTGCACGCTGACGGCATTGTCGAGCTTGCCGGCGGCGATGTTGTCAGACAGTTTTACGGCCTCGTTCAATGGCTTGAAGACGAACTTGCGCAGCAGCAGGAACAGCGCGCCGCACAGCAGCAGGGCGGCAATCACGCCGACCACGACGATGGTCCACAGCAGGGCCTGTGCCTGTTCCATCAACAGGGCGCGCGGCACCACGACGCCGAAGGCGAAGGTCTGCTCGGCGTTGCCGATCTTCAGCGGGACATAGGTTTCCACCACATCTTCGTCGAGGGCCGCATCATGGCGCTGCTCGAAGGTGATCTTGTTGCTGGCGGTATTGGCCAGCATCGTGCGCGTGTCAGCATCATCAGCCTTCGTGCCGACCTTGGCCGGATCACGGTCTGCAATGATGGTGCCCACCGGCGACAGCAGGCGCACGTAGCCTTCCTGCATAGGGCGCATCTTGGACAGGCGATCCTGCAGTGACTGCAGGGCGAAATCCACCGTCACCACGCCGAGGAACTGACCGTCCTGGACGATAGGCGTGGCCAGCGTGGTCATCAGGATCTTCTTGCCGCCGATCTCGTAGACGTACGGTTCCAGCACGGAGGGCTTCTTGGTCGCTGCCGGCTGCAGGTACCAGTCACCGTCGCCGGGCACGTCGTAACCGCGCAGCGGTTCCTGTACCGGTGCGCCGTCCTGCCATGCCCAATAGCTCATGAAGCGGCCGCTGGCGTCATGGCCTTCGGCATCGATATGGTTGGCATCGTCGCCGTCGAAGGCCTGCGGCTCCCACAAGGTGCCGACACCGACCCACTGCGGATTGTTCAATGCTTGCGAGTGCAGCACCTGTGCGGCGCTCAAGCGGCTGAAGCCGCCTTGCTGGCGCAATGCAATGAAGCTGCGCGACAAGGTGTCGTTGGCCTCAAAACCGTGGCCAAGCTCGGTGGAGATGCGCTGGGCCTCGAGCTGGGCGATGTTCTCGAGACTGACCCGCGAGGCTGACAGCAGGGCATCGCTGCTGCGCAGGTAGATGAACAACGCGGTGAGGCCGAATGCGAAGGTCGCGACCAATGCCGTTCCCAGCATCAAGCGCATTGCAATACTGCGGGTGAGGAAATTAGTGGGCAAAGACATGGGTTACTGCTGGCCTGGTAGGTAGGGGGTTTGTCAGTACATCGGCATCTGTAGGCAGAGCTGGAGCGTTTTCTTGCACTGAAATGACGACGCCCCTATTCAGGGGCGTCGTTCATACATGTGTAGCTGGCAATCAGAATTCCTGCCAGTCGCCGTCGTTGTCGACGCGCACTGCCGCATTGCCACGTTGTGCCGGAGCCACCGCGCGCAGGCGACGTGCCGGTGCCGGGGCAGCGGGAGCAAACGCAGTCTTGGCCTGCTGCGGCTGTGCGACAACTGCCTGCACGGCGTCGGTGCGGAACACCGCCACCGCCTCACTCAGGTGGTTGGCCTGGTCTTCCATGGAGCGTGCGGCGGCAGTGGCTTCTTCCACCAGCGCTGCATTCTGCTGGGTGGTTTCGTCCATCTGCATGACGGTCTGGTTGACCTGGTCGATGCCGGCGCTCTGCTCCTGCGACGCAGCTGAAATCTCAGCCATGATGTCGGTCACGCGCTGCACCGAAGTAACGATCTCATCCATCGTGGCACCGGCCTGCTGCACCAGTACCGAGCCTTCGCCGACCTTGCCGACGGAGTCGTCGATCAGGCCCTTGATCTCCTTGGCGGCAGCCGCCGAGCGCTGGGCGAGGGTGCGTACTTCCGAGGCGACCACGGCAAAGCCGCGGCCCTGCTCACCGGCACGGGCGGCTTCCACCGCAGCGTTCAGCGCCAGGATATTGGTCTGGAAGGCGATGCCATCGATGACGCTGATGATGTCGGCGATCTTCTTCGACGAGGCTTCAATCGCGCTCATCGTGGTGACGACCTGGCCAACCACGTTGCCGCCCTGGCTGGCGACGCCATGTGCGCCGATGGCGAGCTGGTTGGCCTGGCGGGCATGCTCGGCGTTCTGGCGCACGGTGGAGGTCAGTTCCTCCATCGAGGCGGCGGTTTCTTCCAGGTTGGCAGCCTGCTGCTCGGTACGGCGTGACAGGTCGCTGTTGCCGGTGGCGATTTCGGTGGCAGCCAGGTTGATGCTGGAGGCCGCGTGCTGGATGCGGCCGATGATGTCGGTCAGCTGGCTGACGGTGGCGTTGGCGTCGTCACGCATATTGGCGAACACGCCGTGGAAGTCGCCCTGCATTTTCGCGGTCAGATCGCCACGGGCGATGGCCTGCAGCAGCTGCGAGAGCTCGGACAGGTTGCCGTCGGTGGTTTCCATCAGCTGGTTGAGGCTGCTGACCATGTCGCGGAAATCATGCTGGTAGGCATTTGCATCGCCGCGCACGGAGAAATCACCCTGTGCGGCGGCACCGGCCAGACGCTTGATCTCGCTGTTGATCGCCGACAGGCTGGCCTTGACCGCATCCACGGTCTCGGTGATGACGGCCTTCTCGCCGGGCAGGCGTTCGATGTCAACGGACAGGTCGCCGTTTGCGTAGCGCTTGATGACTTCCAGAGCCGACAGCAGCATCTGGATGTGTGAAGCGACCAGTGCGTTGCTTTCCTTGACCATCACGCCATAGTCGCCCGGGAACGCAGTCTCATCCATGCGGTAGCTGATCATGCCGGTATCGTGCTGGCGTGCCATCTCACGCTGTGCGCCGATCACCGATTGCAGCTGTGCCTGCATGCGCTGCATGGACTGCAGCAGCATGCCGACTTCGTCGCGGCGCGAGGCATCGATACGACGGTCCAGCTTGCCGGCAGCGACATCGTCGGCTACGCGCACGGCCTCGGCCAGCGGCAGCATGATCGCGCGGATGATCGCCCAGCCCAATGCGGCGGCCAGCAGCAAGGCCAGGCCGAGGCCGATCGCGATGGCGATCAGCGAGCGCTGGTGCGCCTGCCGTGATTCGGCAGTCTGCTTGGTCAGCTGCTCCTGGTTGTACTGCGACATCTGCTTGAGCTGGTCGAACAGGGCGCGGCGCAGCTTGCGCGAGTCATCGCTGGAGATTGCGTTGGCGGTGACGAAGTCGTCGGCGGCGATCGCTGCGGCAATACGGTCGTGTGCTTCGAAGTAGCCTGCACGCAGCTCCTTCATCTTTTCGTACATGGCCAGCTCGCTGGCGCTGTAGTCGGCTTCGATGTCGTCGTAGGCCTTCTCAGCAGCTTCAATCAGCTTGCGGCTGTCAGCCATGCGCTTGTCGTAGTCGGCCAGCTGTTCCGGGTTGCCCTGGTAGTTGAGCTGGGCCTGCTCGAAGGTGCGGTACTCACCGAGCTGGGCGCGCATTTCGCCAAGCTGCTGGACGGCCGGCATCCAGTTGTTGTTGACCTGCTGTATCTGGGTGTCGGCCACGTTCATCCGCCACAGCGCGAACAGCGCAAGCAGCAGGGTGAGCAGGCTGGTGCTGCAGAACGCAAGCACCAGCTTTCGCGTGATCGACAGATTCTGGAACCACTTCATTGCAGACATCTCCGTAGGCGGGCATAGGGGGCGATCCACAGGTCCGGCGCTCCTGTGGAATGTCGTGCGTTGTGCAGGCCGCGACGGAGGCCCAGGTTGGTTGACAAACCTGATTGCATTGCGATGCGGTATCGGCAACTTTCGGAGCTTCTTGAAGACACTCCGTGGCTGTGATTCAGCCAGTCAAAAGGCGTGCGCCGCCGTATCCAGGCGCGGCGGACGCACGACACAACGCCGCCCGCCCAGATGTCGGGCGAGCGGCGTCAGTTACGTGCTACGACGTGATCAGGCGGCTTGCTGGGTACGCAGCGAGCGCACAAGGCCGCCGATATCGACGATCAGCGCAACCCGGCCATCGCCGAGGATGGTGGCGCCGGAGACGCCGCTGATACGCCGGTAGTTGTTCTCGATGTTCTTGACGACGACCTGTTGCTGGCCGATCAGCTCATCCACTTCCAGCGCGATCTTCTGGCCGTCACCTTCCACCACGACGACCAGCGGTTCGGCCTGTGGATTGTCGGGATAGCCGTAGTACTGGCCCAGCGACAGGATCGGCAGGTATTCGCCGCGGACGCGCAGAACGCGCCCCTCGCCAGCCATGGTGCGGATATCGTCTGGCTGCGGCTGCAGTGCTTCCAGCACGTAGGCCAGCGGCAGGATCAGGGTTTCGCCGGCAACCGATACGGTCATGCCATCGAGGATGGCCAGCGTCAGCGGCAGCCTGATCAGTACGCGGGTGCCGGCACCGGTGCGGCTTTCCAGCTGCACTTCGCCGCCCAATGCCTGGATGTTGCGGCGGACCACGTCCATGCCAACACCACGACCGGACAGGTCGGTGACCGCATCGGCGGTGGAGAAGCCGGGCTGGAAGATCAGATCCCAGACCTGTGCATCGGTGGGGTTGTCGGGCACG